>CAIPTD010000041.1 GCA_903867885.1 uncultured Ferrovum sp. | reverse complement strand
TTCCGTGCCTCTTACGCTCATAAATTAGGGGCTGCTGCGACGACCTCCGTTATCAACGCATCAGGCGGGCAATTCTGGATTCAAGGTTCGCAGAACTTTTAATAATGAATTTCTAAGCGGATAGGCGCATGGACACAGTAAGATAGTGTCTGGTCCAGATTGCTTGACGAAACTTCATTACAGGCTTCCGACGATGCGAATTATTCCTAGACTATTTTTATTAGCTGCCTTTACCAGTGTAATGGTTGCGGCTGTGGCAGCTGAACCGCCAAAAACAGATTGGGTCCAAATTCCTGTAAAAGACCCCAACCGTGCTTTTTTCCTTGATCAAGCTTCGGTTCATCTTGAAAAAGGCGAGGTATTTTTTTGGGACAGAATTGTGTTTCAGAAGCCTACGCAAATGGATGAAGCCAGTGGGCACATGATCAAAGAAAAACGCATCTTGCATAGTGCCGATTGCAAAACCCAAGAATGGAGCGTAGTCAGGGGGGCAATCTTTGATGAGCAAGGACAATTTATTGAAGCCTTAATGCCCAGTAAAGAGAACTCTCCACGTTCTTCTGTGAGACTAGGTACGGTAGCAGCGCTAGAACTCGCTAGAATCTGCAAGCTTGCGGGGTTTGATGAAGCAGAGAATAAAGTGTTGAGAATCGGGCCGCAGAGTATTGAAGGCCCAAGCGAGCATTAATTCTAGTCTTCTTAAGAGATATCACCTTGTTGCTTAAGACGCTCATCAGCTTGTCGGCGTATGCTTTTTTCCATATCTGGATTGCTTTCAAGTAAGCGTTGAAAATCCTCTGCTTCTAGAATTAATACCCGAGTTGTCTCTTTGGCTTTGATGGTGGCTGATCGCACTGTGTTTTCTAAAATGGCGATTTCCCCAAAATATTGTCCAGCTTCCATCGTGACACGTTGATTGGGTAATTCAATTTCAACTATTCCGCTGGAGATAAAGTACATCGAATGGGCTTTTTCTCCTCGGCGAACAATCATTTCTCCTGGTTCGTAGGTCTGAGACCTCAGGATTGAAATGATTTCAGATAGCGCCCCTGCATCAAGGTCTGCAAATAATGGAACGTGCGCAACCATGTTCCAATTGATTAAAAAATCGCGCTGACGTATTTCTCTTTCAAATGCGGTTGCAACGATCACTACAGGTAATGCTGACATGACTAAGCCAACAATCGCTGTAACACCCCCTAATACTTTTCCTAAAATGGTAACCGGAACGACGTCTCCATATCCCACTGTAGTAATCGTAACAACAGCCCACCACATCGCTAAGGGAATGGATCCAAGTTTTTCGGGCTGTATGGTATGTTCAATGGCATACATTCCTGAGGCAAGAATGATGACCATGCCTATTAGAATAATAAGGCTACCAATGAGTGCTCTTCGCTCCGAATAAAGGGCATTCGCTAAGCCGACCATTGTGGGTGAGTAGCGTGCTAACTTAAAGAAACGCAGCAATCTGAGAGAAATTAAGCCCGGAAAATCGAAATCAATCAGATTCAAATAGAAAGGCAGAATGGCCAAAAGGTCGATGATGGCGTAGCCCGAAAAGATGAATTTAAGACGGGCAGACTGTGGATGCAGATTATAAAAAGGACCGTGTTCAGGCGCACTCCATATTCTTAAAGCATATTCAATCGTGAACATGGCCACTGATAAAAATTCAATACATTGGAACATCCCTGCATAGTGGTTATTGATACTCGGTACAGTTTCAAGTACGCCCACGCCTACGCTAATCATGATCATGATGAGCAGTGCCGAGTGCGACCAATCAGACACTGAAATTCCGGCCCCGGCTGGTTCAAGCCACAGGTAAACGCGGTGGCGCAAAGGATGGTTTTTTTTGCTAGACATTAGAATTTATAAGTAGGTTTTGGGGCAATCAATTCAGAGCTTTACAGGTGGGTCAAGTTGATGGGTACTGCATCTTACGATCCAAGCGCTTCGAGCTGGCTAACAAGAGGAAGAAGATTAAGGTGTGTTGCCTTACGCAATAATTTGGCGGCCTGACGTTGTTCTTCAAAGTCGTCATTTAACCACGCTGTGTTTTGTGCAATAGCTACGACATTACCGTCTTCACACCCAGGTAATAATCTGAATCCACGATCAAAAATACTGAATAGTGCACGCTTAGTTGCAGCGTGACTGCGGTGAAGCGTAAGGAGATTACAGGCCAACATTCCTTGTGACCTTAACCGTACGCTGCAATGTCGATAAAACAGTTCAGACTCTAGTTTGTGCGCCCTTGCATTATGATCAAACCCGTCAACAAGAATCAAATCATATAAATTTTTGACTTGTTCCACAAAATGCACGCCATCTCCAATTTGAATATTGATCCTTTCGTCAGAATGCGGAACTTTAAAGTGATGATGTGCAGCGGAAACAACCTGAGGATCAATTTCAACTACCGTGATGTGACATTGGGGTCGAAAGCGATATAAGAATTTCAACATCGATCCCGAACCAAGTCCGATCATGAGGACTTGTTGAGGCCAAGCTGGCTGATCAAAGTGTAATAAAGGCCACATCATGTGTTGGGTGTATTCCAACTCCAGGGACCAGGGTCTGGCGATGCGCATTGAACCTTGAATCCAAGGAGTGCCAAAATGAAGACTCCTCACGCCTGATTCTTCGCTGATTTCAATAGGCATGAGGGTACCAATAGGTATCAGCGTAAAACAAAATTATGGGGCTAAATGCTGTGTAAGCAGACTGGTGCCGATGGCTTCAAGTAATGCTAATTCATCGATAGGTTTATTGAGGCAGCACTCAGCGCCTTCGTTGATGACCCTGCTTTCATTGCTCGGGCTTGGGTATCCCGTCATTGCAATGATACGCATGGCATGCGTATCTGGATTTTCTTTGATCTGTCTGCATACATCAAAGCCATTCAGCCGCGGCATCATCAAATCTAGTAACAAAATTTCAGGGTGAAAGCTTTGAATTTTCCAGCCTGCGTCAAATCCATCAAATGCAGTTTCGGTAATGAGGTTATGCGTGGATAGGAAGTCTTGCAGATAGCGTGCCAGGCTTTGATTGTCATCCACGATCAGCACTCGAGACTGAGAATGGTCTGCAATATTATGGCGTTCCGCTGCAAAACGTTCTACTTCAGCGGCCAAGAAGCGGCGATGTCCGCCCGGGGTAACTTCGGCTTTGAGCAGGCCACGCAGTGCCCATCCTCGTACCGTAATAGGTGACACAAGGAGTTTGTCTGCCACTTGCTGGGGGGTGAGGTATCCTTTATCGCGTAAATCCACTTTGTTCATTGCCCCTTTTATTTTGGGTTCCGAGTTATTGAATTCAACGGACTTCTTTAATTCTAACGCATGCTAGCCAAATTGTTTGAAACTATAAGGCGTTAATTCTCAGTGCTTAAACGTTATGTACGCGAGCCAGTATCTATTCAGGATCCGCTACCAAGACCTTCGCGCAAGGGAATAAGAATTTCTAGTTTTAAGCTCAATTCCCCTTCATCTGACTGTATTTCATAGAGTCTTATATCTCCTTGAGATTGACGCAATAAACCAATGATGAGGGCCCAGTGCCAATCACGCAGAGCACTATTGCGTGGGGGAAGGATGCGATGGGTCGCCGCTTCCAATTCAGAACTCAGTGCGGCATTCTGATTAAGGGTAGTGGCAATACAGAGAAAAGCCCGGATTTGGTTAGCCTGTTCAAGCAAGTGATGTGCTAGTGGACCTTGTGTATATGTGAGTACCCACTTTAATTTATCGCTATGATTAAATTGAATTTGCTTACTTATTACAATGAGTATGCGGGTTAGCGCTAACCAGGATATTTGGGCTCCCTCTTGAAGGGCTTGTTCAGCTAGTTCCTTCATTTGGTTTTGTAATTGGGTTTCATCAAGCCTATGTTCCTGGCTTGGGGGTTCTTCATGAATGAAAGATTGAATAGACCTGACAAGATCTTGAAGCCCATGATTGGCTTTCACTACCTCTTCATTCCATCGCGTAAGGGTGGCATGATCTTGATGACCTCGCTCCAAAAGCTTCAGAAAACCTTGTTGACTGGCTAATAGGTTATTCATTTCATGACATAAGATGCGGGTAAATAAACCCAAATCTAGCCAGTCTTCTAATGTGGCGTCTTTTTTCATTGGTTTCCGCTAATATTCAATTTCAAACCATAACTGCAAAGTGATGAAGTGTATTCTGCCCTAATCCCCCAGTATTTGATTCTTGAGTGCTCAGTCTATGGTTGAACAGTCAAACAGCCTGAGCTTAAGTGGAATTCATTTGGAGAAAAACAACGCTCCCAATAAGAACCCCATGTTCCCCCAATGGGTTTTTTTGATGCTGTCGGGGCTGATCTGTACCGTGGTGATGGTTTTATTTGTTAGAGCCCTCGAAGATCAAACCGCGCGATCAGAGTTTGCTACGGTCGCTACAAATAGAATGGTCTTGCTGGATTCAAGTATCCAGCGATCTGTAGATAGTCTTTTTGCAGTAGGGGCTTTTTTTGATGCCTCCCCTTCTGTCTCTCGTTCACAGTTTAGAAATCTTGTTGTGCCTATCTTAAATCGCCAAAAATCATTACAGGCACTTTCATGGGATCCCGTTCTTACTCCTAAAGAGATCAAGACTTTGGTGGCTTTTACTCGCAGCGAGGGTTTTAGTGATTTCGATATTTATGAACTGGGAGTGAACAGAAATAAGCAAGTACTCAGTGCACGCCCAGAATATTTTCCGGTATGGTTTATTGAGCCAATGAAAGGGAATGAAAAAGCTTTTGGATTTGATTTGGGATCCAATTCGGCTCGAATGGCTTCTATAGAATTGGCCAGAAAGCAGCGACGTCCCATCGCCACCTCTCGCATCACCTTAGTTCAGGAAACGACAAAACAGTTTGGTTTCTTGTTATTAAGACCCGTTTATGTCAATGACAGTGCGATAGGTGCGCAAATTGCACCTGGAGTTGCTACTGCAAAAGAAATAGGACAACTGAGAGGTTTTATTTCAGGGGTTTTTCGTATTGGGCAAATGTTGGAAATGCAAGATCAAAACAAAATTGATTCTGCTAAGCCTATGCAGATTTACTTATTTGACACCCAAGGTAAGCCCGGAGAGCAGATTTTATATCCGCAAGAAGGTAGTGTTGATTCGGAAGATAAACTGCCAAGTACTGCCATAAAGAGAACGATACAAGTGGGTGGTCGAACTTGGGTTGCAGCCGCAATCCCGTTTGCCAATAGCTATGCCGCTGATCGCACCGCCAGTCTCTTGGTGGTTGTAGCCGGTTTGCTATTAACCCTACTTGGAACCGCCTTACAAAGGCAAGCGTCAGGTAAAGCAAATTCGATTGAAAAGATTGTGACTGAGCGAACCAAGGCGCTGCAGGACTCTGAACAAAGCTTAATGAGAGCAAATCAAGAGGCACAAGAAGCCAGCCGAATGAAGACAGTCTTTTTAGCAAGTATGAGTCACGAATTTAGAACGCCTATGAATGCTGTTTTGGGTTTACTTCATGTGCTCAGTCACACCCCTCTCAATGACTCACAGAAAGACTATGTGATGAAAATCACTGGGGCAGCCAAAAGACTGCTGAGGCTGATTGAAGATATTTTAGATGTGTCCCGCATTGAGGCCGGGAAACTATCCATAGAGAACACGCCTTTTTTAATTGAGAGTGTGTTCAGGGATGTTCTTGTGGCTGTTTCGCCGAAGCTGCGAGAAAGCAAAGTAGAGTTGATTTTCGAAATTGATCCCTCTCTTCCAGTTCAGTTAATGGGAGATGCCATGAGACTCACCCAGGTCATGGTGAATCTTGTGGACAACGCGGCAAAGTTTACTTCTGAAGGCCACATTGTGATCAGTGTCCGCTCGGATATAGCAGCCGAGCGTCGAATCAATTTTCATGTAGTGGTGAAGGATACCGGGGTAGGCATGCCTCAGTCTGAATGTGATCGCCTATTTCAACCATTCGTCCAGGCCGAGAGCATGAACCGCAAACGCTATGGCGGCACGGGATTAGGCTTGGCTATTTGCCGACAATTAGTTGAACTCATGGGCGGGGAGATTCAAGCCACTTCCATCTTAGGTGAAGGCAGTCAATTTAGATTTTCCATTCCTTTAGGAGTGGTTAAGAGTCAGGCCCTGTGCGCGCGGTGTCAGGAAGTTGCAGGCCAATCCATATTGTTGCTGGAAACGCACGAACTTTCTGGAGCCTCTTTGGAGCGGACATTAGAATTCATGGGGGCCAAGATCACTCGCGTTACCTCTGATGTTACAGCGCGTGCAGCTCTGAAAGTCTTTGAAGGCTCAATGATGATGATTGCCGAGGGTTTTCCGAATGAAAATGAGTTGATTCACATGGCGGGCAATAAATCTTTGTTGCGTGTCGTCGTGCTTTCTTCGCCAGGAGCCAGTGTGCGTGACTCATCGAGGCATTACGAAAAACCCCTGTTGCCACACACCATCAAACAAATATTGAGTTTGGATAAAGTCAGTGAAAAGATAGAAAACGAACAGAGTGGGGTTGCTTTATCTAAACAGTTGGACAGGGGAGAGGAGAGCGGTCAAGAACTAGACCTGATTCAGGCGCGTTTAGAACCTTTGAGTCCTGAGTTGATGAAACAATTGCATGAGCTGAAGGCCTTGTTGTCAGAAGGAGACCCTCAAGCAGAACAAAGTGCTCGGGAACTCGTTAAAATAGCCCAAGGAACAGTACTCGATAAGTTTGCGAATAGCATCCTGATTCAATGCAATAATTACGACTTTAGGGAAGCGCTGGCGAGCTTAGGCGAGGTTTTGTCATTAAGAGAAGTTGAGGAAAAGATCAAGTGATGGACTCCACCCCAGATCGCGTATTGATTGTAGATGACGATCCGCTCAATGTTCGCGTTTTGGTTGAGCTACTGCGCTCTCAATTCAGTCTTTCCATTGCGCGTGATGGGCAGGAAACACTCGATCTGCTTGGCAGGAGTGCGCTTCCAGATCTGATTCTGCTGGATGTCATGATGCCAGGTATGGATGGTTATGAAGTGTGCCGTCGCATTAAGTCCAACCCTATTTTCAACTCTATTCCTATTATTTTTGTCACAGCTTTAAATCAGACATTTGATGAAACGGCAGCTTTTGATGTGGGAGGGGTAGATTTCATTACCAAGCCCATCGTACCTGCAGTATTGATTGCGCGTGTGCAAACGCAGCTTGCTTTGCGCCGCAGTGAGCAACGACTCATTCAACAAAATGCACATCTTGATGAATTGGTTAAAGAACGCACTCGTGAATTAGCCCTAACCCAAGATGTCATGATTCGTGCACTCGCAAGCCTCTGTGAAGTGCGTGATGACGACACCATTCATCATCTTCGTCGAATGCAACATTACGTTTCCACTCTTGCGCGTTCGATAGAAAAAACGCCAGCGTTTTCAGGACAAGTCAATGATCTTTTTATTGATCGGCTCTTTCGTTCAGCCCCTTTACATGACATCGGCAAGGTCGGCTTGTCTGATGCGATCCTGAGTAAAAACGGGCCACTGAGCCCTGAAGAACAGCAGGAAATGCAGCGCCACCCCATGATCGGGCGAGAGGCGATTATGAAGTCCTTAGCTTTTGAGGCCGCAGATGAAATTGATTTTCTTTCGGTGGCAGTTGACCTGATCGGTTCGCATCATGAGTGTTGGGATGGCTCCGGCTATCCCGACGGTTTGGCCGGCGACAATATTCCGCTGGCAGGGCGATTGTTAAGTCTTGCAGACTGCTACGATGAAGTCATCACCGAGGGAGAATACAATCCCGTTGGCCAACATCAAAAGGCAGTGGAAATCATCCGGGAGTTGTCAGGGCAGCGCTTTGATCCAAGACTGGTTGCTGCATTTTTATCGGTTGCGGAAGAGTTTCGCTTGATTGCTGAGCACTTCCCCGATCATCCTGAAATACTTCATTGAGTTCTTCACTAAATGACAAAAGATCACGAAGATCATTCGCCGATAGAGGAAATAGAACGCGTTGAACGACTCTATACCTCCAGAAAATTCTCAGCTGCTGATCAAGGCACCTTGTCCCTGGGGGGGCTGTACACCAAGGTGCGGCGTATTGTTCTTCAACCCGTGGTTGAAGGCATCGAGCAGCAATATGCTTCTGTTCCGATTGGCACGATCGATGGTGTGAGCCTGATTGTCGCGTGGCCCACGGATGCAGAGGGCTTGTTGCCTTTAAAAGTTCATCAGCAGGTTAATGTAAAGTTTTTTTATGACCTGAATTTGATGATGTTTAGTACCCAAATCCATTCATTGGTGTTTCAACCTCGGCCGCACATTCATTTGGAATGGCCCAGAGAGGTTTCTAGCGTAGAGGTGCGAGACGTCAAACGGACACGTGTCGATCTTCCCGCTTCTTTTGGTATGGATGTAGGCAATGACGAGGTCAAACCTCTTCCTGTTATTGGTAAAGTTTTAGATCTCTCGCCCCAAGGTGTAGGCTTTTTTTCAGAACAGGACAAATTATCTGTCGGAGATCATGGCCATATTCTGATGGGCATATGGCCTGATCCAAAAGAACCTCCAGTGCAAATTCGTCCTAAAGTTCAAGTCTTAGCGCGTAATGAAGTCAAACGCTTGAATGGCTGGGTTTATGGTTTGGAGTTTTCGGGATTGACGGGCTATGAGCGAATGATCATGTGGTCGGTGATCGGGCAGGCCGTAGAAAAAAATAAGGATCATTAAGTAAAACAATGCACTTTATTGGTCCTGAGCACAATGAAACATTGGTGGATGCCCGCTCAAGAAATGTGCGCGATGCATTAGCCGAAGATATCGGTCGCGGTGATTGGACTGGTCTTTTATTGCCCTCAAGTCACATTGTGTCTGCACAAGTTGTAGTTCGTGAAGAAGCTATTTTATGCGGACGCGATTGGTTTGAAGCTTGCATGTTTTCGCTTGACCCTGCTGCGCAAATCAAATGGTCTTACGCAGAAGGTGCCATGATGTCTCAAGAATCCATTGTGGTAAATCTGCGAGCGGATGCGCGAGCCTTGCTTGCCGCCGAGCGGCCGGCACTCAACTTTTTGCAACTGCTCTCAGCAACGGCAACGCGGTCACATACTTTAGTGAGGCAGGTAAGGTCTGTATTGAGGCCAGGTCAACAATGCTTAGTGTTGGATACGCGTAAAACACTGCCAGGCCTCAGGCAGGCGCAAAAGTACGCGGTGCGGGTTGGAGGCGGTGCCAATCAAAGAATGGCATTGTGGGATGGCATTCTCATCAAAGAAAATCATATTGCTGCAGCAGGAGGAATCGCTCAGGCTTTACATTCGGCGCGTAATTTAAACGCGGGAGTCAGCATCCAAATTGAAGTGGAAACGCTGCAAGAACTTGAGCAAGCATTGAATGCAGGAGCTGAAAGTATCCTACTTGATAATTTTAACTTGGATCAGATGCGTGAAGCGGTGCAAGCAAATGCGGATAGAGCCACACTTGAAGTTTCAGGGGGCGTGAACGATGACACCATTGCAGACATTGCCAAAACGGGTGTACATCGCATTTCAGTTGGCAGCCTGACAAAGGATATTAAAGCGGTTGATTATTCTTTGCGCGTAGTTTGAGACGCATCCCAACTTCCGCCTAAAGCCTTGACCAAATATACCGCAGCCAAGACGCGTTGACCTCGCAGTTGGGAACGGGTGCGCTCAGCCTGAATGAGTGATTGTTCGGCAATGACGATGTCATAGCGCGTGCCAAACCCATCGTTTTGTTTTTTTCGTATTAGTTCGGTTTGCTCAAGCTCGGTCTTGACTAAACTGTCTTGTTGTTTGAGGGTTTCCCCCAAGCTGCGCGTTGCCCTGAGCGTTGTCTCAACCTCTCCCATGGCAGCAAGAACGGTTGCACGATAATTGGCCACGCTGGCTTCATGCGCAGCTTTCGCAGCAGCAATCGAAGATTCTGTTCTGCCACCGTCATAAATGATCTGCGCAAGATTTATTCCGAGTGACCAGATCAAGCTGGGTGCTTGAAGCAAAGTGTTGACTTGGCTGCTCTCTGCGCCAAGGTTTGCGCCTAATGTAAGGGAAGGGTATCGCGCAGAGTTGGCCACTCCGATTTGAGCGCTGGCCTGCGCAACAGCCCTTTCTGCGCTGGCAATATCTGGCCTACGTTCCAGTAGATCAGACGGTACACCTGCATAGGGTGATGGGATGAGGGCAGGCAATATGCCAGCAGGGAGTTCAAAGTTTTGAGGGTTAGCATTAACCAGAACAGCGATGGCAGTTATCAAGGGATCGCGTTGACCCCGTAAAGTCGCAATTTGTACTTGCGTGACTTCGAGTGCAGCCTGCGCAGGGTTCAGGTCATAGGCTGAGGCCTGCCCCAATAGGATGCGTCTTCGCAGCAAGACAATCACCTCTTTTTCAAGTTGCAGCATTCGCATTTGCCAAGCAATGTCAGCATCTAAGGTGCGCAGGCTAAAATAATTATTAGCTAGATTTGCTGTAATCAATAATTTTAGGTTCTCCTGATCCGCTTCGCTCTGGCCCTTTGCTGCTTGGGCAGCCTCTAGTGTATGACTGAGACGTCCTGAGAGATCGGCCTCCCAGCGAACGCTGGCAGATGGCACAAAATCATTTTGTGTCGTGGAGATGGGCGCTACGCCCGGAGTTAATGCTGGGCGATTGGAAGAATTACGGCTTCTTACCGCGCTTGGATTGGCTGTGACCTGAGGCGAGAATGCTGAGTCGGCGTTTGCAGCAAGTGCCTTGGCCTGTTGAACGCGAGCTATAGCCGCTTGCAAGTTTAGGTTCTGTAAGGAAGCCTTTGACTCCAGATCATTCAAAATGGGATCGTTGAACATTTCCCACCAATTTCCCCGTGTTAAATTGTCGGCAGGGCGCGCTTCTCTCCATGGCCCCTCAGACCATTCACCAGGAACGGTGGTGAGGGATGTTTGAACGGGGGGAGTTGTAGTTGTAGAACATGCGCTTATCATTAGGAATAAACTGATTGCACCCGACTTCACTAATCCTTTTGCTGCAGACCTGATTTGATTTATTTGCATTTATTTGGCTCCTGGCGCGGGTGGCTTGACGGCTGCCCTAGCCTCGACGTGATCGCCTTCAGCCAGTGAATCAGGGGGATTCAGAACAATGTGATCTGTAGATTTAATGCCAGCAACAATCTCAATGGTTTTACCTAAATCTCTTCCTAGGGTGATTGGCGCAAGATGAATATGCCCTTTGTCATTGACTACCGCCACGCGCGGCCCCTCTGAGCGGAATAGCAAGCAATTAGCAGGTACGGATAATATTTGCCCGGCCCCTATCGGAAAACTAGCTTGCGCGTAAGCTCCAGGTAATAACTTTTCATTGTGATTGTTCACCGTCATCTCTACGCGTAGGGTGCGTGTAGAGGGGTCAATGGCGTTAGCGGTGCGTGCCACCTGTGCTTTCAAGCGCTCGCCTCCCAATTCACTCTGTGAAACCTCAACCGTCATCCCTACTTTAACTTGGGCGATATAGGTTTGGGGTACATACACCACTAGCTTCAAAGGGTCGGTCATGGCAATCCCAAACAGGCTTTGATCGGTGCTGCTGGGCGTGCCCGTGACCAATTTCCCAATTTCCACATTACGGCTGGTGATGACCCCAGTGAAAGGTGCTTCTACCTTTTGAAAGCTTCGCAGGCTTTCTAAGCGTGAAGTTTCAGCTTGGCTTGCATTTTGAGCTGCAGTAAGTTGATCTACGGAGGCGCGTCGCTCCATGAGATCTTGTTCGGTGACGAGTTCGTCTTTACGAAGTTGCTCCCAACGTTGCAAGGTTTGTTTTGCGAGTTGCAGGGCAACATTACTTTGTCTGAGGTTGGCTCGCGCTTGCTCTATTTGACGGTCTAGTTCGGGCGTTTCAATTTCAGCCAGGATCTCGCCTTGTTTGACGCGAGATCCTATGTCATGGGTCCAATGACGAACATAACCGGTTGCTCTCGCATAGATCATGGTTTCACGATTGCCTGCCAAGGTTCCAGGAAGCTGGATAGTTCGGCTGCCATCAGAGCCTGATGGGGCAGGCAGGGTGAAAGCAACAAAAGTTTTTTGTTGGTTTTCAGTTACGGTCCGTAAAGTTTCTGCATTGGCTTGACGAATCAAAAGAATGCGAACGCTGCCTATCGCCAAAATGCACCCTAATATAGCAATGCTGATAAAGCCCAGTCGTGAGGCGCGTTGCCGCTCACTCATTGAAGGCTCGGGAATATTTAGAGAATGATCATCGGACATGCGTTTACTCCGTTTAAGGGGCGAGCGAATTCGCTGCGGAATCCGAAGAGGGTAACCTTGGGTGACGCTTTTCAAGCCAAGAGTGAAAACTGGCAAAGACCATCGGCACAAAAATCAGTGTAGACGCAGTGGCAAACAAAAGGCCTCCGATGGTGGCCCTGCCCAAGGGAGCATTTTGCTCTCCACCTTCCCCTAATCCCAGTGCCATCGGAATCATCCCAATGATCATCGCAGCGGCCGTCATAAGTACAGGTCTAATACGGGTTGCGCCTGCCGTTAAAGCGGCATCACGCGCTGATAAACCACGATCCATCAGGTTACGGGAAAAAGCGATGACCAGAATACTGTTTGCTGTGGCAACGCCCATAGTCATGATCGCGCCTGTTAATGCTGGAACACTCAAAGTCGTACCTGTGAGGAACAAGGTCCATGCAATTCCTGCCAAAGCCGCAGGCAAAGCAGAAATAATAATGAGGGGGTCTATCCATGACTGGAAGTTCACTACGATGAGCAGATACACCAGTACGATCGCACCCATTAAGCCCAGCCCTAATCCTAGAAAAGACTGACGCATGGTTTGAACCTGACCACGCAATACCAGCGAAGCGCCTTTGGCTAGCTTGGGGCGTGTGTCTGAGATGAGTTGATCTACGTCCTTAGCAACACTCCCTAAGTCTCTGCCTTGAATGCTCACAAAAATATCAATCACGGGCTTGATATCGTAGTGCGATACCACTGCCATTTCAGTTGCAGGTGAAGCCGTGACTAAGTTACCCAAAACTTGCGCTGGTCTATCGCTATTGGGTGCGCTGACCGCGGTATTCATCAGCGCATCCATGCTGTCTACCTGTGTTTGAGGAGACTGAATGTTGAGGTTATACACCACACCGTTTTTTGGGTTTAGCCAAAAAGCCGGGGCAGTCTGGGTGCTTCCAGATAGGCTCACCAGCATGTTTTGGGCTACGTTGTATGCACTTAAGCCCTGCTCTTGTAGACGAGCCCTATCCATTTTCAAGGCAAGAGTGGGCTCGTCTAATCGTTGCTGAACATGCACATCTACTGCCCCAGGAAGTGAGCGAAGTTGTTTGGCAAGCGCATTAGCAAGACGATAATTGGCCTCGATACCCGCCCCTACAAATTGGATATCAAGCGCGGACGGACTTCCGAAGTTGAGAATTTGAGAAACAATATCGGCCGGTTGAAAGAAAAACTCTATCCCGGGAAAACTATGGGGTAAATCCGCGCGCAGTTGGGCTACGATCTCGCGGGTAGGCTTATGTTCTGACTTTAAGCCGATCAGTACTTCAGCATCCAAAGAGCCAATTGTTCCCGCGTTGGAGTAGGTGAGATTAATGCCGCTGATGGGGACACCAATGTTGTCGAGGATGGTGTCTATCTGTTCTGCAGGGATTAAATCATGAATACGGTTTTCTACTTGGTCTGCCAGTCTTGCGGTTTCTTCAATTCGGGTCCCTGTTGGAGCACGGAAATGTAGACGAATTTTTCCGCTATCTACTTCAGGGAAAAAGTCTTGACCCAGGAATGGGTAGAGCAAGCAAGATCCTAAAAAGAAACTTAATAAACCAATCCCAGCCACACGTCGGTGTGATAGAAGAACCGCTAGTAGCGCGGTGTAACTACTGCGAAGCACCTCAAAAGCATGATTAAAATAGTGATGAAGCATTGAGAACACACTCTTTTTAGATTCTTCATGCCCGTGTTTAAGAAGCAAGAGGGCCAGAGTGGGAACCAAAGTACGCGATAAAACATATGAGGCCAACATCGCGAATACAACTGATTCAGCCAAAGGAATGAAGAGGTATTTTGCTACACCTGTGAGTAAAAACATCGGGACAAAAACAATACAAATACACAGGGTCGAAACTAATGCAGGTAAGGCAATTTCACCTGCGCCCTCGCGAATGGCATCGAACATGGGCTTGCCCATATGTAAATGCCGCTCAATGTTTTCGATGGTTACAGTTGCATCATCCACCAAAATTCCGACCGCAAGAGCCATCCCCCCTAAGGTCATGATGTTGATGGTTTGTCCAAAAGCGGCGAGCGCCATCAGTGAGCAAAAAATAGAAAGTGGAATCGAGATCGCGATAATGACGGTGCTGCGCCAGTTTCCAAGGAATAGCAAAATCATGGCAGCGGTGAGTGCGGCTGCGATCACTGCCTCACGGGCTACCCCTTCAACTGCTGCGCGCACAAAGATGGATTGATCAAACAGCGGTTTAACGATTAAACCCTTAGGTAGTGTTTCCATAATGACCGGCAAGCGATTGAATAACTCCGACACGATGGTTAATGTCGAAGCGCCGCCACTTTTAATAAGTGAAATCAGGGTACCCCGCTTTCCGTCTTGCCGAACGACGTTGACTTGAGGGGTGGACCCATCGTGGACAAAAGCCACATCTTCCAAGCGAACCGTTGCGCCATTTTTGGTGCGGACGGGAATGTCGTTGAGTGATTGAATGGCTGAGGTAGAGCCATCAATGGACACATTTCGCTCAATAGGGCCGAACTTTGCGGTGCCTGAGGGCAGAATTAAGTTTTGTGTGCTGATCGCATTGACTACATCAGCGCCTGAAAGTCCGCGGGCGAGCAAGGCTTGGGAATCAAGATCAACCGCTACAACTCGGCTTCGGCCGCCAAAGGGGTAGGGAACGGCGGCTCCGGGAATGGCTACGAGTTGTGTGCGAAGAAAATTGATCGTGGTGTCAAAAATTTCATTTTCTGACATGGATGGATGCGTTACACCCAGTTGAATGACGGGAACACTAGAGGCGGTATATTGAATAACGAGGGGCGGGGTAATACCGGGTGGAAGTTGCCTTAACTGTGTTTGGGCGATGGCAACCGTTTGCGAAATTGCTGTTGGCATACTCGCGTAGGGTTGCAGATAAATCTTAATGACGGCAACACCAGGCAGGGTTTGAGACTCAATATGATCAATATCACTGACGAGCGTTGTGAGCGAACGCTCGCTGACTGAGGTGATGCGGTTGCCCATTTCTTGCGCAGACATCCCGTTGTAGTACCAGACCATGCTGATCACCGGAATATTGATTTCCGGAAGAATGTCGGTTGACATCCTCATCATCGTGATGGGGGTTCCTAAAAGAATGCAAAGCGCCATTACGATAAACGTGTAGGGCCTGCGTAAGGCGATATCTACAATCCACATGGCTGGTTGGTGATCTGCTTTAGGTGGGGTTTACTTATTTTTTGGGTGTTTCAGTGCAGTCGTTGTGACAACCACAGCCTGTTTTTGGAAAACCTGGCCGCAGCCACTGGATCAATCTGGCTGGTGCATGGCCTTCTAAATTTCTGGCTAAAGCGCCACGTATTTTTCTTTGTCGTGAGGGGGCTAGACTTCCTAAGGTAGTCCATCCTGCCCAACATACGATAAGTGCAACCATTATAGCTTGAACCATGGTTCAGACGCTGACCCAAAGTGTAAGGTGATAGGTTATCCAGCTGGCCAAATAAGCCAATCCAAAAAGATATCCGGCCATAATAAGAGGATAACGCCAGCTATTGGTTTCGCGTTTGACTACGCCTAAAGTGGCAACACATTGTGGAGCAAAAACGAACCATGCAAGCAGAGACAGCGCGGTTGCCAGGCTCCAGGATTGGGCTAGCATCGGCGCGAGCGCGGTACCCATGTCTGTGCTTGAGCTCGATAGTGCATAGACCGTACCTAGTGCACCTACGGCGACTTCACGTGCTGCAAGGCCGGGAACAAGAGCAACACAAATTTGCCAGTTGAAACCAATCGGAGCAAACACAACTTCCAGCCATGACCCTATGATTCCAGCAAAGCTATATTGAATAGCCGGGCCACTTGCTCCAAGGGGAGGGGCAGGGTAGCTGCTCAAAAACCAGAGTAAAACCATTAAGGCCAAAATAATGGTGCCTACCCGAGTAATAAAAATTTGGGTTCGTTCCCATAAGCCCAGTAATAAATTTCGCCATGCGGGTAACCGATACGTGGGTAATTCAAGCAGAAGCGGTTGATAGTTTCCTGCACTTGTGCCGACATATCTCAAGCACAGAGCAACAGATAATCCCGCTAAAATACCTGCCATATATAAGGCAAATAAGACCAGGCCCTGAAATTGTATGCCCCATCCCATTTGCCTAGCCGGGATAAACGCGGCAATGAGTAAGGTATAGACCGGAATTCTGGCAGAGCACGTCATCAACGGCGCGATCATGATAGTGATCAAGCGGTCTCGCGGGTTGGGAATGGTGCGCGTGGCCATGATCCCTGGGATTGCACATGCAAAGCTTGAAAGTAGAGGAATGAAAGCGCGCCCTGACAGACCTGCAACCCCCATCAATCTATCCAGAAGAAAAGCGGCTCTGGGTAAGTAACCCGAATCTTCTAAAGCCAAAATAAACAAAAACAAAATTAAGATTTGCGGCAAAAACACCAAAACGTTCCCTGCACCCGAAATCACCCCATCGGCAATCAAACTGCGCAGAGGGCCTTCAGGCATCGAAGAGCGTGTGAGCTCAGCCAATAAACCCATTGTGTTTTTAATGAAGTCCATGGGAACTTGGGCCCATGTAAACACCGCTTGAAACATAAAAAATAAAATGGCGGCGAGTAAGACCAGTCCTAATACAGGATGCATGACCACGCTATCAATGCGATCTCCCCAGCCTTCCGAAACGCTACTTTCATCGCAGCTTAAGGCAATCAAACTGAGAACTTCTGACATACTCTGACGCGTTTTCTCTCCATCAGGTGCGTGCCATTGAAGGGAGTGGATAGAGGCATCAGGTTGGTCTTTTAGATCGTTTTTTTCAGATAGTGCCTCCAGCTTTATCAGGAGGGAGTCTGCGCCTCCACGTTGGATGGCGATACATTCCAGGACCGGGATCCCAAGAGACGCTTCGAGTTTTTTGGAATCAATGCGCAGTCCCTTGGCCCGTGCCGCATCCATCATGTTCAAAACCAGGATCATTGGAACGTGAAGTTCTTTTATTTCAAGCACCATCCGCAAATGCAGACGCAAATTAGTGGCGTCGACAACACAGATGAATACATCAGGGCGTGTTTCGTCATTGCGTTGGCCTAAAATGACGCTTCGGGTTACTTCCTCATCTGGCGAAGTAGCGTTGAGACTATATGCACCTGGAAGGTCTAATAGAGTGACTTCAGCCCCATTGCCTAGGCTGAAACGCCCTTCTTTGCGTTCAACCGTTACACCCGCATAGTTGGCAACTTTCTGGCGACTACCGGTCAAGAGATTAAATAGTGCGGTTTTACCGCAATTAGGTGCGCCAACCAAAGCAAGTTTGAGTGAGGATTGAACGGACATGATTTAGTCGCGTTGAACGCTGATGGCAGAAGCCTCTGCTTTTCTGAGCGCAAAAAGAGAGGTACCAATGCGGATTGCCAAAGGATCGCCCCCTAAACCTCTGCGCATGAGTGTCAGGCGTTCACCTGGCACAAACCCCAGTTCTTGTAGACGATGAACTCCCGCAGCCAATAAGCGTTTATCCGTCTCAGGCCCCAAACCCACGTTATGAATCACTGCTGATTCGCCGGGATTGAGTTGATTAATACTAATGATCGGAGCAGAGGTTTGGTTCATTTCCAATATTATAAATAAGAATCGTTCGCATTACTATGATCTGTATATGGTGCGACATGCTAAAATTTCAATCATGAAAAACAATAGTATTCTTACCATTAGGCGTCCTGATGACTGGCATTTGCATCTCCGCGACGGAGAGTTGATGGCAGGGGTCTTGGCAGACACGGCTAAACAGTTTGCGCGGGCAATCATCATGCCCAACCTTAAGCCACCGGTTACCTTGGTTTCACAGGCCGAAGCTTACCGCGCTCGAATTTTAAAAGCCTTGCCAGACGGGGTTGATTTTCAGCCTCTGATGACTTTGTATCTGACTGAGGCAACGGCCCCTGATGAAATACTGCGCGCCAAACATTCTGGCTTCATTCATGGAGTCAAGCTCTATCCTGCTGGGGCTACTACGCATTCTGACGCGGGCGTGCGTGATCTCTCGCAGTGTGATGGCGCGCTAAGGGCCCTTGAAGAAACGGGGCTGCCGCTTTTGGTTCATGCCGAGGTAACCAACCCCGAAGTCGATATTTTTGACCGCGAAGCAGTTTTTTTAGAAGAAATATTGCGGCCTACCTTGGATCGGTATCCAACATTGAAAGTCGTGGTGGAGCACATCACCACCAAACAGGCGGTAGAGTTTGTTTCAAAGGGGGAGGACAGAGTGGCTGCGACTTTGACCGCCCATCATCTTTTATACAACCGTAATGCTATTTTTCAGGGCGGGATTCGCCCTCATCTATATTGCTTGCCTGTTCTGAAACGCGAAGCCCATCGTCAAGCCCTATTACAAGCGGCAACTTCTGGCAGTGTTCGTTACTTTTTGGGAACGGATAGTGCACCGCATGCCCGCCACACAAAAGAAAATGCCTGTGGGTGCGCGGGTTGCTACACCGCCTATTCAGCGCTTGAACTGTATGTGGAGGCCTTTGATTCAGTCAACGCCTTAGCGCATTTTGAGGGCTTTGCCAGTCTGCATGGTCCAGCGTTTTATGGCTTGCCTGTCAATGAAGGGCATGTGCGTCTTCAGCGAACCCCTTCAGAGGTTCCCGCCCATCTTGTCCGAGGAGGAATAGAGTTCATTCCTTTGCGGGCAGGCGAGGCTCTGGCTTGGTCTCTGTTAGACTGAGCATGGTGAAGTCGGCTGGACAGTCGCCGCGATGCTTGTCATCGGGGAGGAAAGTCCGGGCTCCATAGAGCGGGATGCCGGCTAACGGCCGGAGGTCGCGAGGCCATGGAAAGTGATACAGAGATTTAAACCGCCCAAGCGAATCTTAGGATTCGACGGCAAGGGTGAAAAGGTGCGGTAAGAGCGCACCGCGCAACCGGCAACGGAAGCGGCAAGTTAAACCCCATCCGGAGCAAGACCAAATAGGGGAACGATGGCGTGGCTCGCGCTGTTCCCGGGTAGGTTGCTTGAGTGGCCAGGTAACTGGTCGCCTAGAGGAATGACTGTCCTCGACAGAACCCGGCTTACAGGCTGGCTTCACCACCCCTCTCCTTGTTGTTTATGGCAGCAATTTGCCCTCAATAAAGGTGTATCAACGTCCAGCAAGGCGGTTGACACCCTCTTCAACATTTTCTGCTTTGCTTTGTTGTCGGCGCCACACTAGGCACCTTGATTTTTGCCCTCAAAAACAACCCAAATAACTTTATGTATTTCGCTTAATAAGCTGATTTAAAGACTTTATTACGCGCTATTTACCGGCCTCGACAGCGAGATGTAAACATCACGCAAGCATTTGTTGAATAAGGAAAAGTACCCAAATTTCACTTGACCAAGGGGGGTTGGTGTCGTAAAGTGGTAAAGAGTGGTAATTAATGGGAATTATAGATCGCAAAGTCGTGGGACTTGAGGTCTTGAGGTGATCAATGTGACGCAACGTTTTCAGGGTGCTTCGGCTATCAGTTTGGACGCTAAAGGGCGTCTGGCTGTTCCTACGCGCTATCGGGACAAGTTCCTGGCGCAGGGAGACGGCCGGGTTGTCGTCACGGCGCACCCGCATCGTTGCTTGTTGTTGTATCCGCAGCCCGCATGGGAGCCCATTGCTGAGGCGGTGATGGCTGTACCTGGTTTCGATCCAAAGGTGACTGCCATGCAAATGTTGTTGGTTGGTCATGCCGATGAGGTGGAGATGGATTCTGCTGGCCGCATCCTTATTTCGCCTGAACTACGCAGCTTGTCCGGCATTGATCGAGATTTGATGATGTTTGGACAAGGGAGTCATTTCAAGCTGTGGAACCGACAAGCTTGGGATAAACAGTTTGAACAGTTTGTAGAAACCAGCGCCAATTCCATGCCAGTTGGCATGGAATCATTGACGCTGTAGCGGATGACGGGAGACGAATAGGTGTGGAACATCAACCAGTCCTCCTTAATGAAGCGCTTGATGCGCTTCAGGTCAAACCAAACGGAATTTATGTTGACGGGACTTTTGGGCGCGGAGGACACAGTCGCGCCATTCTTGAAAGGCTTGGCCCGCAAGGGCGATTGCTTGCCTTTGATCGCGATCCGGAGGCGGTGATGGCTGCCCAAGCATTCACACTGGATTCTCGTTTTTCTATTACCCATGCGCCTTTTTCTTGTATGTCTGCAATCCTCAATGCGCGCGAGAAAATTGGGGTAGATGGTGTGCTTCTGGATTTAGGGGTGTCCTCGCCACAGATTGATCAGGCTGAAAGAGGGTTTAGTTTTCGTCATGATGGTCCGCTTGATATGCGAATGGATCCTTCAAGTGGAGTCAGTGTGGCTGATTTTATTGCCCGCGCTGATGAGGCTGAGATTGCTTCGGTATTAAAAGAGTTGGGTGAGGAGCGATTTGCCAAGCGGATTGCGAGAGCTATTGTGATCGCAAGGGCACATAAGCCTTTGCTAACTACCCGCCAACTTGCTGTGCTGGTGGCAGACGCAGTTCCCAAGCGTGAACCCGGAACTGACCCTGCTACCCGAACTTTTCAAGCACTCAGGATTTATGTGAATGGCGAGCTTGATGAAGTAAGTGCAGTGCTTCCTCAGGCCATGGCAGCCCTTAGGCATGGGGGGCGACTTGCAGTGATTAGTTTTCATTCTCTTGAAGATCGCCGTGTGAAGCAATTTATGGCAGGGCATTCTAAACCCCCAGCGATTCCGGCGGGCTTGGCTGTGCGCGAAGCTGATCGACCCAAGCCAAGTCTTCAATTAGTGGGCAGAGCAATCTTCGCCAGTGATGAAGAAGTGAGAGCTAATCCCCGTTCACGCAGTGCGGTTTTGCGTGTGGCAGAGCGAACCAGAGCCATGCTTTCATGAGACGCACCGATTTCATTTTATTCATTTGTTTGATTCTTTGCGCTTTAGCAGTCGTGCATACCCAGCATCGTGCGCGTCGTGTTTTTGTTGATATAGAGCGCGAAAAAACGATCGGAGACGAATTGGCCGCTGACCTCCGCCGTATTCAGGCTGAGCGCGCAACGCTTGCAGCATCGAATCGGGTAGAGCGCGTTGCTTCTGATATGAAGATGCATTTGCCTGATACCCGCAGCGTGATTGTGATGGGTAATCAAAGCCAAGATTTAGCGGACATTGATCGGGCCTCAAAATCTTTAGCGCTAGCAACAGACGTTGCAAAAAATAATTTTACAGTCCTCCCTGAGCCGCATACAGAAGGGATGTTATCCAAGCAGCTTACGCATGGTGCTCAGCGAGGAAAGCAATGAGGTATAAGGCTAACGCTTCATTAAATCTTCGGCTTGAAGGGTGGCGTGCAAGTTTTATTTTGGTTTTGTTGCTTTTGGCTTTTGTGGCCTTAGTGGGGAGAGCCGTATTTCTGCAAGGCATGCATGCAGATTTTTTGCAGCATAAAGGTGAAGAGCGTTATTCCAGGGTTATTGAGAAAACCGCATATCGAGGAGAAGTGCGTGATCGTAATGGCGATCCTTTAGCAATTAGCTTGCCGGCAGTATCCGTATGGGCAAGCCGCGAGGATGCCGAGATGAATCCATTACAACTTCAGCAACTATCCACTTTGCTTGAAATGCCCAAAGAGGAAATCAATCATCGCGTGAATGAAGGGCGTGGGAATTTTGTTTATCTTAAACGCCAGGTAGCGCAGGATGTGGCTCAAAAAGTGACGGAGATCCATATCCCAGGACTTTTTGAGCAAAAAGGCTTTCGACGCTCCTATCCTAAGGGCGAAATGATGGCCCATCTCCTTGGTTTTACTGATGTAGAAGATCATGGCCAGGAGGGGGCTGAACTCACGTTTCAATCCGTGTTGGGTGGTGTAAACGGCGCCCGTCGTGTCATTAAAGATCGGGCAGGGTCTGTCATTGAAGATGTAGAAAATATCCGCGAACCTCGCCCGGGGCAGGACGTGGTGCTCTCAGTGGATAGCCGAATTCAATATCTTGCCTGGCGTGAACTTCATGCCGCCATCACACGTAATAAGGCCAAAGCAGGTGCGGTGATGGTGCTGGATCCGCGCACAGGAGAAGTTCTTGCTCTTGCTAACTATCCAGATTACAACCCCAATACTCGCGAGCATGTCACGCTCACACAATTACGTAACCGGGCGGTAGCCGATACATACGAACCGGGTTCAACGCTCAAGCCATTCACGATTGCGGCTGCCCTTGAAGCAAACAAAGTCACGCCTGGAACGATTATTCAAACCGGTAATGGCACGATGAATATTGGGCCTGCCGTGATTCACGATACCCACCCCGGTGGTGCGCTCACCGTCTCTCAAGTGATTCAGCGTTCAAGTAATGTGGGTGCCGCGCGCATTGCGCTCAGTCTTCCACCCGAAGCAATGTGGAATCTCTTTACGGATGTGGGGTTTGGGCAAACGCCAAAAATGGGTATGCCAGGCGAAGCGGGAGGGCGTGTCAGGCCCTATCGTAGTTGGCGTCCCATTGAGCAGGCAACGATGTCCTATGGTCATGGAATTTCGGTGAGCTTGGCACAACTTGCACGTTCTTATACCGTGTTTGCTAATGAAGGTAATGTGATGTCCCTGACCTTGCTGAAGCAAGAAGAGCCTGTTTCTGGCCGAAGGGTGATGTCAGCTCAAACCGCAGCGGCGGTAAAAGACATGCTGGAGCTTGTTGTCAAACCCGAGGGAACGGCTCCGCTTGCACAGGTTCGAGGCTTCCGTGTCGCGGGTAAAACTGGAACGGCGCATAAGCTTGATCATGGCCGTTACTCAAATAAATACGTTGCCTCGTTTGTAGGGTTTGCACCTGCTAGTCACCCAAAGCTCTTGATTGCAGTCATGATTGATGAGCCCACAACAGGTGATTACTACGGTGGATTGGTGGCGGCTCCAGTTTTTAGTAGTTTAATGGCCGGCGCGTTACAAGTATTAGGGATTCAGCCCGACGATCCTGCAAGTGAAAATTACGCCGTACCTCCCTCTGCAAATTCGGCGGCGGAGGATACCTAATGAGTATGCGACCGCCATTAACCGGCCCAGACTTTCCCTTCGAAAAACTCCTCCCTTTGATTAGTGTAGCCGAGGGTATCACTTCGGATAGTCGTGAAGTAAAGCCTGGAGTGATCTTTGCAGCATACCCCGGTGAAAGCGGTGATGGCAGGGAATGGATTCATGATGCCATTGAAAGAGGGGCCGCAGCGATTCTTTGGGATCCAGAAGGTTACCCCGCAGATCCAGACTGGAATGTGCCGCATATGCCAATTCCAGATCTAAGATGGGACATCAGTCGAATCGCTTCTTTTTTCTATGGTGACCCTAGTTGGGAATTAAAAACCATTGGTGTCACCGGTACGAATGGAAAAACATCCTGTACACACTGGATTGCTCAAGCACTGAGTGCGGCAAATATTCCTTGTGGTTTGATTGGCACATTGGGTTCGGGGATGCTGAATGCACTCGAATCAACAGGGTATACCACACCTAGTCCAATTGCTTTACAGATGAATTTGATCAATCTGAAAAAGTCAGGGGCAAAGGCAGTGGCATTAGAAGTCTCATCGCATGGTCTCTCACAGGGTCGTGTTGATGGAGTGCATTTTGATGTGGCCGTATTTACGAATCTTACGCATGATCATTTGGATTACCATGGCACGATTGAAGCCTA
This sequence comes from uncultured Ferrovum sp., assembly GCA_903867885.1. Lineage (GTDB taxonomy): Bacteria > Pseudomonadota > Gammaproteobacteria > Burkholderiales > Ferrovaceae > CAIVHB01. Next base: position 89,655 of record CAIPTD010000041.1, on the reverse strand, counting down.
TGGAGAAGCCAAGGCATTGCTGTTCCGCTCTGCTGAATTACGCAAGGCCATTATCAATATTGATGATGCGTTCGGTCTGGAACTCTATAAAAAATTGGCTAGCGAAGGTATCCCTGTTTTGGGGTATTCAACCAAGCAAAGCCCAACCACAGACGGACCAGAATTATATTGCACTTACCTAAAAGTGAATCAAGAAGGTTGTAAGTTTGATCTGAAGCTTCCTGATGGGAATGTCATTTCAATCAGTTCGACTTTACTCGGACTATTTAATGTCTCAAATCTTTTAGCGGTATCTGCTGTTTTGATGGAACTGGGGATTGACCCCAATCAGTTACCAAGCCTGCTTGCTGATATCAAAGCGCCTCCTGGTCGAATGGAATGCTTTCAGAATGCTAAAGGTGTCAGAGCGGTTGTCGACTTTGCGCATACACCTGATGCCCTGGAGCGCGTACTAGAAACCTTACGTATTGGTTTACCGAAAGAGAACCGCTTGTTGTGCGTATTTGGTTGTGGTGGAGAACGTGACCAAACCAAGCGACCCAAGATGGGAGCCATTGCGGAAGAGAAGGCGGATGTCGTTATTTTAACAAGTGATAATCCGCGTCGCGAAGATGCGATTCTGATTCTTGATGACATCACAAAAGGCATGCTGTTTCATCCCTATGGGCAGATGCTTGATAGAAAGCTTGCAATCACTCAGGCCTTACTGATTGCGCAACCAGGAGATGTGGTCCTGATTGCAGGTAAAGGCCATGAACAATATCAAGAAGTATGGGGAAAAAAATTTCCCTTTTCTGATGCTGAAGTAGTTCGTAGTTTAATGACTGAACGCCCTGAAGTTGAGATAGAAAGGGGGCGAGAATGAGTGAAACTGCGATCTCTGAAGAAACCGGGCAATCATGGAATGTCAGCCTAGCTCAGGTGTGCCATGCATTGGCATTGCCCCTTCCATGTCATGATGCGAACAAAATTATATTTCACAGGGTCAGCACGGACTCCAGAGATATTCGTCCAGGCGATTTATTTGTTGCTCTGAAGGGCGAACGCGCAGATGGCCATGACTTTGTTGCTCAGGTATTGCAAGCCGGAGCCTTGGCTGCATTAGTAGAACATGATGTATCCGTTGATCCATCGCACATACTTCAAGTTGCATCGTGCACTGAGGCATTAGGCACTATTGCACAGTGGTGGCGCGCTCAGCTATCGACCTTGGTGATCGGCGTCACCGGCAGTAATGGTAAGACCACAGTCAAAGAAATGATCGCTACGATTTTGGCTGCCCACGCGCAACATGAAGGTTTGGATCAGACGCAAGCAGTTCTCGCCACAAGGGGTAATTTTAATAATCATCTTGGTCTTCCTTTAACCTTGCTCAGATTGCGGCCTACGCATCGTTATGCAGTGGTTGAAATGGGAATGAATCACGCTGGCGAGTTGACAATACTCTCTGAAATAGCCAAACCCAATGTGGCGCTGGTCAATAATGTACAGCGCGCGCACGTCGGATTTTTAGGAACTTTAGATGATGTTGCGCATGCGAAAGCAGAAATCTTTAGCGGTCTAGGGGAAGACGGTGTTGCAGTCATCAATGCTGACGATCCCAGTGCAGAAATATGCAAACAGCATATAGGAACGCATCGTTTGATCTCATTTGCTTCAGATCAGGCTGCAGATGTGGGGCCTATTGAGACCAGTGTGGCCGTGAATGAAGCCCAACACCCTGCCCAGCAACTTGTTATTCGTGTGGGAAATCGTGTCTTTGCTTGCCATTTACCTTTGCCAGGAAAACATAGTGCAAGCAATGCCTTGGCCGCTATTGCGGCGACCCTAGCTATTGGTGTTGATCCTGCTATTGCGTGCAAGTCATTGGAGGGATTCGCTGGCGTCAAAGGACGCTTAAGAATGGTGCAAGGGCAAAAAGGCGCACGCCTCATCGATGACACCTATAACGCCAACCCAGATTCAGTTTTGGCAGCGATCTCGGTGCTGTCTTCTCAGGCAGGCATTCGTATTTTAGTACTTGGCGACCTAGGTGAACTGGGTGACCAAACTACGGAACTTCATGCTGAATTAGGCAGAGCATGTCGCACAGCGGGGATTGACTACCTCTTTGGATTAGGAAGCGCAGTATTTGAAGCCACCCAAGCGTTCGGGTCTGCAGCACTTGCAACACAAGACCCCAAGGAATTGTGCGCATGGATAGCGCCGCTCTTATCAAAAGAGGTCACGGTATTAGTAAAGGGTTCACGTTTTATGCGTATGGAAAGAATTGTAGAGGGCTTAGCAGCATGAACAATCTGAAGCCTCAAGGGGAAAACACATGCTGCTTCTGCTAACACACTACCTTGCTTTCAGCGTTCGAACTTTTCATGTGTTCGAATACATTACCCTAAGGGCGATGCTTGCTACGCTTACGGCCTTGATGATTTCGTTTTTGGTTGGCCCATCCATGATTCGTAAGCTCACGGCTTATAAGATTGGTCAGTCAGTGCGAAATGATGGACCACAAACACACTTAGTGAAAGCGGGAACGCCCACGATGGGTGGGGCGCTGATTTTGGTTTCGATTGTGCTGACTACCTTTTTGTGGGGCGATCTGACCAGTCGATACATTTGGGCAGTCATGCTGGCTACGCTTGGTTTTGGAGTCATTGGATGGATAGATGATTACCGTAAAGTCGTGCATCGCAATCCTAAAGGTTTGTCAGCCCGCTATAAGTACCTTGGCCAATCTATTCTTGCCTTGGGTTTTGCAATGTACATCGTGAACACCGCTGCACAGCCCGAACAAACAGATCTGATTGTTCCATTTTTCAAAACAGTTGCTATTCCGCTCGGTGGAGTGGGATTTGTCATACTGAGTTACTTCGTTGTGGTGGGATCAAGCAATGCGGTCAATCTCACTGATGGCCTGGATGGCCTGGCGATCCTGCCTACGGTTTTAATTTCTGCTGCCTTGTCAGTATTTGCTTACGTAGCAGGAAACCATGTGTTTTCCGGTTATTTAGGTCTTCCCTATATTCCAGGGGCCGGAGAATTAGTCGTGTTTTGTGCGGCGATGTCGGGCGCTGGTCTGGGCTTTCTTTGGTTCAATGCCTACCCAGCAGAAGTGTTTATGGGCGATGTGGGTGCTTTGGCCTTAGGGGCAGCCTTGGGCATGGTGGCGGTCATTATTCGCCAAGAAATTGTGCTCTTTATTATGGGTGGCGTATTCGTGGTCGAAACGCTTTCCGTCATTGTGCAGGTTGCTTCTTTCAAACTAACAGGTCGACGCGTTTTTAGGATGGCACCGTTACACCATCACTTTGAACTGAAAGGTTGGAAAGAAACGCAGGTGGTCGTGCGGTTCTGGATCATCACGATGATGTTGATTCTGGTGGGCTTATCCACCTTGAAGCTCAGATGAACTTGCTATTAGACCGCAGCTGGCGCGACCAGCATGAACCTATCGACAGTGGTCTGCTATGGGCGATTTTGTCGCTGTTGGCCTTAGGTTTAGTCATGGTTTACTCAGCCTCTATTGTGGCGGCAGAAGCCGATAAACATACAGGCTACCGAAGTTACTTTTATTTTCAGCATCAAGCCATCTATCTGGCGATTGCGCTTTCCGCCGCTTATGTTGCATTTCGAATTCCTGAGCAAACCTGGCAACGTTTGGCTTTACCACTTTTCCTTGCCTGTCTTGCGTGTTTAATTGTTGTGCTCATCCCGGGAATAGGACGCGATGTCAATGGAAGCCGAAGATGGATTTCATTGTTTGGATTTTCATTCCAGCCCTCAGAATTTATGAAGCTCGCGGCTACCTTGTATGCTGCAGATTACACAGTGCGGAAGGCAGCACTGATGCACAGCCTTAAACGCGGTTTTATGCCCATGGCAATTGCTATGTTCTTTGTAGGGGCTTTACTACTCAGAGAACCTGACTATGGTGCATTTGCAGTGATTACAGTGATCACCATGGCAATTCTATTTATGGGGGGATTGAACTGGCGTTTATTCGCAGTCCTAGTTGTTGTTCTGGCGATTGGTTTTGCATTGTTGGTGGTGCTGTCACCCTATCGCATGCAGCGTGTGATTTGGTTTCTTGATCCCTGGAAGGATCCGTTTGGTAAAGGATATCAACTTACTCATGCCCTCATTGCATTTGGTCGGGGGCAGTGGGTAGGAGTGGGGCTAGGTGCTAGTGTTGAAAAACAGTTGTACCTACCAGAAGCACATACCGATTTTCTGCTTGCGGTAATCGCTGAGGAACTGGGGTTGGTTGGGGTTTGCATCACCATTGCGTTATTCACCTATGTGGTGTGGCGCGTGTTTCAAATTGGACAGCGGGCGGCTGCAACGGAGCGGTATTTTGCAGCACTCACAGCTCAAGGTATTGGTGTTTGGTTTGCGGTGCAATCCTTCGTGAATATGGGCGTGAACATGGGTTTGCTCCCGACTAAAGGACTTACCCTGCCTCTGTTGAGCTATGGAGGAAGTGGCATCCTCACCAATTGTGTAGCGCTTGCGATTGTTGCGCGTATTGATTATGAATCGCGTCAACTCAGTGGGAGTCGTAAGCGATGAATGCGCAAATGAGATTGGCTCCGAAAGCGCTGATCATGGCAGGGGGAACGGGTGGGCATATTTTCCCCGCTTTGGCTGTGGCGGATTCCTTGCGAAGCAAGGGATGGGAAGTGTCGTGGTTAGGAACCGCATCAGGCCTAGAGAGTCGATTGGTTCCGCCCCATCAGATCGCAATGCAGTATTTGAGCGTATCGGGTTTGCGAGGGAAAGGGTATGCAGGCCTGTTGCTTGGATTGCCGCGATTAATTGCAGCAATGTATCAGGCTATGAAAGTCGTCAGGGAGCAAAGACCCGATGTGGTTGTTGGGTTTGGAGGATTTGTTGCCTTTCCCGGCGGGCTTGCAGCCGCAATTTTGCGTACCCCGTTAGTGATCCATGAACAGAATTCAATTGCAGGACTCACTAACCGCGTGCTGTCGATGTTTGCAAGGGAAGTGCTGACGGGTTTCCCGGATGCATTTGTAAAACGAGGGGGCAATTTACTTGCACGTATTCTTCCTATTCCAAGGCACTCAACCTGGACCGGAAATCCTATCCGGAAAGAAATCATGCATTGCGCATTGCCTGCTAAACGATTTGCTCTTCGTGAAGGCCCGCTTAAAATTTTAGTAGTAGGGGGCAGTCAAGGTGCGCGCGCACTCAATACGATTGTTCCTCAGGCACTGGCGCTGATTCCCGCTGCAAACCGTCCGGCTGTTCTTCATCAAGCGGGGTCGAAATTACTCCCGGAGATGCATGAGGCTTACCGTAGTTCAGGAATACAGGTCGATTTAGTTCCTTTTATTGATGATATGTCTCAAGCACTATCAGAATCAGATCTTGTGATTTGTCGAGCAGGAGCGCTCACAGTTTCAGAGTTGGCTGCGGTCGGTATTGGAAGCATTCTGGTCCCTTTTCCAGCTGCGGTAGATGATCATCAAACCTGTAATGCGCAATTTTTAAGTGTCGCCGGTGCAGGAATTGTCATCGCTCAAAATAAATTCAATGCAAATGACCTTGCAGCTTTAATTCAAAACCTAGATCGACCAAGATTGTTATTGATGGCAGAAGCCGCCCGTGCGCTAGGTCGTTCTAATGCCACCGAGGAAGTGACCCAAGTTGTTCTTGCACAACAGCTGCGAACCCTAGCCGCCCTCGACCAAGGAGGAAATGGCTAATGCGATATAAAGTGAGCCATATCCATTTTGTGGGAATCGGGGGTGCCGGTATGAGTGGCATCGCTGAAGTGCTTCTTAATCTTGGGTTTGAAGTTTCAGGATCAGACTTAGGCGTCAATTCGGCCACTGCTCGACTACAGGGTCTGGGTGCCGTGATTCGTCAGGGACATGATGCCACGCATGTCAGTCAGGCCGATGTGGTGGTCGTTTCGACCGCCGTTTCAAAAGACAATCCTGAAGTAAAGGCCGCACGAGACTTACGTATACCAGTGGTTCCCCGCGCGATGATGTTGGCAGAACTGATGCGATTAAAACAAGGCATCGCTGTTGCAGGAACCCACGGCAAAACAACAACTACCAGCTTAACCGCCAGTATTTTGGCAGAGGCTGGATTAGACCCTACCTATGTGATTGGAGGAAGACTCAATAGTGCAGGGACCCATGCTGCTCTAGGAAAAGGTGAGTTCATTGTGGCTGAAGCCGATGAGTCCGATGCCTCCTTTTTATATCTTCAGCCTGTGATGGCAGTGGTTACGAATATCGACCTGGACCACATGGAAACTTATGGTCAGGATTTCGAAAAATTGAAATCTGCTTTTGTTGACTTCATCGAACATCTTCCCTTTTATGGCACAGCTGTGGTGTGCCTTGATGACCCTAATGTCCAATCGATTCTGCCGCGTATCACCAAGCCCATAGTGACCTACGGCCAGCACCCAGATGCAGAAGTAAGAGCAGTGAATATTGAAGCGCAGAATGGAAAAATGCGGTTTGGAGTAGAGATCCGGCCATCGCGACAACGACCTGATGCACGTTATCTTCAAATCGAGCTCAACCTTCCCGGTATTCACAACGTTCTCAATGCCTTGGCGGCGATTACTGTGGCCACCGAGGTGGGTGCCCCTTATCCTGCAATGGTTAAGGCGCTTAAGGAGTTTCATGGTGTAGGTCGCCGATTCCAGCGTTTTGGTGAATTACGCTTGGCTTCGGGAGGGACGTTCACATTGGTGGATGACTACGGGCACCATCCGGTTGAAATGGCGGCTACGCTGGCCGCTGCAAGAGGTGCATTTCCCGGACGACGTGTGGTGCTCGCTTTTCAGCCCCATCGCTATACTCGCACGAGAGATTTATTTGAAGATTTCGTTCAGGTTCTCTCTAGTGTGGATGCCTTGTATTTAGCAGATGTCTATCCAGCAGGAGAGGCCCCGATAGTTGCCGCAGATGGACGTGCATTAGCGCGCGCAATACGCATGATCGGGAGAATAGAACCCGTTTTTGTGAACGGACCGTTGGAGTTGCCTGAAGCCATATTATCCGGCTTACAGGATGGAGATGTTGTGATCACCATGGGGGCAGGCAGCGTAGCTCAGGTTGCGCCTAAACTCAGTGAACGCGCTCAACAACTCGCGGGAGGGCAGCATGCTTAGTGCCTACCGTGCTATGGAAGATACCCGAAGTGGTGGAGGCGCCCTATTGGTCTCGCACACACTGCGCGGCGAACTTAGACAGAACGAAAGTATGCGACGGCATTGTAGTTGGAAAGCGGGGGGCAACATGAGTCGCTTTTACATCCCTGCTGATCTTGCCGACTTGCAATACTTCCTTTCGCAGCAAAATGAACATGAACCGCTTTATATCATCGGCCTGGGAAGTAATTTATTAGTACGCGATGGGGGGTTTACAGGAACCGTCGTACTCACCCATAGCGCCTTATCAGGCATAGAAGTTCAATCAACGCCTGAACGAGAGTTGGTCAGTGCTGAAGCAGGCGTTGCCGCACCCAAAGTAGCCCGTTTTGCTGCTAGACATGACTTTGAAGGCGCAGAGTTTTTAGCGGGTATTCCCGGAACGGTAGGGGGCGCTCTTGCGATGAATGCCGGTTGCTATGGGGCTGAAACCTGGACGCACGTATTCGATGTGACAACGATAGATCGCTCAGGCCAGTTACATGTTCGAAGCCCACAAGAGTATGAAATTTCCTATCGACACGTTGTCGAAAAAGCCGCTAGCCATGGCAATCCACTCACACCCTTAAAAGAATGGTTTGTCTCTGCGCGTTTCTTATTCGAAAAAGGGGATGGCATACAGTCATCCGAAAAGATCAAAGAATTGCTGAAGCGCCGCATCGCAAGTCAACCCTTACAGCAACCCAATGCGGGATCCGTATTTCGTAATCCGCAAGGTGATTTTGCTGCGCGACTCATTGAGTTCTGTGGTTTAAAAGGGTTCACCATTGGCCAAGCACAGGTCTCACCGCGTCATGCCAATTTTATTGTGAATTTGGGTGATGCCACTGCCAGCGATATCGAAAACTTATTAAAGCTGATCGAACATCGAGTCCGCGAAGAAACGGGAATCATGCTGCAACGTGAAGTTCAAATTATTGGTGAAGCATTGCAATGAAGCGCGCTCAACCTTCCACCATGCAAGACATACGTGTGCGATCAAAAGTGTCACGGTCGATGGGCGGGCCAAGAAAAACAGACGCAGCTCGTATTCGTTTGCCTGGCATCAATCGCACTCACTGGATGATGGTTGGACTTTTAATGCTGGGTCTCACAAGTGCTTTTGGAATCCGTCAAGCAATCATTTGGATCGCATCTAGGCCCATGTTTGAAATTCATCAAGTACGTGTCACGGGTGATCTTGATCAGGTAGACAGAGATTTAGTTCGTAAGCGTGTACTCGCCTTGAAAGGCTCTTTCTTTAGTCTGGATATGGCCACAGCGAGTAGTGAGTTACGAACCGTTCCATGGGTAAGAAGTGTGACCTTGCGTCGTATTTGGCCCGATCAGCTTGAAGTGGGGGTTGAAGAACATCATGCCCAAGCACGATGGGGAGACAGTGAACTTATCAATACCAATGGCGAACGCTTTACTGCTGAATATTCTGGCGTACTTCCTTATTTTGAGGGGCCAAAAGGAAGCGAGTCCTTAATGCACAATGAGTTTCAGCACTTTTACAAACAACTCAAACAGGTATCTTTATCCATCACGGATCTTGAGCTTACTGAGCGAGGATCCTGGCATTTGATAGCTGATAACGGGTTAGAGCTGGAATTAGGAAAGGATGACATTCACGGCCGATTGACGCGGTTCCTGGAAGTCTATCCCCAGCTCCTTCATAACGCTGCGCTCTCAGGTGCAACTGCAGATTTACGCTACTCCCACGGTTTTGCGCTTCGTCCTGTTGGCGCTTCGAAGGATTTGAAATCATGAATACCAAAACACGCGATCATAAAAATCTGATCGTTGCCCTTGATATCGGTACTTCAAAAATTATTGCCATTGTTGCGGAGATTAAACCCGAAGGTGGCTTTGAAGTAATAGGAATGGGTCAGCATGCATCACGAGGACTCAAAAAAGGGGTGGTGGTAAATATCGAATCCACCGTTTCTGCCATTCAACGCGCACTCGAAGAAGCAGAACTCATGGCGGACTGCAAAATTCGTCAAGTCATTACTGGAATTGCGGGTAGCCATATCAAGAGCTTTAACTCTCATGGAATGGTGGCAATCAAGGATAAAGAAGTCGGACAAACAGATATTGACCGAGTTTTAGAGACCGCGCGCGCTGTGAATATTCCACTAGATCAGCAAATTCTTCATATTCTTACCCAGCAATACATTGTAGACGGTCAAGAGGACGTTAAAGATCCCCTGGGAATGAGTGGTGTGCGGCTAGAAGTACGGGTGCACATCGTTACAGGTGCGGTATCCGCTGCACAAAACATAATGAAGTGCGTCAGGCGTTGCGGTTTAGAAATCCATGACTTGATGCTGCAACCCTTAGCGTCTGCCATGGCCGTGTTAACCGAAGATGAAAAAGATCTAGGCGTGTGTTTGGTTGATATCGGAGGGGGCACAACAGATCTGGCAGTTTTTGTGAGTGGCGCAATTCAGCACACCGCCGTGATCCCCGTTGCAGGGGACCAGATCACCAATGATATTGCAATGGCCCTGCGTACCCCAACCAAAGATGCAGAAGAACTGAAAGTAACGCACGGCTGTGCCTTGCGCCAACTCGCTGCATCGGATGAGTTTGTAGATGTGCCCGGTGTAGGGGATCGCAGCTCCAGGCAGTTATCGCGCCATACCTTAGCTGAAGTCATCGAGCCGCGCGTTGAAGAACTGTATGCCTTGGTTCAGGCCGAATTAAGGCGCAGCGGTTTTGAAGAGCTTCTATCGTCAGGAATTGTTCTCACGGGTGGAACCAGCGCCATGCAGGGAATGGTTGAGCTGGGAGAAGAAATTTTTCATATGCCCGTTCGCTTAGGCGTCCCCTCTTATCGAGGAACGCTATCCGAAGTGATGCGTAATCCGCGTTATTCGACGGGGGTGGGATTATTGGTTGAGGGCTATAGCCAATTTCAGAAAACAGAGAATTCGCGTTTGCAGATGGGGTCGTTTCAAGGTGTGCTGGAGCGGATGAAGGGATGGTTTAAGAGCAATTTTTAAGCGGTGTCGGCGGCGACACTATTGATTAACTTGGAGGGTAAAATGATGTTTGAACTTTTAGATGAAAATGTAAACGGAGCGGTCATAAAGGTGATGGGCGTAGGCGGATGCGGCGGAAACGCTGTGGAGCATATGCTGGCAGCCGGTATTGACGGAGTTGATTTTATTGTTGCAAATACCGATGCACAGGCTCTGAAGCGCAGCAGTGCGCGTAATGTGATGCAATTAGGTGGTGCAATTACCAAGGGCCTAGGTGCTGGTGCCAATCCTGAAATCGGTCGTCAAGCTGCGCTTGAAGATCGGGAGAAAATTAAAGAGGCAATCAGCGGTGCAGATATGCTTTTTCTCACTGCAGGAATGGGTGGAGGGACTGGAACGGGTGCGGCTCCTGTCATTGCTGAAGTTGCGCGTGAATTAGGTGTGTTAACAGTTGCGGTAGTCACCAAACCCTTCGCTTTTGAAGGAAAACGTATGCGGGCTGCGCTAGCGGGTATTGAAGCGCTTTCCCAAAACGTGGATTCACTCATCATTATCCCTAACGACAAACTAATGGCCGTTCTGGGAGATGATGTGGGTTACACCGACGCCTATAAAGCAGCGAATGATGTGCTTTACGGAGCTGTGGCTGGAATCGCTGAAGTGATTAACTGCCCAGGCATGGTCAATGTTGACTTTGCCGATGTGCGAACTGTGATGTCTGAAATGGGTGTGGCGATGATGGGTTCAGCGCGAGCTTCAGGCATTGATCGAGCCAATGTGGCGGCTCAACAGGCTGTGGCAAGCCCACTGTTGGAAGACGTGAATCTAACGGGGGCAAGAGGTGTGCTCGTTAACATCACAGCTAGCAAAGACATGCGTTTGAAAGAAGTGCATGAAGTAATGAATACGATCAGTGCTTTCACTGCTCCCGATGCTACCGTTATCTTTGGTAGTGTTGTGGATGATTCGATGGGGGATGCTTTGCGGGTCACTATCGTTGCGACGGGGTTAGGTCAGCCTGTTGTGCGAAACAGTCAGCCTAAGTCCTCATTGAGTGTGGTGAGAACGGGAACGGATAACATCGGAATAACAGAAGGCTCTTCTCATGAAACTGATTTACCCGCAGTCATTCGTCGCCGCGAACGTCAAGTGACCGCCATGACAGCCTCTGGAATTGAGCATCTTGACATCCCTGCTTTTTTGCGCAAGCAGGCCGACTAAAATACGACAAGCACTATGTCATCGCAAGATCGCTCTCCTTTTGCGATGATGGATGAAACAGCACTGGTGCGGCCGCCCCGCACCAGATTGTTGGTCTAAGCTCGTGGTATAGTTGAGTTCATTATGATCAAGCAACGTACTCTTAAAACATTAGTAAAAACCCGAGGAATCGGGCTACATACCGGTGAACGGGTTGAGCTTACTATGCGTCCAGCTCAGCCCGACACGGGAATTGTTTTTACTCGTACAGATCTTCCCAATGCCCCTGTCATACCCGCGCTTGCGCATGGTGTGACGGATACGCGTTTATCTACTTGCATTGAGGCTAATGGTGGAAAAGTTCAAACCATTGAGCACTTGATGTCTGCATTCGCGGGCTTAGGCATTGATAACGCCTATGTCGATCTCACAGGACCAGAGCCTCCCATCATGGATGGGAGTGCAGGCCCGTTTGTTTTTTTGATTCAGTCTGCGGGGGTTGCCGAGCAATCTGCAGCCAAGCGCTATGTGCGTGTACTCAAAACGATTGAGATCAAACAAGGAGATAAAATAGCGCGCTTTACTCCTTATGAAGGTTTTCGCCTCACATTTAGTGGTCAGTTTGATCATCCTGCCTTTACGGAAGGAGGTTCAACGGTCACTATTGATTTTGCCAAAACTTCATACATCAAAGAAGTAGCCCGAGCACGAACCTTTGGTTTCACTAAAGACGTGGAAGCTATGCGCGCTCAAGGTCTAGGTTTGGGGGGGAGTCTTGAAAACGCGATTGTGCTCGATGAATTCAGGGTTTTAAATGCGGATGGTTTGCGCTATGCCGATGAATTCATGAAACACAAAATATTGGATGCAATGGGCGATTTGTACCTCATGGGTCACCCATTGATTGGCGATTTTTATGGATATAAAAGCGGACATGCCGTTAACAACTTAGCAGTGCGCGCGTTGCTTGAAAACCGAGATGCATGGGAGTTTGCCACCTTCTCGGATGTGTCTTCCCTTCCTAAGGGCTTTTATGAGCAGAGTTATCTGACCACCTGATTTATTTCTGTCGCAATGTGTCAGCTAGCTTTTTTAGGGCCCTGCTTAAGGGCGCATCCGTTAACTGAGAACCTAATTGTTCCATCTGAACAAGGATACTTTCAGGGGGTTTATCCGTCACTTGCTTAACATTTACAATGTTAGATCTGGCTCTCCCTGCTTGAACTTCTACTCGTATTGCTCTAACCTCGACCCCTGCGGCTCGAAGTTTTAGAAGAATACCCGGTGTGAGATGCCTTAATTTGGAAGCATACATTCCACTTGGGCAAGAGATGACAAGGGTTTCTGTATCTGCGAGCCAGGCCTCACATGCATGAGTGAGTTCAGGGGGAAGGCTATCATCAAGAGCGGTTTGGATCTGTTTTGCCTGGCGCGTTTTAAGCTGCCAGCGTTCTCCAGAAGCGATGCGACCGATTAATGTCTTGAGCTGATTCATCAAAGTTTCAAAGATCAGCCGAACAAAATGTAGGTTTGAGGTATTGCATGCACATAATATTAGTTGCGGATCATGGCTCCGCACCAAAATCTTTTTCAATAGGCCCAGCCCATATTGTAGGCTTAGGTTCGATCTTAATTTCTGCCATTGTAGGGTTAGTCATAACGGTTGGAGGGATCATACAGGCCGTTTCAGGTGCTGATCCCAGGATTGCCAACGGTGGTGGTGTTCCCAATGTTTCTGACGTTGGGCCTACCTTAAATATGATGGCAGCAAAACTTGGGGAAATGGAAGCCCAATTACTGCGCCTGGATACATTTAGTGATCGCTTATCCAAACTGATAGGCCCACGTGCAGGTCAGTTAGGGTCGCCGTCCGCAGCACCGAATGCACCCGCTGTAAGCCCGAATTCCTCGCCTAGTGTGGCTGCCAAGCCGGAGTCGCATAGCAATGCGGCCCCCACAATTGAAATGTTGCGAGGGCAATTGGTCAAAGTGGCTGCGGCGATTGAAGATCGAACTACTCGAATTAATAGGCTTGAATCTGCAGTTGTGGATGTGCGCGCAGCCAAGCAATCACTGCCCACGATTCCACCCATCACTTCGGGTTATCACTCCTCTGACTATGGTTCCCGTATAGATCCGTTTGATGGCAAAGCCAGTTTTCATGCAGGGATTGACTTCGTTGCTCCTACGGGTACCAATTTTACGAGTACGGCTTCAGGAATTGTGGTGAGTACCCGTCAATTGCCTGATTTTGGAAATGTGATTGAAATCGATCATGGCAATGGTCTGCATTCGCTGTATGCCCACGCCTCGCGGATCTTGGTTCAGCAAGGCGAACTCGTATTAAAAGGTCAGGTGATCGGGCAAGTGGGCACCACCGGGAGATCCACAGGACCGCATCTGCATTTTGAAGTGCATGAAAATGGACAACCCATCAATCCCCAAAAGTTTCTCAACTTAGACAGCTAACCAACCCGGGCGGGCTTGATTTGAGAATCACTGAAAGCAGACACGATTAAAGTCATTACTTGCGAGCAGCAGCGTATTTGCTGCCTTCTGGTATCATGGAAGGCTTCATTCTACTCGGCCTTGCGTGCCTCACATGTTCTCAGAAATTCTAAAAAAGATCTTTGGCAGCCGCAATGAGCGTTTGCTTCGCCAGTATCGTAAAAACGTATTACGTATCAATGCACTAGAGCCAGCAATGCAGGCTCTCAGTGACGCCGACCTGCAGGCTAAGACTGCTGAATTCAAGGCGCGCTTTGTTAAAGGCGAAACTCTAGACCAACTTTTGCCGGAAGCTTTTGCAGTTGTGCGCGAAGCCGGTAGACGTGTTTTAGGTATGCGGCACTTTGATGTTCAGCTCATCGGTGGGATGGTTCTGCATGCCGGGAAAATTGCTGAAATGCGGACGGGTGAAGGCAAAACCTTGATGGCAACTTTGCCTTCTTACCTGAATGCCCTATCAGGCAAGAGCGTGCATATTGTTACCGTAAATGATTACTTGGCCCGACGTGATGCAGAGTGGATGGGGCGTATACATCGTTTCTTGGGGCTTACGGTTGGGGTCAATCTCTCGCAGATGCCCAGCGCTGAGAAAGTAGAAGCGTATCGTTCCGATATCACGTACGGCACGAACAACGAATTTGGATTCGATTACCTGCGCGACAATATGGTGCAGCGGTCTGAAGATCGCGTCATGCGCGGGCTCAATTTTGCGATTGTCGATGAGGTTGATTCGATTCTCATCGATGAAGCAAGGACGCCGCTGATTATTTCAGGGCAGGCGGAAGACAGCACACAGTTATATAAGGCGATGAATGTCTTGATCCCAAGACTCACCCCTCAAGAGGATGAAGAATCTTCTGGTGACTACTACATTGACCTCAAACAACACAGCGTGATGCTTTCTGAAGAGGGGCATGAGAAGGCCGAAGCGTTAATGGTGGAATTCGGATTGATGCCCGAGGGTTCAAGCCTATACGACACCTCGAATATCACGTTGATCCATCACCTGCATGCTGCTTTACGCGCCCACACCCTTTATCACCGTGATCAGCACTACGTCATTCAGAATGATGAAGCGGTGATCGTTGACGAATTTACCGGTCGCATGATGCAAGGCCGTCGTTGGAGCGAAGGTTTACACCAAGCCGTTGAGGCAAAAGAAGGTGTCAAGATTCAAAACGAATCCCAAACACTTGCATCGATTACTTTTCAGAATTATTTCCGCATGTATGGCAAGCTTTCTGGTATGACGGGTACTGCAGATACTGAAGCTTTTGAATTTAATCAAATTTATGGCTTGGAAACCGTCATTATTCCTCCACACCGTACTATGGTTCGCAAAGACCGGATGGATCAAGTATTCAGATCCGCTCGGGAAAAGCACGCGGCTATCATTGCGGATATTCGTGATTGTCATGAACGCGGCCAACCGGTACTTGTCGGGACAACTTCTATCGAAAGCTCCGAACTGTTATCAGGAATGTTAGAGAAGGAAAAACTAGTTCATCAGGTTTTGAATGCCAAACAACATGCGCGCGAAGCGGAAATTGTTGCGCAAGCTGGCAGACCAGGCGTCATCACCATTGCGACTAATATGGCTGGCCGGGGAACAGATATCGTATTAGGCGGAAACCCCGAGTCAGAAATTGCTGCCATTGAAGCAGATGAATCACTCAGTTCAGAAATGAAGCACCAGCGCATCACCCAGTTAAAAAGTGAATGGCAGGAGCGGCATGATCTGGTGGTCGGTCAAGGTGGTTTGCACATCGTCGGTTCTGAGCGCCATGAATCCCGCCGAATTGATAATCAATTGCGCGGACGTGCTGGCCGTCAAGGTGACCCAGGATCGAGTCGCTTCTATTTATCTTTGGAAGATCCCTTGCTGAAGATCTTTGCATCGGATCGTGTTGCGGCGATTATGGACAGGCTGCAAATGCCAGAGGGAGAGGCGATTGAGCATCCCTGGGTGACGCGTGCCATTGAGAATGCACAGCGCAAAGTAGAAGCGCGAAATTTTGATATACGCAAGCAACTTCTTGAATATGACGATGTATCGAATGATCAACGCAAGGTCATCTACGCTCAACGTAATGAACTCCTGGAAACCGAAGATATTTCCGCAACGATCAGCCATATCCGTCAGGATGTGATTGAATTGATTTTCCGTGTGGCTATCCCCGCGGATGCTTCGGAAGAAATGTGGGATATCCCCGGTCTGATGCAAACGCTTTCAGAGGAACTGGGTCTGAATCTCCCTGTTGATGAGTGGTTAAGCCAAGAATCAGGGTTGGATGAAGAGGCGGTAATACGCCGTATTTGCGATGCAGCCAAAATTACTTACGAAGCCAAGTTTTCTGGGGTCGATGCAGCCTCCTTACATGGCTATGAGCGCGCAGTGACGCTCCATAGCATCGATGGCCGATGGCGTGAACATCTGGCCGCATTGGATCACCTTCGCCAAGGTATTCATTTGCGTGGCTATGCTCAAAAAAATCCCAAGCAAGAATACAAACGTGAAGCCTTCGAGTTGTTTTCATCCATGCTGGATCACATCAAGCGTGAAGTCACGCGCATCTTGATGCAGGTTCAAGTTTCAACGGCCAGTGAGGCAGAGGCGGCCACTGAACAGGAAATTGCCGCGGACTCAGTGGGGAATGTGCAATATCACCACTCAGGTTTTGACGAGGCCCTTGCAGCTCCGACGAATGAAGATCAAGAAAAGTTTCCCAAAGTTGGCCGAAATGATCCTTGTCCTTGTGGATCCGGGAAGAAATACAAACAGTGTCACGGCGCTTTGAGCTAATCCTTATCCAAGCCAAATCGAGACTCTCCTTATGCCAGTTAATCTTGTACCTGTTGACCACAATCAACTAAAACCTATAGCCGGGGTGCGATTAGGAACTGCACGTGCAGGGATACGCAAGCCAGGTCGACGTGATATTTTGGTGATAGAGCTTGAATCAGGTTCAGCCATTGCGGGTGTATTCACCACCAATCGTTTTTGCGCAGCGCCCGTATTGGTTTGCCGTGAAAACCTGGAGTTGGGTGACATTCGCTATTTGGTGGTGAATACCGGCTGTGCAAATGCAGGAACGGGGCAAGAAGGTTTGGCCGATGCGCACGCAACTTGTGATGAGCTGGCCAGGCTAACGGATGTGCATAGCCAGCAAGTTCTTCCCTTTAGTACCGGGGTCATCATGGAGCGCTTGCCCATGGATAAGCTTCTGGCAGGATTAGCGGGCGCATTGGCGGACCTTCCCAATGGAACATGGGGGGAAGCAGCTGAAGCCATCATGACTACAGATACGCAATCTAAAGCGTACTCAGTGAATGCGCGTGTAGCGAATAGCACCATCTCAGTGACAGGCATTGCCAAGGGTGCCGGGATGATCCATCCGAATATGGCGACCATGCTGGGTTATATTGCGACCGATGCAGCGATCACCCCAGGGGTGTTGAAAAGCTTGGTGAAAGAGGTGGCCGATGCCTCATTTAATCGCATTACGGTAGACGGTGATACCTCGACGAACGATAGCTTTATGGTGATTGCGACGGGTAAAGCGGGTCATGCCATGATCAATAGTGAACGTGATCCTGCTTATGCGGAATTGAGGGCAGCCCTGATTCAGGTTGCGCTTCCTTTGGCGCATGCGATTATTCGTGACGGAGAGGGAGCGACAAAATTCATTACTGTGCAGGTTGAGGGTGGAAAAAATATTGAAGAGTGTTTAAAGGTGGGCAAGGCGATTGCACACTCACCCTTGGTGAAAACGGCGTTCTTTGCTTCTGATCCTAATTTGGGGCGGATCCTTGCTGCGATTGGTTATGCGGGTATTCCGGATCTGGATGTGGCCCAAGTGCGTTTATCTTTGGGCGATGTATTGGTTTCAGAACACGGGGGTCGCGCTGCAAGTTACCGCGAGGAAGACGGACAGCGCGTCATGAAAGAAGCTGAGATTGTGGTGAAGGTGGAACTGGGCCGAGGGTCTTCAAGCACCAGCGTGTGGACCTGCGATTTCTCCTACGACTACGTGAAGATTAATGCAGACTACCGAAGTTAAATTTAGATTTATTCAGCGCAGTCTAACCCTCACCCAGCAGGTCTTCTTGTGAATCAAAATAGTTTAGGTTCGGTTTCACCTCTACTTGAAGCTGTATTGGCCCAACTTTCAGCTTGGCTGCCCAAGCCTGCCCCAATGCCTGATTGGGATACGCATTATGCTTGGCGCTGGGTGCGGCGCGGTCAGCAAGGTGGCCTAGAGGCCTTACCGTTTTCCTCGGTGACGCGCTTTGATGATTTGCATGGTATTGAAGATCAGCGTATCCGCTTTGATCAAAACATGAGGCAGTTCTTGAAGGGGTTTCCTGCTAACCATGTGTTGCTGTCTGGTGCCCGAGGGTGCGGTAAAAGTAGTTTAGTGAAAGCTGCCCTGCAGGCCTATTTAGCTGAAGGCCTGCGCGTGATCGAGGTTGATAAGGCCGGCTTAGCAGAGTTACCTGATATTTTGGCTTTGATTCGCGAACGATCCGAGCGCTTTGTTTTGTTCTGCGATGATCTGTCGTTTGAAGCGGCAGATTTAGCCTGGACTTCGCTCAAGTCATTATTAGATGGATCTCTGTCTGCGCCAGCAGGCAATGTTTTGGTGGTGGCTACCAGCAATCGTCGCCATCTCATGCCTGACTTGCATTCTGACAATACGGGCACGCGCCATGAGGGTGATGAGATTCATCCTGCTGAAGCCATCGAAGAAAAAATCTCGCTGTCTGATCGCTTTGGTTTGTGGTTGTCTTTCTATGCCATGGATCAAATGGTGTACCTGCAGATTGCTGAGCATTGGGCCACTGAATTAGGCGCTCCTCCCGTTTTAGAGGAGCAAAGTATTTTCCGGCACGAAGCACTACAGTGGGCGTTGATGCGCGGCTCGCGCAGTGGCCGCAGCGCTAACCAGTTTGCCCGAGACTGGGCTGGCCGCAAAGGACTAGTTAAGAACTAGGAAAGCGCCAAGCCGCGGATGCCAGCGATCCCTTGAGCGCCGTGCTCGCGGGCTTCGGGAAGGTCATTAGGCGTCAGGCCGCCGATGGCATAGACGGGAAGATGATCATGACCGATCAGCGCTTGTTCAAATGCCTCCCAGCCGCGCCCAGCTTGTCCTGGATGGCTAGGAGTGGCTTTGATCGGCCCCCACACCACGAAATCCAAATTCAGTTTCTGCGCCTGCTCAAGTTCTTCGGGGGTATGGCAGGATGCGGCACACAATGCGAGATCAGGGCGCTCAGTGAGTGCCATCAGTTGCTTTGAGTCTAGATGCACGCCTTCTGCACCACAAGCCCGCGCAGTTGCGGGGTCGCTATTGATCAGTACCTTGGCTCCGGCAGCATGGGCTATCTCGATGATCTGTGCGGCAAACTGCCTGAGCCTAGCGGGAGAGAAGGATTTTTCTCTGACTTGAATGAGTTTGACTCCTTGCTGCAAGGCTTGATGAATTCCCAGTAAAGCATGCGGCTCTCCTACTAGATCTGCACCAGTAATGGCATAACGATCAGGCAGAGCCAGTGCGCGCAATACGGGGCCATTCGCAGGCAACATGGGTTCAAATACGGGCAGCCCTGGTGGATGCCAAGCCAGTCCTTGGCCTTCGCGCGGGCTTGGCGTGCCTTCCCAGCGCGTGACCCTAAAGAAGCGAATACGAACACGCGCATGCGCGTAGCTATAAGTTCTAACCAACCAAGGATCAGCGCGTGTAGGGGTAATACCGAGTTCTTCGTGTAGCTCGCGATCGAGTGCTGCGCGTGCCGATTCACCGGGCTCCACTTTTCCGCCCGGAAACTCCCAGTAACCCGCGTAGACTTTTCCGGGCGGGCGGCTGGCCATCAGGAAAGCGTGATCGGGTGCCAGAATAATGCCCGCCACCACCTCAACATATTCGCGGCTGTCCCCAGCCGATTGATCTTTGATCACCGTGAGTTAACCCACAGAACGACGGGCGTTACGGAACATCCTAAGCCAAGGACCTTCTTCAGCCTGAACACCCGTGTTCCATTCTTCAGGATGCCAGGAATATTGCACAGTGCGGAAAGCGCGCTCGGGGTGGGGCATCAAAATTGAGAAGCGCCCATCGGCGGTGGTGACACCTGTTAAGCCCCCCTCAGTACCATTGGGATTAGCGGGGTAGCGTGTAGCAGGTTTGCCGTGGCCATCGATATAACGCAATGTGCCAAGCCGAGTTGCATGTTGGGCATCTGCAGTTAAGCGGAACATCATGCGACCTTCGCCATGTGCAACGGGTACCGGCAATCGGCTACCTTCCATGCCAAGCAAGAACAGAGAAGGGCTTGGCAAGACTTCCACCATGGCCCAACGCGCTTCAAATTGCTCAGAGCGATTGCGTTGCAACTTAGGCCACCATTCGGCCCCGGGAATGAGTTCTGAAAGCCCCGACATCATCTGGCAGCCATTGCACACACCGAGCGCAAAGGTATCGGGTCGATGAAAGAAGCCTTCAAATGCATCACGTGCACGGGTATTGAAAAGTATCGAGCGCGCCCAGCCTTGACCTGCCCCCAACACATCACCGTAAGAGAAGCCGCCACAGGCGACAAGGCCAATCATGTCATTTAAGTTTTGGCGACCAGACAAGATATCGCTCATATGCACATCAATGGCGTTAAAGCCTGCGCGATCAAAGGCCGCAGCCATTTCTACCTGGCCGTTTACACCTTGCTCACGCAAGATCGCAATGCGAGGGCGCACACCTGTTTGAATATATGGTGCGGCGATATCTTCTCTTACATCAAAAGTCAGTGCGGCGTGCAGACCCACATTACTCCGATCATTGATGGCTTGATAAGCCTCATTGGCGCATTCTGGATGATCGCGCAGTGCTTGCATACGCCAACTGGTTTCGGACCAGGTGCGCTCTAATTCAAGAAGGGGGCTGTCTATTAAATAGCTGGCCTTATGGACGATCTTGAAGTGATCTTGCTGAGGCAATACTGGCCCTAGTGAATGCGCCTGTAGTCCAGACTGTGCATCTGCAATCACTTTAAGAACATGCTCGCGATCGGCTGAGTCAATTTGAATCACCATGCCCGGTTCTTCGTTGAACAAATAGTTCAACGCTTCAGAAGGATCGCATTGATGGCTCAGATCAAAAACAAATCCTGCTCGTGATGCGAAGAGCATCTCCAACACGGAGAGAATCACCCCCCCATCAGACCGATCATGGCAAGCCATGATTTTTTTCTCGTGCCGAAGCGTTTGCATGACCTCAAATAGTCCACGCAGGCGCACAGGCGAATCGAGATCAGGAGAGGCGTCTCCTAATTGCCCATACACTTGAGCAAGCGCGCTTCCCCCCAGCCTACGTTTGCCTGCCGAAAGATCAATGAGTAAAAGTTCAGTCTTGGTATCACTGTTCGTTTTTAATTGCGGAGTGAAGGTATTACGCACATCTGATACTGGGGCAAAGGCACTGATCACAAGCGACAAAGGGGAGGTCACGTGATGCTCTCCCTCTTTATCTTTCCAGCGTGTGCGCATCGATAGCGAATCTTTTCCAACAGGAATGGCAAGATCCAAGGCGGGACATAACTCCAAACACAGAGCCCGGACGGTATCAAATAAAATCGCATCTTCTCCAGGAGCGCCTGCCGCTGCCATCCAGTTGGCTGAGAGCTTGATGCGATCTAATGCGGGTACATCCGCAGCTAAAAGATTGGTGATGGATTCCGTTAGTGCCATTCGCGCAGAGGCAGGGCCACTGATCAGGGCTAAAGGAGCGCGTTCGCCAATCGCAAACGCATCACCATGAAAGTCTTGAAAGCCTGCTGCTGTTACCGCCACATCTGCAACAGGCACTTGCCAAGGCCCGACCAGGGGATCACGCACACACAAGCCGCCTACAGTGCGATCACCGATGGTGATGAGGAAACGTTTGTCAGCCACAGTGGGTAAACGCAGCACGCGCATCAGAGCGTCCTGCACGTTGACGCCAGAAAAATCCAGGGGCTTCAGTTTCGCAGCACTATGCGCTACATCTCGGAGCATGCGGGGTGGTTTGCCGAGTAAGGCGTCTAAGCTCATATCAACAGGAAGGTTAGCAAAGTGCGGATCTTCCACGCGCAATTGATGTTCGCTCGTGGCTGTTCCAACCACAGCAAACGGGCAACGCTCGCGTTTGCACAGCGCAGTAAACTCAGCCAAACGATCAGGATGCACTGCAAGTACATAACGTTCTTGTGCTTCATTGCTCCAAATTTCACGTGGGCTCATACCCGGTTCCTCTGAGGGTACTTTGCGTAGATCAAAATGCGCGCCGACACCGCCTCCATGCGCGAGTTCTGGGAAGGCATTCGACAAGCCACCTGCGCCTACATCGTGAATAGAGAGAATGGGGTTGTTGGCCCCAAGCTGCCAACACCGATCAATCACTTCCTGCGCCCGGCGTTGCATCTCAGGATTGGCTCTTTGAACCGAATCAAAATCGAGGGCTTCTGTATTGGTACCCGATTGCATCGATGAGGCAGCACCTCCGCCTAAGCCAATACGCATACCTGCGCCACCTAACTGAATAAACAGGGTGCCTGGCTTGAGATCAAACTTAAAAGATTGCGCATCGTCGATGGTACCCACGCCACCAGCCAACATGATGGGCTTGTGATAACCCCGCCACTCGCCCTGTACTTCCAATTCGAAGGTGCGGAAGTAACCCGCTAAATTTGGGCGGCCAAATTCATTATTAAACGCTGCTGCACCAATCGGGCCCTCCAACATAATCTGCAATGCAGAAGCAATTCTTGAAGGTTTTGCACCTGAACCTTTCTCCCAGTCTTGTTCAGCGCCTGGGATACGTAAATTAGAAACCGAGAAACCTATCAAGCCTGCCTTAGGTTTAGCGCCTCGTCCGGTTGCTCCTTCATCGCGGATCTCGCCGCCTGAACCCGTCGCTGCCCCAGGGAAAGGAGCGATTGCAGTAGGGTGATTGTGCGTTTCAACTTTGGCAACAAGGTGGCCCAATACGGAGCGATAAGAATATTGATGATCGGTGGTAGAAGGATGAAAACGATGCAGAGTTTCACCTTGAATAATGGCTGCATTATCCGCATAAGCAACAATGGTGCCTTGAGGCGTGTGTTTATGCGTTTCACGCACCATTCCAAATAAAGAATGGTGTTGCGTTACACCATCAATCTTCCAATCAGCATTAAAGATTTTATGGCGGCAATGTTCTGAGTTGGCCTGTGCAAACATCAATAGCTCAGCATCTGTGGGATTACGTCCCAAGCCTGCAAAGTATTGAACTAAATAGTCGATTTCATCGCTGGCCAGTGCAAGTCCCAATTCTTGATCCGCTTTTACTAAAGCAGCGTGTGCATCCTGCCCCAGTTCAATGTGCTGCAAGGGTTGAGGTGAAACTTCATCAAATACACGACCCACTTCCTCCAGGGAACGCAGAACACTTTCGGTCATTGGGTCATGCAGGACAGACAGATAAGCCCGAGAGGACTCAAAATCGAGCGCCTGACCTTCTTTGTTCTTCAGTAAGAACACCGTTGCACGCTCTACGCGCATGACCTCACTTAAACCGCAGCCACGCAGAATTTCTGTGGCTTTAGTAGACCAGGGGGACAGGGTTCCCAAGCGAGGGGTCACTACAAAAGAAGCTTGCGTGGAAGGGACCGCACTTACAGCATCGCCATACTCCAAAAGCTGAGATAACTGTTCTATTTGTTTTTCACTCAGCGCTTGATTGAGTTTGATGATGTGAAGAAAGTGGGCGTCCAACTCAAGCTGCTGTCCTGTTGCGCTCAATATGTGCTCTTGCAAACGCTCTTTTCGGAATTGAGAAAGGGCTAAAGGGCCAGATAGGGAAAGCGTGAGAGACATAATAGGCTTTGAGTAAGGAAGGGCTGTGCGCGTTAAGAGTTGAATTATATCCAAAGCCGAGGCTTAGCCGGTGCTTGTACGCACACATCCTGATCTTCTGGATAAGAGTTCGAATACATGCGGTGGCGGATCAGTCTTCTCAATAAGCTAGGGGGGTACTCCGCTGAGGATAAAAATACGGTGTTCTGCTTTATCCCTGAAACGGCTAAGTTTAGACCCCACGGTCCGGCCCATCCCCATTTGCGTACTTTAAACAGTATGATGTGACCGGCTTTGTGATAACGCAGAAGATCGCCATCATTGATCTCCAGGGGGATGCATTGTGGTTTTTTCATCCAATGTTTGATCTGTAGCGTCACTATGCAAACACACCCTATGATGCGCGCCCAAGGGGGGATCTCGCTTAAGAGAAGACCGCAAAGGCCTAGTACAGGGGAAAGTATTGAAATGAGCAGCGTATCCAACGCAACTGCAGATCGCTTACAAGGGCGATAACAAGAAGAATCAGCGTGGTTTAAATTGAGTTGCATGTTAGGATTTAGTATGACCCTACCCAATACAACTGCGCAGTCAGAACACAGGCAATTTTTGCGGCTTTCCGAACTTGACGCTTCAGTATGCCTTGAACTCCCTATCCCCTCTGGCTGGTGTGCCCTCGACGATCGCGGGTTAATTCGTGTCACTGGAGAGGATGCAGAATCTTTTTTACAAGGCCAATTAACCCAAGACATGGCGCTTGTTAAAAAAGGGCAAAGTCTTCTTGCAGCGCATTGCAACCCCAAAGGGCGCATTTTGTCTTTGTTCCGGTGTTACTTTTGGCAAAACCAGTTTTTTTTGGATCACCCCGCCGCACTTGAAGCCCCTGCCTTAAAGCGTCTGACAATGTATAAGTTAAGGGCTAAGGTGTCTTTAGAGTGCGCTTCAAGTTTGGTGTCACGCACAGCCTTGTGGGGCAATACGATGCGCCTTGCCCTGCAAGAAAGGGGATGGGAGGTTTCAGATCAACCAGGATCAACCACTGAATTAGCAGAAGGCTTACTGTCTTGCTTGAGTAAAGATCGTTGGGTATTGCTGAGTTCAGCATCCTACGCTGAAGCACTCAGAGCGCAACTCACCAAAATTACACCAAAAAGTGATCAAGGCTGGCAGTTGACGAGTGTCTGTGCAGGCGAACCCGAAGTTCTGCCGCTTACAGTAGATACCTGGATTCCGCAAATGCTCAATCTAGACCAATTACAAGGGGTAAGTTTTAAGAAAGGCTGTTATACGGGACAGGAAATCGTAGCGCGTGCACATTTTCTGGGTAGAGTGAAGCGCCGCATGCGCTTATTCGCTTATGAAGGAGACCTCCATCCTGAACCCGGACAAATCATACATTTTAATATCGAAGACCCCAATCTGGTACCACAGAATCAGCCTGCTCCAACAGAACTTCAATCAACAGAACTGGATCAGGAAAGCGGAAATAGCGCACATGTGGTTCGGGCTGTTGAAACGCAACCAGGGCGAGGTTGGCTCCTTGCTGTCACTTCACTCATTTCCAACTTTGAATCGAGTTCTAACGAAAACAAGCTATGACTGCAGAGTACTATGTTTGGTATCGACTCGACAGCAAAGGGCTGCAGAACTCAGATTCCTCATCCTCGCTCAGTGATCTCAATATCATTGAATCAGCAGCAAGAATCTTGATGCATGAACTCATTTCCTCAACAGGTCTACAAGGTCGATTATTGAAAAGGGAAGATGCTGGAGCTCATACATGGATGGAACATTATGCTTTTGCTAATCCGGAGTTGTCATGGATCAGCCTCAGCCCCAAAAAGTTTGAAGCTGCGCTAGATGATCTTGAAAGAAGATGGTGGCCTTTACATTTTCCTAAGCGACATACCGAGCGTTTTGATCTGGTCGAACCTAAATCATCATGATGCGCATTGGGATCACTCTTCTCTGGCTCATTCATTTTTTGCCACAAAGTGTGATGAATGGATTGGCCTATTTGATCGGTCCTATTGTGATGCAAACCCGTGCAGCCCACACCGCTAAGACCAATATCCGTCTTTGTTTTCCTCATCTGAGCGTTGCTGAGCGCCAAAAGATTGAACTCAATTATTTTCGGGCATTGGTGCGAAGCTTTCTTGAGCTCGGTCTGGTGTGGTTTGCGCCTGCGGAAGTCATTAAGAAAAGAGTTCAGCTAAAAGATGTGCATCATTACGAAGCTGTGAAAGACGGGCCTGTGATTTTTCTGGCCATGCATGTGTTGGGCTTGGAGATTGGTGGGGCGCGTATGGGTATGGAATTTAAAGGGGTAGGTTTTTTTACCCCGCATAAAAACCCTATCCTCGATCAAGTGATCCAAGACTCTCGAGATCGTTTAGGCGATGTGATTATGTTGGATCGACGCGAGGGTTTACGGCCTATGGTGCGCGCTATTCGTGAGGGAAGAAGGCTCTATTTTTTACCCGACATGGACTTTGGTGATCGCGATTCCATCTTTGTACCGTTCTTTGATATCCCCGCAGCGACAGTCACTACTCTGCCAAGGCTTGTGAGCTTAACCAAGGCCAAAGTGGTTCCGGTGACGATGTGGCAAGAGCCGGGTTGCATAGGGTATACCGTGGCCTTTCACCCGGCATGGGAACATTTTCCTACTGACAATTTAGAGGCGGATGTGCGCCGCATGAATGCCTTCGTTGAAGCTCAGGCCCGTGCCCGACCTGATCAATACTTCTGGGGTCATAAAAGATTTAAAACGCGCCCCACCCCCTCTGATCCTTATTACTACTAAAGAAAAAAGAGGCAGCCCATTCGCTGCCTCTTTTTTGTACGGACTGACCTCAACAATACACGCTAGCGTGTAGTGCAGGTCTTAGAGGAACATTACATGCCGGTGATCTTGGCCTTCTCACGCAAGGCATGAACTACACTGCCAAAGTCTTGTTGAACGTGCTGCTGACGTAAGTTTTCTTTCACTTCATCAAAAGAAGGCGCTTTGACTGCACGCATATCTTCTAACTTAATGACGTGGTATCCAAACTGTGATTGCACAGGGGTCTTGGTAAACTCGCCTTTCTTCAACGCTGTCATTGCATCACTGAACGGTTTGACGTACGCCTGAGGAACAGCCCAATCCAGATGTCCACCACTTTCTTTGGAGCCGGTATCTAATGATTGTGCTGCTGCGATTTTGTCAAAATCTCCACCTTTACTCAGATCAGCGATGATCTTCTTGGCTTCATCTTCGGTTTTTACGAGTACGTGTTGTGCTTTGTACTCGTTCTCACCCATTTCGCTCCGTACTTTTTCATATTCGGCACGTAAGGCTGCATCGTCTACTTGGGTGGTTTTGGCATAGTGTTGCTGGAAAGCCCGCACCAAAATTTGCTGACGTTGTACTTCAAGCTGCATCGCTACATCGGGCTGCTTATCAATTCCCTGGCGAACGGCTTCATCAGCAATCAGAGTTAAATTGATCAATTGGTCGCGGATATCAGAGCGCATGGCTGGGGTATCGGGTGTGCCGCCCGCAGTCTGCGATTTAGCAATCATATCGATCAAGGATGCTGAAATCACATGGCCGTTCACGGTGATATCGTTCCCTAGGCTTGCACCCGCTGAACTGGATGCGCTAGGAGCGGGATCACCGGTTTGGGCGTTGGTTTGTTGAGCAAACATTAGCGTCAAGCTAAGGGTGCTTCCAATCAAGGCCAAAGAGGCCAGGGCTTGCTTTGCGTTCATTTATTTTCCTTTGGTATTGAAAGGGGCTACTTAATTTCAGGACGAAGAATCACCGGTTTGTTCTAGCGCCTCTCCAGGTGCCAAGGCCTCAATGGCCAAAGCGTGAATTGCACCGCCCATCAGCGGCTTTAGGGCAGTATATATCTGACGATGCCGGCGCACTAAAGTTTGGCCTACAAACATCGAAGATTCGATGACAATATGATAGTGACCTCCGCCGTCTCTTGCTCCAGCGTGCCCGGTATGTTTTGCGCTGTCGTCATGGATTTCGAGCAGCACCGGCTGAAGTGCGGCTTGTAGAGCAGATTCGATTAGGGACACAGTATTTGTCGTGAGCTGCATGATTTTAGTCTTCCTTGCCATTCTTCATATGTGGGGCAAGAAAAATGCCTTGAATAATCACAAACACCAATATCATAGCCATTGTTCCAAATACCTTAAAGGTGGCCCAGGTTGTGGTGTCGAAATTGTAAGCAATCACTAGATTCATCACGCCCAAGCCAGCAAAAAAAAACGCCCAACTATTATTGACCTTGGCCCAAATGGATTCGCTCAACTCTAATTCTTTGCCCAAAAGCATCGCGATAGGGTTTTTACCCATTAACCTTGGTCCCAAGATCAAAACCGTAGCAAACAACCAATACAGAACAGTGGGTTTCCATTTGATGAAGGTTTCATCATGCAAAATCAGTGTTGCGCCACCAAATACAACGATCAGCGCAAAACTGATCCAAGCCATAGGGCGTATGGGATGGCGTCGCCCAAGTGCCCAGGCAATCGACATTGCGGAGGTGAGAATGCCTACCCCGGTAGCGATGTAGATTCCACCTAGCCAAAAGGCGCCATAGAAGGCTAATAAAGGCAGGAAATCAATAAAAAAAGTTGTCATCTTTCTATTATCCGGTACCAATCGAGAGGATGTCCAACAACTCTCGATCAAGCAGTGGGGCAAGTGATAAGGCAAGCGCTCTGGTAAAATAGGAAATCATTCTTGTAGAACTTCCATGCGCAACGTTGATTTGCATTGTCATTCCACCGTCTCAGACGGTCTTCTCTCTCCCTCTGAGCTTGTTTCGCTGGCAATAAAGGGCGGGGTAGATGTATTGGCGCTGACTGACCACGATGACGTGGCTGGCTTGGATGAAGCGCGATGCGCTGCCGAAGCCAGTGGTATCCGCTTGATCCCAGGAGTAGAGATTTCAGTCACTTGGGATCGCCTCACGGTTCACATCGTAGGACTGAATATTGATTCCAAGCAATCCGATTTGGTGCAAGGATTGAATGCGGTCAGAGGCGGCCGCTTAGAACGCGCACAAAAAATGGGGGATAGTCTGGCGGCAGCAGGGATTCCGGGGGCTTTTGAAGGCGCCCTAACTTATGCCAGCTCAGATGAAATGGTGGGGCGTACCCACTTCGCGCGCTTTTTAGTGGCCCAGGGTAAAGCAAGGAATGTCTCTGCGGTATTTAAACGCTATCTGGTTAAAGGTAAACCCGGCTATGTATCTCATCGTTGGGCAGCGCTAGGAGATGCCATTGCTTGGATTCGTGCAGCAGGCGGCATAGCTGTTCTGGCGCATCCTGGACGTTATAAGGTCGGTTCGGCTGGTTTGCGTGCCCTGATGGATGATTTTAAAAATCTGGGAGGCGAGGCAATAGAGGTCGTCACCAGTAATCACACTCAGGTTCAAGTGCACCGCTTTGCTGATTATGCTCAGCACTATGGCTTTCTGGCTTCGCGCGGATCGGATTATCACGGCCCGGGTGAAAGCTTTACCTTACCCGGGCGGTTGGCTGCGTTACCCTCAATCTGTAAGCCGGTTTGGCAGGCCTGGACTTAATGTCACAGTATTTTTCCATTCACCCCCAAAACCCTCAGGCAAGGTTGATACGCCAAGCGGCGGATATTTTGCGACAAGGTGGGGTAGTGGCCTATCCAACCGACTCCTGCTATGCCTTGGGTTGTCATCTTGATGATAAAGACGCTGTGGCGCGGATGCGTTCTATTCGTGAGCTTGATGAGCAGCACCACATGACTTTAATGTGCCGTGACTTGGCCGAAATTTCACGTTATGCGAAAGTGGATAATCAAACCTACCGAACACTGAAAGCTCATACTCCGGGTAGTTACACCTTTTTGCTAGAAGCGACCAAAGAAGTCCCCAAGCGCTTGCAACACCCCAAGCGCGCCACAATCGGATTACGTGTGCCCGATCATGCAGTGACCTTGGCCTTATTGGAAGAGTTGGGTGAACCTATGGTGAGCACCAGCTTGCTTCTTCCTGGTGATGATCAGGCGCTATCGGACGGTGAAGAAATTCGAGAGAGACTGGAAAGGAAAGTGGATTTAGTGATTGATTCCGGTGCGTGTGGTTTTGGTTTAACCACCGTGGTTGATTTGTCTGGCGATGCACCCATACTCGTGAGGGAAGGGCGCGGGACCCTATCAAGTTTTGGATTTGAGGCAGCATGATCGAAATTTTAATCGATATTTTAATGGTGGCTATCCCTGTCATTTTTGCCATCACCTTACATGAAGCAGCGCATGGTTATGTGGCTAATTTCTTGGGGGATCCCACCGCACGTATGTTGGGTCGTATTTCTCTTAACCCTATCAAACATGTTGATCCTATCGGAACGCTTGCCGTTCCATTTGCTTTGTTCGTTTTCAGTCGAATCACCAATACTCCTCTTACCCTGATTGGTTGGGCAAAGCCTGTCCCTATTGATGTTCGTCGTCTAAAGAACAAGCGCAGCAGTATGGCCTGGGTTGCCGCAGCTGGCCCTGCCTCTAATTTTGTGATGTTGCTCTTATGGGCTATTGTACTGCGTCTGGTTTCGGTTTCTGAGGCAGGCTCGGCGAGTTTATATGCCGAGCAAATGGCAGAAGCCGGCATGCAGATCAACGCCATTTTGATGGTGTTTAATCTCTTGCCTATTCCTCCTCTGGATGGAGGCCGCATATTGGTCAGTACCTTGCCCGTGCGATGGGCCATGCAGTTGGAAGGCTTGGAGCGCTATAGCATGATTATTATTTTACTTCTGGCGCTGTCAGGCAATGTATTAGAGACGTTGATGCGACCATTGCTTTACGCTACTTTGTATCTGGCTGCATTAATTGTAGGTCTCTGAAAACACACTTTTTTGAAATTTGGAGTCATGATTCGCCATGTATCCTGATCGGGTTCTGTCCGGCATGCGTCCTACGGGCGCACTTCACCTTGGCCACTATTACGGTGTGCTTAAGAATTGGATTCACTTACAGCATGAGCACGAGTGCTTGTTCATGGTGGCCGACTGGCATGCCTTGACTACGCACTACGATGATCCTCAAATGATTGAGCAGAGCATTTGGGATATGGTGATCGATTGGTTAGCCGTTGGCGTGGATCCCAATCAAGCCACACTTTTTATTCAGTCCAAAGTACCCGAGCACGCCGAGCTGCATCTATTGTTATCAATGATGACGCCGTTGGGTTGGTTGGAACGCATGCCTAGCTATAAAGATCAGCAAGAGAAATTGTCTGATCGCGATTTATCAACGTATGGCTTTTTAGGCTATCCCTTACTTCAAGCCGCTGATATTTTGATTTACCGTGGAAACCTCGTTCCGGTTGGCGAGGATCAAGTTCCGCATATTGAAATCACGCGAGAGATTGCGAGACGATTCAATCACCTTTATGGCCGCGAGCCTGGTTTTGAAGAAAAAGCGCAGATGGCCGTGAAGCGTCTGGGGAATAAGAAAGCCAAGCTGTATATGGAATTGCGTAATCGCTACACCGAACAGGGTGATGAAGAAGCACTTGAGGCCGCGCGTGCATTGTTAGCAGACAGTCAAAACCTGACTGTAGCCGATCGTGAGAGGGTATTTGGCTATTTGGAAGGTTCCGGAAAGATGATTCTGGTTGAACCGCAAGCCAAATTAACCGAAGCCTCACGCTTGCAAGGATTAGATGGACAGAAAATGTCTAAATCCTATGGCAATACCATTTCGTTGCGTGAGGACCCTGAGCAGATCACCCGCAAAGTACGCACCATGCCTACTGATCCTGCGCGTATCAGACGAACAGATCCGGGAGATCCTGCGCGCTGCCCTGTTTGGTCCTTACACGAGGTGTATAGCAATGACGATACGCGCCGCTGGGTACGTGAAGGTTGTACAACAGCCGGTATAGGTTGCCTTGACTGCAAACAACCGGTGGTAGATGCCATGCTGAATGAACTGGCGCCGATTCGTGAGCGTGCTTTGATGTTGCAAGAAGACCCAACAGCGGTTAGAAATGTACTTGCAGATGGTTGTGAGCGCGCGCGTAAACTGGCACAGGATACGATGCGTGACGTTCGGGATGCCATGGGCTTAAGTTACTCGTGAGTGCAGCGCTGACCGATGAGGTCGCTCTTCCGTCTCAAGTTACAGAAAGCCCTGCGCCGCCGCGCCTAGCCTTGATTCGTGGGCAGCCCTTGCTGGAGCTGCCAACTGATTTATATATTCCCCCTGAGGCGCTAGAGATCTTTCTGGAGAGTTTTGAGGGGCCGCTGGACTTGCTGTTGTATTTAATCCGCAAGAATGCCTTGGATATTTTAGATATCCCCATGGCAGAACTCACGCGTCAGTACATGGTGTACGTTGAAGCCATGCGCACCGTCCGTCTTGAATTGGCTGCTGAATATTTAGTGATGGCTGCGGTCATGATAGAAATTAAATCGCGTATGCTGCTTCCCCGCCCGCCTTCAGCGCGTAATGAAGAAGGGGAAGACCCTCGCGCAGAACTCATGCGCCGACTGTTGGAGTACGAGCGCATCAAATTGGCTGCTCGGGCCTTGGATACTATTCCAAGATTGCATCGCGATTTTCAGCCAGCTGCGGCAGAGATGATTGAAGACTTATCGCCGCGATTGCCTGAAGTTGATCCCGATGAACTGCGTGATGCATGGTATGCCGTACTCGCACGTGCCCGCATGAACCGTCATCATCAGATCACCCGCGAGCAACTCTCGGTGCGTGAGCACATGACGATTATTTTGCGGAAATTATCCGATCATCAATTTGTTGAATTTGTTCATTTGTTTGATAAGAGCGCTACAGTGCCCATCGTGGTGGTGCATTTTGTGGCTCTTCTGGAGTTAGTGAAAGAAGGGTTGGTGCAGTTAATGCAGGATCAAGTTTTCGCGCCCATTTATATTCGTTTAGCTGAAAAAACATGAGTACACTCGAATCCGATTTGTCGGTGAATTCTCACAGCGATACGCAGAGCGCTTCTCCAAGCGAGACCGCAGAGCCTGTGATTGATCTCAAGCAAGCTTTGAGACTGATCGAAGGCGCCTTGCTTGCAACGCAAGAGCCTTTAAGCATGAGCCAGTTGCGCAAATTATTTGATGAAGAGATTCCTTCTGATGTATTGCGGCGATTATTGGATGAATTGCGAGAGTTGTGGAATGACCGAGGATTAGTACTCGTTCAAGTCGCCTCAGGTTGGCGGTTTCAAACTCGACCCGATGTTCAAACCCGTCTTGCACGGCTTCATCCAGAGCGTCCTCCGCGTTATTCACGTGCTGTGATGGAGACCTTGGCGATTATTGCTTATCGCCAGCCCGTATCACGCGGCGATATTGAAGATATTCGAGGGGTGGCTGTCTCTACGCAAATTTTGCGTGCTCTAGAGGCCAGGGGTTGGATTGATGTGATTGGCCATCGAGAAGTACCTGGGCGCCCTGAACTATTTGGCACAACACGACGTATGCTAGATGATTTGGGCCTCAGATCTTTACAAGAACTGCCTCCCCTTGCGGACTTGGAGGCGGATCCTCAATCGCTCCCTGTGCTGGAAGATGCATTGGGTCCGCTTGAAATAGAACAGGGCGCTTTGCCTGAAATAACGGATGCGCCTCATACAGATGCGCCGCAAACATCGGAAACCACTATGAATGAAGAGTCCCTATATGGCCAATGAAGGGATACGTCTGCAGAAATTTATGGCTGACTCTGGGATGGGGTCACGTCGTGAAATGGATGCCTTGGTGGAATCGGGTGCGGTAATGGTGAATGGCGTTGTGGCGTTGCCCGGAACGCGTGTTCAAGAAAATGATTTGATCCAGAGCGGTAATCGTCGCTTGCGTGTGCAAGCACCAGAAGAAGTGAAGCTCCCCCGTGTTTTGCTTTATCACAAACCTGAGGGTGAGATTGTCAGTCGCGATGATCCTGAGGGCCGCCCCAGTGTATTTCAAAAGCTTCCGAGACTGCGCGGGCAGCGTTGGATTGCGATTGGACGTTTAGATTTTAATACCAGTGGTTTGCTTGTCTTCACCACAAGCGGTGAGTTGGCTAATCAAATTGCCCATCCTCGCTTTGAGGTAGAGCGTGAATACGCGGTGAGGGTGTTAGGAGAGTTGACCGAAGAGCAGATGGTGGCCTCTACCCGCGAGATCATGTTAGAAGATGGCCCTGCATGGTTTGAGCGTATTGAAGATCGCGGTGGAGAGGGGGCAAATCATTGGTATGAGGTGATTTTGCGTGAGGGGCGTAATCGCGAGGTACGCCGTATGTTCGAAGCAATAGGTTTTACGGTGAGCCGCCTGATGCGGGTTCGCTTTGGCATTATTGCTCTGCCTCCCCGTTTAAAACGTGGTCAGACGATAGAATTGGATGTGACTGAAACCACTCGAGTCATGCAGTGGGCTGGCTTGATCAAGCCCCCAAATCCTGCTGGCGGAGCACAAAAACGTAGGTCCCCCCGTCCCGCGACTCGAGCCAAGTAAAGGGCAGGTCGGGAAAACAGAGTTCCAGGTTAGCACGTTGGTGGCCGATTTCCACCATCAAAATGCCGTTGCTACTGAGGTAGTCTGCTGCCCCCGTAATTAATGCTCGGGCGTGATCTAAACCATCCTCCCCGCTTTCCAATGACATCACGGGCTCGGTGCGATATTCGGCTGGCAGGCTTGCCATTGCATCTGCATCCACATACGGTGGATTAGAAATGATCAAGTCATAGTTTCCGGATAAGGGATGCAGCAAGTCGCCATGCAATAAATGCACACGAGATTGCATGTGGTAGTCGGAGACATTGAGTTCTGCCACCTCTAATGCTTCGGTAGAAAGATCAACAGCATCGACCTCAGCGTCGGGAGCAAGCAAGGCTAAGAGAATGGCGAGTGAAGCACCACCCGTACAAATATCGGCGATGCGCTGCGTGCTGGCAATGTCCAGCCACGGAGCGAGTGCTTCGTCCTCGAGTAACTCAGCAATCAAAGAGCGAGGCACAATCGTGCGCGGGTCTACGCGAAAGCGAAAGCCTGCAATCCATGCTTCGCCGGTTAAATAAGCTGCAGGCTGACGGCTATTGCAGCGAAGTTTAAGCAAATCGAGAACTTGAGCACATTCTGAGGCAGTCAGTTTGGCATCCAACCATTGTTCAGATTGGCTTACATTGAGTTGCAAGGCATACGACACGAGATAGCGGCTTTCGCTTAATGCATCAGGAAAGCCGTGACCAAAAAACAGGTCTGCGCGCATAAAGCGTGTAGCACCAAAGCGGATGAAATCGCGCGCGGTTTGAAGCGTTTCAATGGCCTCTTCCCAGATTAGAGGTTCACTCTTCGTCATCCTGTTCCTCATCCTCCAGTGGTTTCCCAAGCAGACGCTCAATCAGCCCGACATAAATTTCTGTAAGCGGCGCCAAGTCCTGAGCGCGAACGTGTTCATTGATTTGATGAATCGTGGCGTTGATCGGGCCAAACTCCACCACTTCGCGACACCAGCGCGAAATGAAGCGCCCATCAGATGTTCCGCCCGTTGTGGATACTTCGGCTTTTAGTCCGGTGACAGTGCGAATACTATCGCGCAGGGCGTCGACTAATGCACCGCGCTCTGTCAGGAAAGGCTGTGCGCCGTGATCCCAATCCAAATCAAACTCCAGCCCGTGGCGTTTTAAAATATCTGCAGTTTGGGTTTGCAGTTGTTCGGCAGGGCTTGCAGTGGAATAGCGGAAATTAAACAGGAGTTCTACCGTACCTGGAATAACATTTCCTGCTCCTGTTCCGCCATGAATATTGGATACCTGAAAAGTCGTGGCTGGAAAGTGTTCGTTTGCTTCATCCCACTGTATCGAGGCGAGTTCGCTTAAAGCTGGGGCCATGTCGTGAATGGGGTTGCGTGCAAGATGCGGGTAAGCCACATGGCCTTGTATCCCTTTCACTGTTAACCGACCACTCAATGAACCTCGGCGTCCGTTTTTGATGGTATCGCCTAGACGACTCACACAAGTAGGTTCCCCTACCACGCAGTAGTCAATGGTTTCATGGCGGGCTTGCAGTTTTTCTATCACCCGCACCGTGCCATCTCTTGCCGGGCCTTCTTCGTCAGAGGTCAGCAACAACGCAATCGATCCGGGTAAGTCAGCTTGCTCATGCAACGCCTCTTCAATGGCCACCACAAATGCGGCCAAGGAGGATTTCATATCTGCACTTCCGCGACCATACAACAAGCCATCTTTGATCGTGGGTTCGAAGGGGGGGCTAAGCCAAGCGGATTCGGGGCCAGTGGGCACAACATCGGTATGACCCGCAAACACCAAAAGAGGAGCCTCATGACCCCGTCGAAGCCAGACATTTTTGACGCCCCCTGTTTCGATGGTTTCTGCAATGAAACCCAGCGGGGCAAGCCGCTGCGAAATATAGTCCTGACAGCCCCCATCATCTGGGGTGACAGAGGGCCGACGGATCAACTCCATCGCGAGTTCAACAGTAGGGTGATAGAAGGTCATAGCCCGAGATTGTAGAGGATTCATTCGTTTATGGGGTTGCTGCCTTCGTGTTCTGTCTGTTAGTTTCTAAAACATCATGAATTATTTTTTCTCATCACAGCGTCTCGGGATAACCCTCTCCATGAGGCACGCCATTCTTGCTTTGATCTTGATGGCCTTGGTGCCACTCAGTTCCTTGGCCGCGCAACAGGATTGGTTGAGCCTGCATGGTGGGCTGTCAGGCTGGCATTTCAGTGCGTTAAATGAGATTAATTTGACTAACGTGGGTCAATTGCGTAGCGCTTGGTCACATGAGCCAGATAATTCTACTCAAGAAATTACCGGGTTTCCGGTTGCTGCCGGCGGTTTGCTGGCCTATTGCACCGAGGCGGAACACATCTGGGTGTTGGATGGGGCCAGCGGAAAAGTGAAATGGCGCACTAAAGTGTCTGAAATAGGCGAATCAATCGTGCAGCTCAATAGCGGCTGTCGAGGCCTGGCCATTGATCAAGGTGTGCTATTTTTTGCAGGCGCGAGTGGCCGTGTGATCGCCTTCAATCTTAAAGACGGCAGTGTTCGATGGGATGTGCGCGTATGGCCAAAAGGATCGCGTAAAAGTAGCTTAAATGGGCCGCCTTTGATTGCACGAGATCGCCTGGTGATGGGAACTACCCCATCAAGTGGCGAACAGGGTGAACTGATCGGCCTGGATACTAAAACGGGTGCTGAAGTATGGCGTTTAGATTTGGTAGGAGGCCCACATGCGGAGGGGTTACAGGGAAGATGGAACGCTATCGATACATGGACCTCAACGCATTCTGCCTCTCAGCAGAGTGAAGGAGCAGGCGTTCCAGCAGCGATGCCTGGCGCTTATGACGAAAGAACGGGGACATTGTATTGGGGAACGGGGAGTCCCTATCCGCTCTTTGATTCTGCGGGTTCTAATTTTAAAACTCATGGTTTACGACCAGGTAACAATCTTTATTCGGCTGGTCTGATAGGTATCGATCCTGTCAACGGAGAAATACGCTTTTGGCATCAAGAAATGCCGCATGAAGCTTGGGTGCGGGATAGTGCGCAAAGCGAGGCCTTGCTGATAGAGCGCAAAGGAGTGCGTTACATTGTTCATCCCAATCGCACTGGATATGTTTTTGTATACGGAACCGACCTGCATCTATTGCGCATTTGGGAGGCCAGTAAAAATATCAATTTTGTGCGGGGCATTGATCGAACTAGTGGGGCTTTAAAAGAGCGTAAAGACTTTAATATGGGAGAGCAAAAAGGCTTGTGTCCCTACGTTGACGGCGCTTTTCCTGGTCTTCCGGGGGCGTTTAGCCCCAAGACTGGTCTGCTTTATAAAGTAGCAGCAGAATGGTGTATGGATGTTTCGTTGGATGATCCTGCAAACACAGATCCTTCTACAAAAGATGCTTTTCTGGGGGGTAAGGTGACTCCAGTTCCCCCTCCTAATGAGCGTGCTCGCGGGCATCTTGATGCCCGTGATCCGATCACGGGGTCTAAAGTTTGGTCAGTCGATTTTCCTGAGCCTCCACTTGCAAGTATCTTGGCCACATCGGGTGATCTGGTGTTTGTTGCCGATGGGCGCGGCACCCTGCAAGCACTGCATGCTGGGACAGGCCGCAAACTTTGGAGTGATTCTTCCG
Organism: uncultured Ferrovum sp.; assembly: GCA_903867885.1. Lineage (GTDB taxonomy): Bacteria > Pseudomonadota > Gammaproteobacteria > Burkholderiales > Ferrovaceae > CAIVHB01. Next base: position 51,766 of record CAIPTD010000041.1, on the reverse strand, counting down.
CCTCAGGCTATGCCGGCGGTGTGATGTGCTTTGAAGCAGCCGGGCATCAATATATTGTATTGGTTTCGGGTTGGGATGCTAGGCGCCATCCCGCCTATACCAAATTATTTGGCGCTCCGTTTTATACCGATCGTCCCACCCGTTCTGCGCTCAGGGCGTATCGATTGCCCTAAGCGCAGCGCTTGAAAGCAGTTTAGTCACCGCGTAACAATTCATTGATGCTTGTTTTGGCGCGGGTCTTTGCATCTACTTTTTTAACGATGACGGCGCAGTACAGACTATGGCTGCCATCCGCTGCCGGTAAGTTACCCGACACCACCACCGAACCAGGAGGAATATGGCCATAGGTGACCGAGCCCGTTTCGCGATCATAAATCTTGGTGCTCACACCGATATACACACCCATTGAAATCACTGAGCCTTCACCCACAATGACGCCTTCTACCACTTCAGAGCGGGCGCCAATAAAGCAATTATCTTCAATTATGGTAGGGTTGGCTTGAACAGGTTCTAACACCCCGCCAATCCCCACTCCACCTGATAAGTGTACGTTCTTACCAATTTGCGCACAGGAACCCACTGTAGCCCACGTATCCACCATGGTCCCTTCATCTACATAGGCGCCAATATTGACGTAAGAAGGCATCAGCACTGCATTGCGGGCAATAAAAGCGCCACGACGTGCCGCTGCAGGAGGAACAACGCGGAACCCACCTGCTTTGAAATCTTCAGGGCTGTACCGCGCAAATTTACTCTCAACTTTGTCCCAATAGCGGGTTTCGCCCCCTTCCATCAAGCCGTTATCGCGCAGACGGAACGACAGCAATACCGCTTTTTTAATCCACTGGTGGGTATGCCATTCGCCATTGGTTTTTTCGGCAACTCTCAGGGTGCCCGCATCTAAGCCCGCGATCACTGTTTCAACAGCCTCTAATAAATCTTTGGGGGCATTTAAAGGTGAAAAATCTTGGCGGTGTTCAAATGCTTCATCGATGGTATTTTGAAGGTTCTGCATGGCTTGTATTCCTCTTTAAAAGCGGTCAGTGGGTAGTGATTAAAATTGTGAATTACATTTTTATTTGAGACTGAGTAAGCAGGTTTTGATTCTTGCTGCTGCTTCGCAGGTTTCTTCTATTGAACCCACAAGGGCAATCCGAACATGATTCAAGCCAGGATTGGTTCCATGCGCCTCTCGGGCAAGCAGACTCCCTGGGAGTAGGGTTACATGCTGTTCAGAGAATAGTTTTTGTACAAAAGCTTGGTCATCGATGGGTGTTTTGGCCCAGTAGTAAAAGCCTGCAGCAGGCATTTCCAAGGGTAAAACATCTGCAAGAATATCGCGAAAAGCAATGAATTTCTCGCGGTATTGCCGCCTATTCTCAATGACATGAATCTCATCTTGCCAAGCAGCCATGCTCGCCATCTGCACTGAGGGACTCATGGCGCTGCCGTGATAGGTTCTGTACAAGGTAAAGCGGCGCATGATGTCGACGTCGCCTGCAGCGTAACCTGAGCGCAGACCGGGAAGATTAGAGCGTTTGGATAAGCTCCCGAGTATGACTAGATTCTTAAAGTCACGGCGGCCTAGGCGGTGGGCTGCTTCTAGTGCCCCCAAAGGAGGCTGCGCTGCATCGCTGTAAATTTCGCTGTAGCACTCATCTGCTGCAATCACAAATCCATAACGGTCCGATTGCTGAAACAAATAGCGCCATTCTTCAAGCGTCATCACCACGCCGGTGGGGTTGCCAGGCGAGCAGGTATACACCATACGCACCCGCTCCCAAATCGCATTGGGGATGGTTTGCCATGGAAGGGTATAGCCTTGTTGGGGATCTGCATTGATAAACCAAGGCTTGGCACCTGCCAGCAATGCAGCGCCTTCATAGATTTGATAGAAGGGATTAGGGCACAGAACCAGTGCGTCTTGTTCTTCGGGGTTTAATACGGATTGGGCCAAAGAAAATAATGCTTCTCGGCTTCCTAAAGTAGGGATGACCTGTGTAGCGGCATCTAAGCCTGACAAACGAAAGCGCGATTCTAGCCATTGACTGATTGTTTGCCTCAGATCCTCGCGTCCGATGGTAGCCGGATAATTGGAAAGCCCATCAAGGTGATCGCATAGTGCTTGACGCACAAATCCGGGAGCGGCATGACGCGGTTCACCAATGGATAGTTGGATCCCTTTCAGATTGGAGGGGGCTTGGCAAACCTTTAAAAGAGCACGAAGGCGCTCAAAGGGATAGGGTTGCAATAGATCAAGACGCGGGTTCATAGCGAGGAGGCGTGGGCTCGAATAGGAGATTCTGAGGGAAAAGCAGGGAGATCAACAACAGGTGCAGGATTCCATCCTTTAGCGCGGTGATCTACGACTACGTTGGTGAAAATTCCGCCACGCACATACCAACGTGCTGTTAAGCGCATATAGCGAGGAGCGGTTGCTGCTACGAGATCATCTAGAATTCGGTTCGTCACGGCTTCATGAAACGCGCCTTCGTCTCTATAGGACCACATGTACATTTTTAAGCTCTTGAGTTCTACACATTTCTTGTTGGGAATGTAATCCAGTGTGAAGTGAGCAAAGTCGGGTTGTCCTGTTAGGGGGCACAGGCAGGTGAACTCCGGCATTTCCATATGAATCACAAAATCCCTTTCTGGACTTGGGCTCGGAAAGGTGTCTAGCTTTTTGCTTGGTTTTGCTTTAACAGGGGCAGGCTTACGTGTACTCATTGGGAAGGCGTCCTAAGAATCGGGTAAAATCCTACTATTCTAGTCTTAGCTGGTTAAATTGCATCTAAAGTCCATCAAACTTGCTGGTTTTAAGTCCTTCGCAGAGCCAACGGTGATCCCGGTTGCCGGCCGTTTGGTTGGTGTCGTGGGTCCGAACGGTTGCGGTAAATCCAATGTGATTGATGCCGTTCGCTGGGTGCTGGGCGAATCATCGGCCAAGCATCTGCGCGGTGAAACCATGCAGGACGTGATCTTTGGTGGAACAACCACAAGAAAGCCTCAAGGCCGAGCCAGTGTAGAGCTGTTGTTTGATAACGCTGAAGGGCGCGCCCCTGGGCAATGGAGCCAATACGCTGAGCTCTCGGTGCGCAGGGTTCTCACGCGGGACGGAGATTCTCAGTACTTCATTAATAATCTGCATGTGCGCCGTCGCGATGTGCAGGATATTTTCCTAGGGACAGGCCTAGGGCCCAGAGCCTATGCCATTGTTGAACAAGGAATGATCTCGCGGATCATCGAATCCAAGCCCGAAGAAATTCGCGTTTTTCTGGAAGAAGCTGCAGGGATCTCAAAATACCGTGAAAGAAGGCGTGAAACAGAATCGCGCTTGGCGGATAGCCGTCAACATTTGGCCCGCACAGAGGATGTGCAAAAAGAACTCGAAAATCGCATTCAAACCCTACAAAGCCAAGCGGAAGTGGCCGCACAGTTTAATGCGTTACGCCAACACAGTACTTTGCTGCAAGACTTGCAGCTCCTCGTAAAGCGCACTGAAGCCGAAGCGTCGCGTCAGCGGGCTCAACTGGATATTGAACGCAATCAGACAGACATCGAGGGCGTCACAGCCCAACTTCGCGAGGCCGAGCGACTCACCGAACAGTCTCGCCAAGCTCAGCAAGTTTCTAACGACGCCATGCAACATCATGCGGGGCGCATGTATGAAGTTGACTCAGAATTGGGTCAATTGCGCCAGCGTTTGGAAAATATGCGCTCAACACGTGCACGACTGGAGGCACAACGCAGTCAGATCCAGCAAGAAGTAGAGCAGGATAAGCAAAGCCTGAACCAGGAAGAAGACCGTGAACGTTCGCTGATTACAGCGCTAGCCGATGCTACGCAGCGCGTTCAAGATGTGCGCGCGCGGCTGATGATGGATCAGGAAGCGCTGCCCCCTGCAGAGCGTCGTAGTCAGGATTTGCAAACAGAATTAAACGCGCTTCGCGCAGAATTGGCCCGGATAGAACAAGGTGCCGGGGTAGCACGAAGTGAGTTGCGCAACAGCGAGCGCATGATCCAGCAATTGCAGGAACGCGCTGCGCGGGCGCTGCAAGAGAGTAGCAATTTACAAGCGCCGGATCTTGGCAAGTTAAGCCATTTAACGGTATTGGTTAGGGATACTGAAATCCAAGGCAACATCTTGGATTGTCAGGTGGATCATCGCCGCTCTGCGCTCAAGCACATTGAGGCTCAGCTTGTTTCAGCTAGAGCTGAAGTGACAGATGCTGAAGGGGCTTTGCGACGCTGTGTGGCTGAGATGGAAGCGCTAGCCGCTTTACAAGCGCGTGCCATTCAACGCGGTGATGCGCAGGCATTCTTGTCGCGCCAAGGATTGATGGATGCCCCGCGTTTTTGGCAAGGGATCAGCGTAGATGCCGGCTGGGAAGATGCGGTAGAAGCCGTCTTAGGTGCGCGTTTAAACTCCGTAGAACTTGCGCGCTTAGATCAAGCAAGGGTTTGGGGTGACGAACCTGCTGCTGGTGGGCAAAGCTTTTATTCAGGTGATGCGGTCAGTCAGGTACAAGCCCCAAGCGCATCGAACGCTTCTGAGATCGGGCCTACTTTACGTACGAAAGTGAGGGCGCTCAATCCACAACTCAATGCGGTTCTGGATCAGTGGATGCGAGATGCCATTTGTGTCCCCGATCTGGATGCTGCAATGGCGGGGCGTTCCTGCTTGGTTCCGGGACAGGTGATGGTGACCCAATCTGGTCATGCCCTCACTACAACGCTATTACGTTTTTTTTCACCCCGAACCGAAGTGCATGGAGCGCTCGCACGCGCGCGTGAAATTGAAGATTGCGAAATGCGTCAGGGCCCTCTTGAAGAAATCGCCAAGGCCAGTCGTCAGCATTTGGTTGACTTAGAAAACAGTGCAAGATCTTTACGAAATCAGTTGGAAGCAGCTCAAGCTTCTTTGAGTGCTATCCGAAATCAACAGCATCAATTTGAAGTGGAGCGCACACGATTAAATGGGCTTGCAGATCGCTATCAGCAACGTAAGCGTGAACTCGATAGAGATCTCGAAGAAATTCAAAGCGCTCAGAAAGCAGAACATCAGCGTCGTTTAGAACAAACAGAGCAACTGCAGCAACTTGAACAGTCTATTCAGGATCAGCAACGTGCATTGCAAGCCCGAGAAATCGCATGGCGGGAAGCAAGCCAAGCCCTCGAGATGGTGCGTTTGGCCGTGCAGTCAGATGAGAAGGCCCAACAAGAAGCCTCGTTTTTGGAAAGAACAGCACAAGAGCGTTTGAGTAATTCACGCCAGTCACGACAGCAAATAGAACAGCGCTTGCAACAGCGTGATCCCCAACAGCTCTCGTTATATCAAGAGATTCAGGCTATTAATCCGGCTGAACTAGAAGATAAGCTACAAGGCTTATTGCTATTACGTTCTGAGCGAGAAGCGGTTTTGCTGGCTGCGCGTGCAGAATCTGATGGTCTGGCTGCGGCCGTACATGAGCATGACAAAACCAGAGCCGGTGCTGAACAGACGCTGATCCCTTTGCGGGATCGCATGCAAGATTTGCGATTGAAAGAGCAAGAAGCGCGCATACATTTTGAGACTGCAGCACAAGCCTTGTTGGACCGCGAAGCCGATGAGCTTAAGCTAAAAGAACAACTTGAAGCGCGCGGCAAGACCACAGGATTGGCAACTGAAATTTCTCAACTCGAAAAATCAATGACTGCACTCGGGCCCGTTAATCTTGCCGCTCTTGCAGAACTTGAAACTTCGCAAGAGCGAAAGAATTTCCTCGATGCCCAAGTCGCCGATTTAAAAGAAGCCACCGAGACACTTGAAAGCGCGATGCGTAAGATTGATCGAGAAACACGCGAACTCTTGCGCAATACTTTTGATCGTGTCAATGCCAGTTTCAGCGAATTATTCCCCACCTTATTCGGTGGAGGGCAGGCGAGGATTGAACTGACCGGTGAAGAAATTCTGGATGCAGGGGTGCTTGTCATTGCCCAGCCACCCGGTAAAAAAACCAGCTCTATTCATTTGCTTTCCGGCGGTGAGAAAGCGCTTTCGGCACTGGCACTGGTATTCTCACTGTTCCAGCTCAATCCTGCCCCTTTCTGTTTGCTAGATGAGGTGGATGCGCCACTCGATGACGCAAATACCGAGCGCTATGCTCGGCTGGTTAAAAAGATGGCAGAGACCACGCAGTTCCTGTTTATTTCGCATAACCGCATTGCAATGGAGATGGCGCAGCACTTGGTTGGAATTACCATGGCAGAATCGGGGGTATCACGCATGGTTGCGGTGGATCTGGAAGAAGCCGTTCGTATGATGGGTGATGACACCCGCGAGGAGAGTAAGAGCGCATGAATGATTTGCAACTCACCCTGCTAGGCATTGGGGCTGCAGCGATTGCTGCTGTATGGATTTTTAATCGTATTCAGGAGTGGCGTTGGCAGCGTATGGCCAAATCTACCCTTGGGTCGGGTCGACCTGATGTGTTGCTGGGTGAAGAGCCCAAGCTACCCTCCGAATCGCCTGATGAATGGGTCGAACAGAGGGATGGGGGGGAGGAAACTGTGACTATTCCACCCGAACTCGAACAAGAGATGGAATACGTTGACATTAAAGATCACCATCAAAGCCATCTGATCGATGATTTTCAGCATGAGGAAGCCGAGTTGGATGCGCATTTAGCGAGTATCCGCTTAGGCATGGAGGCCTCTGGTGAGGAGGCAACGGGTTCGCTTCAGGAAGCTACCCCTCTCGCAACCCCGCCCCGCGATGATCTCAACGCCCCTCCCGATGACAGAATTGAGTATTTGGTCACCTTAGGATGTACTGCGCCTATTAAGGGTTCTGATCTTTGGCAGAATCTTGCTCGTGCATCAGCTCCTGTCAGGGGCGCGCGCTGGTTGGGCAGACGTGTCACAGATGGAGGATGGAGCGCAATTTTGCCTGAAAGTGATCAACGATTTGATAGCGTGCGTGCGGCGTTGTTACTAGCAAGTCGTTCTGGTCCAGTGGGTGAACTTGATCTGGAGCGTTTTTGCTCATTGGTTTCTGCGCTGGCAACCAGTATGAATCTGCGCGCAGAATTTCCCCCACGTGCACCCGCGCTAGAGCGAGCAATCCAACTCGATCATTTCTGTGCTGAAGTCGATATCGTGATTGGTATGAATGTCGTTGCAACAAGCGGACAAACCATCTCTGGCGGTCGCATTGCCCGCTGGGCGGAGACCCATGGTATGAGTTTGGGTAAAGATGGTTCATACCATCTGCTGAACCCTCAGGGCTATACCGTTTGGCGCCTCTCCAACCGCGATCCACGTCCTTTTACACCCTCCGGTGTTTCTCAAATGACGATATCGGGTGTGACCTTTCTTTTAGATATGCCCATGGTGCAATCGGCCAACGATAAGTTGTCCCCCATGTTTGATGCTGCCGCTACGCTGGCCCGCGAGCTTGGCGCGCGCGTGCTGGATGATAATGGTCAACAATTAGGCCCGCAGCAATTGGGTCGCATTGAGCGAGAATTGGCAAGCCTGCTTCTTAAAATGCAGGCAGATGGGATTCCCGCAGGGGAAGAGCGGGCACGTCGCCTTTTTTCCTCCTGAATTCAGTTCCTTCCAGGCTTTAATGTCAGGTCAGTCTCCTCAGCTTATCCTTCAACAACTGGCGGATGAGCTTGCACGTCACGACGCCCTGTACCATCTTCACGATGAGCCGGAAATCGATGATGCTCAATACGATAGCCTGCGCCAGGCTTACTTGGAACTTGCCAAGCAATATCCTGATGCGGTTCCAAGCCAAGGCCCGCACACCCGAGTGGGTGCTGCGCCGAGTGAGGGCTTTCAAAAAATCACCCATGCGTTTCCCATGCTTTCGCTTGAAAATGTATTTAGTGCAGAGGAACTCCGTGATTGGGTAGAAGGCATCAGACATTTTCTGATGGAATTACGTGATCCCTGTGTAGCAATCCATTTCTGCTGCGAACCCAAAATCGATGGATTGTCATGCTCACTGCGCTATGAGAGGGGTGTCCTGATCAGTGCCGCTACGCGGGGTAATGGCGTGGAGGGAGAGGATGTTACCCACAATGCAAGAACCATCCCAGCGATTCCTCAGCAACTGATAGGCAGTGGCTGGCCGGAAATATTAGAAGTGCGCGGTGAAGTGTTTATGTCTGACGCAGACTTCCTGCAACTGAATGAAGATCAAGATCGCGCAGGCGCGCGTCGCTTTGCAAACCCAAGAAATGCGGCAGCAGGGAGCCTAAGACAGCTTGATGCCAGTATTACCCAGCAGCGTCCTTTGCGTTTTTTTGCGTATGCGCTTGGCGAGATCTCTGAAACCTTTGCACAGACCCAAAGCGAAATCAGAGCCAAGCTGGCTGAATGGGGTTTTACGCTGAATGAACCCGCTCAAGTCTGCATGGAGCAAGATGGGGTGTTGGATACGCTGAAAGGCTATTACGCCATGCTGGGTGCACGTCGCGCTGATTTAGGTTTTTCAATTGACGGTCTTGTTATCAAAGTAGATCGCCTGGATTGGCAGGCACGTTTAGGGTTTGTAAGCCGTGCTCCACGTTGGGCGGTGGCTTGGAAATTTCCTCCTGAGCAAGCCATGACTCAAATCGAAGACATACGTTGCCAAGTGGGGCGCACGGGTCGGATAACGCCTGTTGCCCATCTCAAGCCAATCTCTGTAGGGGGAGTGCTGGTTGCCCGCGCCACTTTGCACAACGCCGATGAAATCGCTCGCAAAGATATTCGTGTCGGCGACAGTGTCATTATTCAGCGTGCAGGAGATGTCATTCCTCAGGTGGTTTCTGTTCAGTTATCACAGCGTCTTGAAGGAAGTATTGCTTACAATTTTCCGGAGTTATGCCCTGCCTGTGCAAGTGCGCTCAGACGTGAGGAAGGGGATGCGGATACCTATTGTCCGGGTGGATTATCGTGCCCTGCTCAAGTTCAAGAGCGCTTAAGTTATTTTGTTTCAAGGCAGGCGATGGATATTGAGGGATTGGGTGAAAAAAATATCGCGCTCTTTATTGAAAAAGGTTTGCTGAATAGCCCTGGTGATATTTTTACCTTAGAGGAACGAGAGGCCGATTGGAAGGATGCTGAAGGTAAATCCCTTCCCCTCTTGAAATATTGGGATGGATGGGGCGCTCAATCAGCTACAAAGCTCTATGAGGCAATACGTCGGGCACGTGAACCCACTTTTGATCGATTCTTGGTTGCGCTGGGTATCAGGCAAGTCGGTGAGGCAACCGCGCGTTTATTAGGGCGTCATTTTTTGAACATCCAATCTTTACTGGATTGTCTTGATCGTGCGCTAGATGGGGATGAACCCTCTAGAGCCGAACTTTTGGCGATAGATGGTATAGGTGAAAGTATGCTCAAAGATTTACTCGATTTTCGTGCTGAGCCGCATAATCGTCAAACTTTGAGTGCTTTATTGAATGCCGCAACGCCATCCACTGAGCCTTTGCTTAAAGTACAAGAGTTTCAGTCCCCTATGACCCAGTCACCTATCGCGGGAAAGACAGTGGTCTTTACAGGAACATTAGAACGCCTCAGTCGCAGTGAAGCCAAAGCCCAAGCAGAAAATTTGGGCGCAAAGGTGGCAGGATCTGTATCCAGCAAAACTGATTTTTTGGTGGCAGGGCCTGGAGCGGGGAGTAAAGCTACAAAAGCGGCAGAATTAGGGGTGCACGTGCTGAGTGAGCAAGAGTGGATTGATTTGATTCTGGGTAATTCAGACTCTGGTACATCATAAAAAAAGAGAATTTTTAATGAACACAAAGAACAACACGATGCTTAAAGTCACTAAAGCTGTTTTCCCTGTTGCTGGTATGGGGACTCGATTCTTGCCTGCTACCAAGGCTAGTCCGAAAGAAATGCTACCAGTAGTTGATAAACCGCTTATTCAGTACGCTGTTGAAGAGGCGATTGAAGCCGGCATTACAGAACTTATCTTTGTGACGGGACGCGGAAAGCGGGCCATTGAGGATCATTTTGATAAAGCCTATGAGCTGGAGGCAGAGTTGGCTTCGCGCGGTAAAGATGAACTCTTGCAGCAAGTTCGATCTCTGCTACCCGCAAATGTGAACTGTGTTTATATTCGCCAAGCTCAGGCTTTAGGTTTGGGGCATGCCGTCTTGTGTGCGCGCCAGTTGGTAGGGCAAGAACCCTTTGCCGTTCTGCTTGCAGATGATCTTATTGATGCCGAACATCCTGTCTTGGGACAGATGGCAGCGCTATATCAGCGCAGTTATGCCTCTGTATTGGGTGTGCAAAAAGTGCCCCGATCACAGAGTCCGCAATACGGAATGATCGCTAGCGAAGAGATGGGACCCCGCACCCATCGCGTCACTGGCATTGTCGAAAAACCCAAACCCGAAGATGCGCCTTCTGACTTGGGTGTAGTGGGGCGGTATATCCTGTCGCCTTCTATTTTTCGGCACCTTGAGGCACTCCAGCCAGGGAAAGGCGGCGAGATTCAGCTCACTGATGGGATTGCCGCGATGATGCGTGAGGAGCCGGTTCTGGCTTGGGAATTTGAGGGCACGCGTTACGACTGCGGTAGCAAGATAGGCTTGCTCAAGGCCACCTTGGCGCTCGGGGTGAAGCACCCTGAAGTGGGAGCTGAATTCCAAGCATACTTGAATCAATTCATTCAGAACGGTGCTTAATTCATGAGCATTTTAGAGCGGGCTGAATTTGCACAGAAACTATTAAATCATGCTGAGCGCATTGTCACCGCAGGACAAGTACATGCAGCGGTTGAGCGCATGGCCTCTGAGATTTCGCGCGATCTTGCTGATCGCTTCCCGTTGGTATTATCTGTGATGGGCGGGGCAGTTGTATTCACAGGATACCTATTGCCTTTGTTACACTTTCCTTTGGAATTCGATGTGCTGAAAGCATCCCGATATGGCGATACAACGGGAGGGGGGGAGATGCGCTGGTCTCTTAAACCCAAGACTTCAGTTCAAGGTCGTGTTGTTTTATTGCTCGACGATATATTGGATGAAGGCGAAACCCTGGCTGTGATTCGTCAGGTAATGTTGCAAGATGGGGCGCATACAGTGCTCACTGCGGTGCTCACTGATAAAGAGCATGGTCGGCCCAAGCCCATCACAGCTGATTACATTGGCTTGCCATTGCCTGATCGCTATGTATTTGGATGTGGCATGGATGCCTATGGTTTGTGGCGAAACCTGCCTGATATTTACGCGTTAAATGATGACGCACCAACCGCCTAAGTCCTTTTTTGATTGAGTTGTTTCCTGGAGTCTTTGCATGCTGGCCATTATTGGTGGATCTGGATTATCAAACCTTGAAAACTTGCACATTACGCGCCGCCAAGTTTTGCGCACGCCCTATGGCGAGCCCTCAAGCCCTGCGACCTTTGGACAGTTGGGGGGCGTTGAAATTGTTTTTCTCGCCCGGCATGGCAATGGCCATACCCTGGCGCCGCATGAAATTAACTATCGCGCTAATATCTGGGCACTGAAAGATCTGGGTGTAAAAGAAGTGATCGCTGTGAATTCTGTGGGCGGGATTTCTGCGAATGCAGGACCCGGTCAGTTAATCGTTCCTGATCAAATCATTGATTACACCCATGGGCGTAGGCATACTTTTCATGAAGGAGCGGGGCAGCCAGTCGTACATATTGATTTTACCTGGCCCTTCGATCGCGCCACCCGTGAGGCCTTGCTGGAGTCAGCGGATGCTGCGGGTCAGTCAGTGGAAGACGGGGGTGTGTATGCAGCGACCAATGGCCCCAGGCTGGAATCTGCCGCAGAAATCGCACGCATTGAGCGTGATGGAGGCACATTGGTGGGGATGACAGGGATGCCAGAAGCCTCCCTGGCCCGCGAGCTATCGTTGCCCTATGCCATGTTAGCGGTGGTTGCTAACTGGGCAGCAGGAAAAGGCGATAGTGCACAGCAAATCGTGTTGGAAGATATCGTTGCCATTTTGGATGCGGGTTTGATTAAGGTACGGCGCATTATCGAGCATCGCGCCAGTCGCCTAGCAGCATAGTTCAGTTCAGTAATTAGGGATAAAACCATGGCAGTCAGAGAAATTTTAAGGATGGGCCATCCTGTCTTGTTACAACAAGCTGAGCCTGTTATCCAATTTAACACGCCCGAACTGGCTCAACTGTTGGAAGACATGCATGACACCATGATCGCCGCCAATGGTGCGGGTCTTGCGGCTCCGCAAATTGGAGTGAGTCTTCAAGTGGTGGTATTTGGTGTAAAAGACAATCCGCGCTACCCTGATGCAGATCAAGTGCCCTATACCATTCTGATCAATCCTCTGATCACTCCACTTAAAGAAGAAATAGAGGATGGTTGGGAAGGCTGTTTGTCCGTGCCTGGATTGCGCGGAGTCGTGCCCCGTTATTCCCACATTCGCTATACCGGTTTTGATCCCCAAGGTACTGCCATCGATCGCACGGTTCAAGGCTTTCATGCACGGGTTGTGCAACATGAATGCGATCATCTTATCGGGGTGTTGTATCCCATGCGAATGCGAGATTTACGTCAACTCGGGTATACCTCAGTCTTATTTCCTGACCGAGACGAGCTCGAAGACGATTGATTTTTAAGCTGCAGAGAGCGCCGAAATCAGTTCGTCTTTGAGTCTTTGTTCTGACTCTGGTGAATCCAGGTCGCCACTTGAAATCAGCAGGCTATCTTCTGCGCGCTCTCCTAAGGTGCTGATTTTGGCACCATGCAAAGCCACCTTATGATTCAGCAGCACTCTAGCTACGCGATAGAGCAATCCGGGTTGATCATTTGCGCTTAAAGTTAAAACTCTGATCCCCGCTCTATCGGGCTCGCTTAATCCTGCTTTGGCTGGAATAGGAAAGTGTTTGGCATGTCGCGATACTCTACCCATGCGGGGCTTGAGCAATTCTTTAGCGCTCTCCAGTTCGACTGAGAGTGTTTTTTCAATATACGCTAAGACATCACGATAATGCCCCTCAGCCTCACCACGCTGCATGACTTGAAAACTGTCTAAGGCATAACCGTCTCGGGTGGTGTGGATTTTGGCCAGTTCGATGGTGAATGCCATCTGCTCAAAATAACTGCAAATTCTGGCAAATAAAGCCAACTCATCGGCTGCGTAAACCAGTACTTGAATTCCCTCTCCGTGGGGAGAAAGTCTTGCGCGCACAACGGGTTTATTGATCAGGTGACGGTCGCATAAACTGCGGGTATGCCAGGTAATTTCTTGAACTTCATGACGTTGAAAATAGGCTTCATCCAGACGCTCCCAAAATACCGAGAAGCGGGATGGGTCTAGTCCATACTGTAGTAAGGTTTTTGCGGCTTTTTGACGCTTGATTTCTAGCACTTCACTCAGCGACCCAGCACGCCCCTGTAATTGACGGCGCGAAGCGCGGAACAAATCCTCTAACAATTTGCCCTTCCAAGCATTCCATACCTTAGGGCTGGTTCCGCGCACATCGGCAACAGTCAACAAATACAGGGCGATGAGATAGCGTTCGTTGCCTACTTTAGCCGTAAAGGCTTGTACTACCTCTGGGTCAGAGAGATCTTGTTTCTGGGCTGTTGCAGACATTTGTAAGTGTTGCTCTACGAGCCACACAACGAGATTGACGTCTTCGGTTGATAGCCCATGCTGCTTGCAAAATGTGCGAGCATCAACACATCCTAAGGTGGAGTGATCTCCGCCTCGCCCTTTGGCGATATCGTGAAACAGTGCGGCAAGGTACAAGACCTCAGGACGGTCGAAGGCTTGCATAAGTTGAGAGCACAAGGGGAACTCATGATCAAATTCTGCAACGGCAAAGCGCCTAACATTTCTTAATACACGCAAGATGTGCTCATCCACCGTGTAAACATGAAACAGATCATGTTGCATCTGGCCTTCAATACGACCAAAAGCAGGGATGTAGCGTCCTAACAGTCCGTAGCGATTCATTCTTCTCAACACATCTGTCACACGACGCGGTTCGCGCAGAATCTGCATGAACAATTCTTGATTGCGAGGTGAGGCTCTGAATTGGCGGTCTATCAATCTTCTTGCGCGCCACAAACCTCGTAACGCGGTGGGAGTAAAACCTTTCAGTTCTGGGTGCTGTTGAAAGGCAATCAATGCCTTAAAAATAAGTGAAGGGTCTTGCTCGAAAGCATCTTCTTTAAGGTTACCCAGCAGCCTGTTCCAGCGAGCAAAATGTGCATCCAGTTTGATGCCCTTCTGTTTAAGAGGGGTAGGTTGCCAATTACGGATTTGACTGGTGAGAATAGTGTTGAGCAACTCAACTGATTTTGCAGTTCTAAAAAAACGCTGCATCAGAAATTCACTGGCACGATGCGTCCCTACATCCTTGAAACCAAACTGCTGCGCAAGCCCATGTTGATAGTCAAACAATAATCTATCTTCGCGGCGACCTGCTAAGAGATGTAGTCGTATGCGTAAGTCTTGCAGCACCCGCTGATCGCGTTTGATTCTGCGTAATTCCTCGTCGCTAATGATTTCTTGCGCGACCAGTGCATCCCAATCGCTACCAATACCTGCACCCCAAGCTAGCCAGATCAAGGTTTGCAGATCACGAAGTCCCCCGGGGCTTTCTTTGATATTGGGTTCAAGATTAAATGCAGTGTCGTTATGCCGCAGGTAGCGCTGCCGTTGTTCTTCTACTTTGCCAAGAATGAATTGCTTGCGCGAGGTTTGCTTAACCAAGCGCTGCTTTAAGCGTTCAAATTCTTTATGTGGATCAACTAAGGCGCGGCCTTCAGCCAAGTTTGTGAGTACGGTGAGATCTTTGGTGGCTTCTTCTAAGGTCTGATCGACAGTGCGCACGCTATGGCCAATTTCCAGTCCGATATCCCACAATAGCCCCACTAGACGTTCTGCAAAGGCTTGCCCCATCTCGTCATGCTGAGCAAGAAGAATTAAGACATCAATATCGGAACAGGGGTAAAGCTCGCCGCGACCATATCCCCCTACCGCAGCAAGCACGGCGCCTTCGGGAGGATTGAGTGCGAGCCAGATTTTGCGCAAAACTTTATCTACCAGCTTGGATTGGGCCTGCAACATGCGTTCAGGTTGTGGGCGCTGTAGGTAGCGTTCGTGCAGAGTGTGCCGCTCTTCTTTTAGAAGTTTGCGGCATTCTGCCAATAAAGTCTTTTCTTGTGAGGGGTTTACCGCTGATTTCATTTCAGTGATGAAAAAGGGGTTTCATGCAGGGGCGGGGGTGCCGTCTGAAACCGTGAGTACTTCAAATCCTTCTTCAGTCACCAGTATCGTATGCTCCCATTGTGCTGAGGGGCTATGGTCGGCAGTGACAATGGTCCAGCCATCAGCCAATTGACGTATTTTGGCCTGGCCTGCGTTGATCATGGGTTCAATCGTAAAGATCATCCCCGCCTTCAGTTTGAGGCCGGTGCCGGGGCGACCGTAGTGCAAAACCTGGGGGTCTTCATGAAAGACCGTACCGATGCCATGGCCGCAGAATTCCCGCACCACTGAGTAGCCTGAGGATTCTGCGTAGACCTGTATGGCATGGCCGATATCCCCTAAGTGAGCGCCCGCTTTCACCGCACGGATACCGCGCCACATACATTCATAGGTGACCTTACAGAGCCGTTGGATGTGCTTGGGAACGTTTCCGACTTCGAACATCCGGCTGGTATCGCCGTGGTAGCCGTCTTTAATGACGGTTATATCAAGGTTCACGATATCGCCTGATTTCAGCACGCGGTCACCTGGAATGCCATGGCAAACCTGATGGTTCACCGAAGTACAAATAGACTTGGGGTAGGGTGAGTGCCCACCGGGACTGTAGTTGAGTGGGGCAGGGATGGTGCTTTGCACATCCACCATATAGTTGTGGCACAGCTCGTCAAGTTTGCCCGTTGTCACGCCCGGCAATACAAAAGGGGTGATGTAGTCGAGTACTTCAGAGGCCAGTTTCCCGGCTACGCGCATGGCTGCGATATCGGCAGCAGATTTGATATGAGTTCCCATTCCCGGGATTATCCCTTACTGCGCCGCATCGCTCAAATTTGTTTCATTTTTCGTGACGGTCTGGTGGCTTGCTCTCGTTGATACTTAAGGTGTAACAAAAACATACTTTTTGGTGACAAAAGGCACACATGTATATAGGATCAATCGATGAAGCTATTTAGATGGAATTGCATAAAAAATGAGTTGCTCGTTATTGAGCGAGGGGTCTCGTTTGAGCGAATCGTAATCGCAATAGATTCTGGTGGCCTCTTAGACATATTGAAGCACCCCAATCGGGATCAATATCCAAAACAGTTTTTGATGGTTGTGGCTTGCGATGACTACGTTTTCTTGGTTCCTTACATTGAAGAAGATGAGTATTTGTTTATGAAAACGATTATTCCTAGTCGCAAGGCAACAAAGGAGTACTTAAAGCATGGTGAAAAAAATGATTAAGTTAGAGGATGACGAGAAAGAAATTCTTGAGGCTTATGAAGCAGGGCAACTGCAGTCGATTGCGACGAAGAGTGAGCTAGAAAAGATTAAAGCTGCCGCGCGGGCCACTGGAATTAAAGATCGCAGGGTCAATATTCGGCTCTCAAAAGGAGATTTAAATGATATCCAAGTTAAGGCTTTGGAAGAGGGGATTCCTTACCAAACGCTTATTGCCAGTGTGCTTCACAAGTATGTAACTGGAAAATTAATCGAACCATCAAAGCTATCCTGAACCAGTGATCGCCAATGATTCAAAATTTAACTGAGGATTATCCAATCAGATACTTGAAGTCAGTGATCAATTAACACGCAATGTGTGCAAATACCCCTTAATCGTTTCTGACATCGAATAAACCCCTACTGGTTTTCATGATGAGCGAGTGGGCTGTCCTGTGACACCGCAACAAGCCTTGCGGAATGTGTCACAAACAAGCCATATTGATTTTGGGCGCACTCCTTCAGGAGTAATTCCAGAGGGGTATTGTTTGCCTTGTCTGGCCACGGTCTACTTCATTTATCTTAAACAAAAATGGAGCAAAACCATGCCCTCTTGGAGACAATCTGCCCTCGCTGACCGACATCGCGCCTTAGGTTCTGACCTAGGTGACTGGAATGGTATGGGGATGGCGTGGACTTACAGTACCGATATTGCTGATCATCACGAAGCCATTCGTACCAAAGCAGGTTTGATGGATGTCTCTGGCCTTAAGAAATTGCACATTGTGGGCCCCCACGCAGAGTCACTGATTGACTATGTCACTACCCGAAGCGTTCACAAGCTGTATCCCGGTAAATCGGTGTACGCCTCGATGCTGAATGAAGAAGGACTATTCATCGACGATTGCGTGATTTATCGCAATGGGCCAAACGCCTTCCTCTTGGTGCATGGCGGCGGAAAGGCGCAGGACGTTCTTTCAATGGGTGCAGTGGGGCGAAATGTTGCGGTATTGTTCGATGATGATTTGCATGACATTTCCTTACAAGGTCCCGTCGCAATCGATTTCCTGGCTAAACATGTTCCAGGTATTCGAGATCTGCCTTACTTCCACCACATGCACACGACCTTGTTGGGTAAACCAGTGACCATATCGCGCACGGGTTATACCGGTGAGCGTGGCTATGAAATTTTCTGTAAGGCTCTGGATGTGGCGCACCTGTGGGACAGTATTCTGGGTGAAGGAAAATCCATGGGCATTATTCCTTGCTCCTTCACTACGCTCGATTGGCTGCGTGTAGAAAGTAGTCTACTGTTCTATCCCTTCGATAACTCCGAGTTCTATCCGATGGATGGTCAGCCGATTGGTGACTCATTATGGGAATTAGGTTTGGATTTCACTGTTTCGCCTGGTAAGCGTGATTTCAGAGGTGCGGCTGAACATTATCGTATGCAAGGTAAAGAGCGCTTTAAGATTTTTGGTGTGGAGTTTCATGGCACTAAAGAAGCGGCATTAGGCGGTGATGGTTTGTTTGATGGCGACAAGCAGGTAGGTGTGGTGACATGCGGAATGTATTCGCGTTTAACCAACCGTTCGATGGCGATTGCACGCATGGATCCGGCTTATGCTGTTGCAGGGCGCAAGCTTGAACTGCGAGGGGCACAACTTAAGTGTGCTGCGAGCACGCATACCCTGCCGTTCGATGATCCTGAGAAAATCAAGCGCACTGCGAAGGGCTGATTTTCACGAGTCAGTTTTTACACAGTATTAAACAAAATGCCATCGAAATTCGATGGCATTTTTTATATCCTCAGAAATGACGGCACTGCGAGACCCGGGCTGGCGTCCCGCAGTGCGTCACCCCCAATTACTCAGTACACCGCAAAGTGATAGCTCACTAATACAACCGTCACACCAGCGGCTAGGGTCAGGTAAGGCAGAATCCCTGCACGATTTACTGTGGCAGATTCATCCGAAAGATGCATGTCTTCAAGCATATCTTGAGGGAACACGCCCTTATCCTGAATGTAATGCCGATAGCAGAACACCGGCACGATCAGGGCGCAGAAGCCTACTCCGATCAGCAGTGTGTTCGGTCCCCAAATATCGGCACCAAATCCCATGAAGCTCAGATTGACGAAAGAGAATACGCCACCTAAAGCCAGTAACCAGGTTGGAGTGCGGAAGGGTCGCGCCCAATCTGGACGATCAATACGGTGAATCCAGCCTGAGTTCAAGTTCAGGAAGTTAAAGATCAAGTAACCCACATTTGATGCTGCAAGTACAAACACATAATCCGACATTAAGAGTAGGACCAAGTTAAAGATCATATCCGTCCACATGGCTGCGGTAGGTGCACCGTGTTGGTTCACCTTGCCAAGGTAGCGCGGCAACCAGCCATCTACCGAGGCTTGGTATAGCGTGCGAGAGGAGCCGGCCATAGAGGTCATGATGGCGAGCGCTAAGGCTAAAACCAACATTGCAATCACGACATGACTTACCAAGGGGCCACCATGCACGATCGCGGCCAAGACATTGCCAACACCTGTACCGCTGTAGATATCAGGAGCCAACATCCCGCCATACACTGCGGGTGTGATGACTTTACCCGCTGCATCAAGAACTGGAGGGGTAACTAAATCACCTAAACCCAAATAGGCTTGGAATGCTAAAGGCAGGAAGGTGAAAACAAACAGACATAACAAACCAGAGTAGAAAATGGCTTTGAAAGTATCCTTCTTCGGATCGCGAAATTCACGGGTGTAGCAGACGGCTGTTTCGAAGCCGTAGGTAGACCAAGCCGCCATGAATAAGCCACCCATCAGCACTGTAAAACCCGCCATGTCCCATTTGCCATCCACCACTTGGCCCGCTGCATCATGTGCGATGGGTAAAAAGGGCCAAAAATGTGCAGCAGGCAAATCACCGGTGACGATGGGAATCACCGAAATCACCGTTAACGGCAACATACCTGCAATGCCTAAAATCATCGTGGTTTTGGCCGAGCGCAGAATTCCGCCATGCTGAATGGCAAAGGTGATGAGCAGAATCACCAAACCTAATAAGAAAGTCGCATTGATCCTGAGGCAGAGTTCAGACTTAATGAAACTTAAATCCAGCAAAGTGATTTGCCAGGTGTTGATGGCAGCATCCGCCGGGAATGTTGCGCTGAGAATAAAGCCTGCTGTTAAACCACAACCAATCGCGATGACGGGTGACCAAGCAAACCAGTTAGCCCAAACGGATACCGGGGCGATGAGTTTGCTGTAACGCACCCAAGCCACTGCGCCATAAACGGATGCGCCACCAGACTTGTTAGGGAATAAACCCGCAATCTCGGCATAGGTAAAGGATTGGATAAAGCCCATTAGGATTGAGACAATCCAAACAATCCAGGCAGGCCGACCTACGGTTGCAGCCACGGCTCCAATATTGAATAGGGCAAGCGCCGGAACACCACTGGCAACCCAAAATGCACCGGTCCAATCAATTTTTCTTTGTAATGAAGCATCGTCCCCGCTATGCGTGGCGGCGGTGTTGGCGTGTGTTTCTGCGGTCTGGCTCTGCATTACGAAATTTCCCCATAGTATTGGTACTTATTGCATTTGACCTCACCCACTTCATCTACGACAAGTCGGCGTTGGAGGTAGCTCAAAGGTGGTAAAGCATGCGTAATCATGTACATCGTATGATGCAGCTTATTCTTAAGGATGAAAAACATGGCACCACTGATCGGCATTACATCTTGTACTCAGCATACTCAAGATTTTCCTAAGCACAGGGTGGGTGCAGAATACATTGGGGCGATTGCTTCGGCTTGTAATGCACTGCCCGTTCTTATCCCCGCTTTGGGATCTGATCTCGATATTGCTGGCCTGTTAGAACGCTTGGATGGCATCTTACTGACAGGTTCGCCTTCAAACGTCGATCCCGCGCGATATGGATCAGTTCCAGAGGCTGCTGATCTGGCACTTGACCTTGATCGTGATGCCACCACCTTTCCATTAATACACCAAGCGCTTGCCAAGGGTGTACCTCTATTTGGAATCTGTCGTGGCTTTCAGGAATTGAATGTTGCACTAGGGGGGTCCTTGCATCAGTTTGTTCATCTGCAAGCCGGGATGATGGATCACCGATGGCACGATACGGATCCCCTTGAGGTGCAGTACCGAATGGCACATTCGGTGGCTCTCGCCCCTGGCGGTATTCTGCAAAACATACTAGGTGGAAAAGAAACCATTCAAGTGAATAGTCTGCACTGGCAGGGTGTGAAGGATTTATCGCCAGCATTGAGTGTTGAGGCTTTTGCTGAAGATGGTTTGGTAGAAGCAGTGAGTGTGATGGGGGCGCCTGCATTTGCTTTGGCGGTTCAGTGGCACCCTGAGTACAAGGCTTTAGAGAATCCTGTTTCGATGGCTTTATTTGGTGCGTTTGCTGAGGCATGCAACGCGCGGCTAGCGTCTCGAGGCAAGACTTGAGTCTGCGTTTCGTAAGAGACCTTAGGCTTACTGTGTGGGACAGGGCTTGATACGGTGCTTGATGAGGGCACGTATTTGACTCTTTAGTGCCCGTAGTTTTTGACGAACAAATAAGCGCTGAATAAGCTCAGTGCGCTGACACCCCCAATCACGACGATGGCGAAGAGATCCGCACCTGCATAACCCCAAAAGCTATTCATGGCATTGTCCTAGTTGATGGCTCTGTTTTAATCTTCAAGTCCGGCATCGACAATGCGGTTTTTGCCGAAGGGCGAGACTTGATAGCGAAATTGCAAAATAGCTTTGCCGTTTTTCTCGCTGAGTTTTTCTTCAAGTCGAGTGATTAGGCCGCCTGCAGCGAGCTCGTCGAGCGATACGCGAATATGGTTTTCCCAATAGACTCCCTGCAAGGCATATTCCTTGAGTGTGGCAGAAATGATCTGTTCATCCCACAGGCTGTCTGCCCGTTTTAAATATACAAGCAAAAAGCCTTTTTGATGGAGCTTCATACTTCACACTCAGCGCTGCTGTGGTCGCGCAAGTTTTCGATTGATGCCGCAGGTTCACTGAACATGATGAAGCTCCCTGACACCGTGAGAATGAGCCCTAAGATGAAATACCACTGAGGGAACTGTAGGGTAAATGCTGCAATGAAAATCAGAGCAAAGATGGCATACAAATTTCCGATAGCTTCGCCGCGTGCCACCCCAATGAGGCTGAAGCTTTTGTACCAAGAGGTATAGCAATATGCATGGCAGGAGGCGGCCAGAAAAATCCAGATCATGGCTTTGGGTTCAAACACGGTGTCTTTGATCAAAGCGAGAATAGGCAGATCAGTGAATAGTGCCAAGATTGGAAGAATGATGAAGCCCCAGAAAAAAATCTCAAAGGTGAAGCGGCACTGTATACCCACATCAGGATCCGAGACATCCATAGCCCGCCCTGCCACTGCGCCTTCTGTGCCCCAGCCAATAGCTGACATGACACCGCCTAGATAGCCCAGCCATGCCATGGGATTGGCGTCTTTGCTGACTTCACCGAAGAGACCGGGGCCATAGATCACCATGCCTCCAAAGATAATCACTGCCATGCCAATTGCGGCTCGTCCGGATATTTTTTCGTTGTACCAAAGACGTGCGACCAGTGCGCCTATCACTGGATAAAATAGTGAAGTCACTGCAGCGAATACTGGGCCTACAAATCCCATGGCCATATACGAACCAAAGATCGCCATGGGGCCACCGCACAGTGAGGCCAAGGCATACCACTTGGAGATTTTTTTGAAGCGCACCATGGTGCGACCGTAATCTTTGACCTTACCCAGTACGCCATTCCAAAGCATGAGGAATACGAATACCGCGATAGCATGCACCCAAGTCATCACGGCTGTAGCAGCGAGTTTTAAAGTTTGAGCATCTGTAGGAATATCAGAAAAGGGATGTTCAAACCAGAGAGCAGTACCGGGTACATACCAAGCGCCCCATAGAATTGCTGTCCATAACGCCCATACAAAGCCCCATCTTTGATTGCGCGCGAAATGCTGGGCAAGTGCAGAGGAAAGAGCTGGATTGGCATCACTTGATGCAGTGACTAGGCCCATAGGTTTTGTGAGGAGACCTTATACATAGAGCAAAGCGCATTGAGTAGATAGGATCATGAATGACTTTGATCAAATTGCTTTAGCCAATCTACTGCAGTCTGGCGATAACGCACGAGGCCTTTGTATTCCGCTAAGGGCTGAGGAAGATCACGCAATACACGATGCAAACGCTGTCCCCATGCAGGGTTGGTCACCAGATCATTCAAGCTGGCAAGGTAACAACGCACACCAAAAAGTACGCCATTGCTCCGTGGTAAGCGGAACAATGTTTGAACCTCTACGCGCAGATGTACTTTTGCGCCCACGTTTTCAGGTGTCACTGAGGCACGATCAGGACCCCATTGGTCATAGTGTTCGGGAGAGGTATCAAGACGAGGGTTGATGGTCATGGTCCAATTCAAGCGCCGCACTGGCGCGCCATGCTGCAACATCAACAAGAATTTGAGTGCACGATCAAAGACCCCAATTTCTGCAGCCATGGGAACAGGACCATGCCATTCATTGAACGACATTCCCACATCAAAGGCGAGTGACCAATCTGCTTGTGTGGTCACCACGCCGGCATCCACCCATAAATTTCCTTCACGTTGATCCAACAAAATGAAGTCACCCTGGCCTTGGCGCGAAATATATTCCAAGGGCGCATAGGGTAGGGTGCGGGTATCGCCAAATACAAAATGTTGATCGATATTCAGTGGCTTATTCATCCAGTGCCATTTTGCGCCATCGCGGCTGAGGGCAAATAAATCTGGGTAATCCCGCGCCATGGAAGTCATCAGTAATTCCAAGGTATCCCATTGCGCATCCATCATGTGGGGTAGGGCTAAGAAACGATTCTTGGTTTTACCTAGCGTGATCGCACGGTCTTCGCATTCAGCGATATAGTGCTCATCGATATCAAAGGTATGCTCATAGACAGAGCCTGGATCAACTGAAACATGGGGCTCAATATTCACCGAGTACATGTAAGCATCTTGCGGAAAGGGGAAAGGAAATCTCCTTACTGCTTCGGCTGAATTCCGATAAGTGAAGTCGTCTCTAAAGGTTTCTTGGCGAAAGGGAATGCTCACGGTTTGCTCCAGTTCAAATATTGAGTATCAAGGTACCGCCCTTGACACGAGACACGCATGGCATAATTTTTTTTCTAGATGATTTTTCTGCATCAGTGAGGAAAATGTCACGATGTTCAAATTCACTATCGCAAGATACGACCTCGGCTTCACACTGACCACACGCACCCCCTCGGCATAGACAGGGTGGGTTTAACCCTGCTTCTTCGAGCGCATCGAGAAGAGAGGTATCTGAGGCCACAGTAATCGTGACATTTGATTGCGCTGCAACGACGGTAAATTCTTCACCATGCTCTGCAGCTAAAAACTTTTCACTATGAAGATGGCTTTCGGGCCAGCCTGCAGCGCGTCCTGCGTTTAGACAGGCATCAATCATCCCTGAAGGACCGCATACATAGATGTGCGTACCGAGGGGTTGGTTACCAAATAATTGTTTAAAATCTGGGCGCTCTTGTTCTGAATCGAAGTAGGTATAAAAGCGTCCTGGGGCGAGTGCACGAAGTTCATCGCTCAATACTAAAAACTCTGCACTACGCACTGCATAGTGCACTTCGAAATCCATTTTGAGTCGCGACATTTCTCGGGCATGAGAAAGGATGGGGGTAACGCCAATCCCTCCTGCCACCAGAATATATTTGCGGCCTAATCGCACGAGAGGGAAAAGGTTGATTGGCTCGCTGACACGCAGGGTATCCCCTTCTTTCAACTCCTCATGCATGTAAGCCGTGCCCCCCCTTGAAACTTCTTGTCTTCGCACAGCAATGCGCCAATGGGGATCGTCGGGACTACCCAGAAGTGAATAAGGGTTGTGATGGGGTTTCCCCTTCAGCACACTGTGAATGACGATGTGGCTGCCAGCCGAAAATCGCGATAATTCTTCTCCCGGTGGTGCAACAAAAGTAAATTCTTTAATACCTGGCGCTAAGGATTGAATTCGGCTTACGACTACATTTCTCATGGCGCTCATGGGAACACCTCTTCAACTGCTGGAATCAAGCCCGGGGATTCGGCATCAATCTGAAAGCCCATATAGGCCCCGAGTAAACGCGAGAAATGATCACGAACTAAGAGATGGCGTTTACAGCCCGTGCAAACAGTGATGTTGGTATGAATCAAATTCATGTGGTGGCCACAATGCACACAGTATACCGGCCGCCCTGTTGTGCTTGCTTGAGCGAGTTGAATTTCATCGCGGCTCATCCCCACTTTTTGTCCGGCTTTATTGCATTTCCAGAGGCCATCTTCATGCCCCAAGGCATAGAGTCGCAACCCCATTGTAGTCTGATCGAGAGCGTTTTCTAGGGCCACAATCAGTGTATCCATCGAAGCAAAGGAATGAATGAGGATATTCGCTTTGTTGAAAGGAATGAGAGCAGGGTGGGTCGCTTCTCCTCGCACTAAAATCTCAAGTGGGCCAGGGCAAGGCGAGCGGCATAATTCAGCAATAGAATTTGTGTCTAGATCTAAAATAACGAGAAGATGCCTAGCCCCTGATACATCCCATTTAAGACTGGGATAGTTAGGTTGGCTGCGAACACGATAGGTGTAAGCGGACATTCAGCGCACCTTTCTCATAGTGGTTAAGATTTCCCTTAGCTTAAAGACATCGATGATTTATTCAAGGTGTCCCATGCGTTCTTTGGCGCAGAGGATCATAAAACGGTGTTTTAACAACGCATGCAGTGCATTCCCCTTTTAATCCTTTT
Organism: uncultured Ferrovum sp.; assembly: GCA_903867885.1. GTDB lineage: Bacteria > Pseudomonadota > Gammaproteobacteria > Burkholderiales > Ferrovaceae > CAIVHB01. Next base: position 26,512 of record CAIPTD010000041.1, on the reverse strand, counting down.
ACCACCACTCGTGTGCCTAATGCTGTATGAGTGGGAAGTAAATGCACTAACGCTAACGATTGCATTAAATAGTGACTGTAGCTGGAACTCGTAACAACACCAACCTCAAGCGAGTCTTTGAATATCTTGGATCCCGCTTCAACCGCATAGGACGCATCGCAGATGAGTCCAGCCTGTTTCACGCGCTCGCGCCCACGTAGTTTCAGTAGGGCATCTTTGCCGATATAAGGGCCTTTTTTGTCTAGGTCTACCGCCCAAGACATGTTGACTTCCCATGGGGTGGTATCGCCTTCTGGCATTTCAAATGGGAAGAATAATAAAGCACCTTCAATACGGGTTAATTCAAGCGCATTCCATGAAGCTGCTATCGCACCATAAGGCTTTCCGGCTTCCAAAATTTGATCCCATAGCGATACGGCATTTTTGGATGCGCAATAGACTTCGTAGCCTAATTCTCCCGAGTAGCCACCGCGCGCAATGATGACGGAGACGCCGAATAGTGTGGTGGTGGTGTGCTGAAAGTAGGGGAGGGTTTCAAGACCAAGGGCAGCATGGGGGGCCAATATTTGCAAAGACTTAGGGCCTTGGAGTGAAAGGATATGTGTATCGAGGTCAGCCTGAATAGTTATTTCTCGACCCTGAGCGACGCGATCCAAGTGTTCTTTGGTTTTGCCACTTCCGTGTGATAAGCGAAAAGCGTCAGGCCCATCGCGAATGACCATGATGTCATCGACTAATGCGCCATCATCATTGACTTCAGCAGCAAGGCGAGAGCAACCTGGTTTCAAGCGAGCAATATCAATACTGACGAGTTGGTCTAAGACTGAGGCAGCGTCTTTGCCTGAAACGTTGATCAGATTCAGTGCGGTTACATCATAAAGACCTGCGCGGGTGCGCGTGGCAATGACTTCTTCATGCGCATCTGTGCTGTAGCGCCATGGGAGCGGCATGTTGTTCCAAGTTTCTCCGTCAAGTAAAGAACCTAACTGACGATGACGTTCATTTAAAATCGAATTGCGTTGCATAACACCCTCATGGTTTTCGGCAAAGCGCACAAAGCGCATTTTTCATCAAGCCGATTCTCTGGCGCGCGCAGTGTGCGGACAATGCTCATGAGGTAATACCCCTTAGGAGGTAAAGCATTTAATCGATAGGAAAACTGAGTAAACCCCTTGCTATGCTTATAGATTCGCGAGGTGAGTGTGTTTGTAAATGGATCAGAAAATGATGAATAGCCTGCTCATGTGCTGCCACATATCGCAGGCACTCAGCATCTTCAGAGACAGCTTGCTGAGCAATATCAGAATACCGCTTAGCGTAAGGTGCGATCTCTTCTGCAAATGTATTTAGAAACGCCTGAGGATCTAATGTGCGAAGTGAATTTGCCCAAGCGGTCCCTTGGATTCGACTGGATTCTGTTTCAGCGAGCGGAAGTCCGTGACGCATCAGAATAGATCGAACGCGTGCCTTGGTCTCGGTTTCGAGTTGGAGCAAGCAACTATAGGCATAACCCATTTCAGGGTTGGTTTCGGTTTCAAGCAGCCTAGAAAAAAGCGCTTCCCCCAATACCTCCCCTTGATACATATCGATTAAAGTTTGCTGGTAATCCTGAACATTCATACAAGTGTGCTCGTTTAAGTCGCCTTAAACATAACATTAGAATCCGTCTAAATCCTTACCACCTTTGAGCTACCCCCAATGCTGACTTGTGGCTGAAGTTTGGGGTGCGGTCAAATACTCAGGATATTCAATGGAATTATAAAGTAATGCAAACCCAGCTCCTCGCATGGAATTTTGAGGGAAAACAACGCAGTACATCCAGTACGAGCTTGCATCGCAAGATCGATTGGACGGGTGCGTTCTGGGTGGCAAGTGGGGTTCCAGCCCTGGTTTTGTTCTCTATGGGGGCGGTGGCAGCGACTGTAGGGCGACCTGCATGGTTCGTCTGGACTGCTTCTATCATCATCGGATTTATACAATCCCTCATCTATGCTGAAATGGCCGGTTTGTTTCCCAATAAGGCTGGTGGTGCATCTGTGTACGGTGCTTTAGCTTGGGTACGCTATAGTAAGCTCGTCGCTCCTGTATCGGTTTGGTGCCACTGGTTGGCTTGGTCGCCAGTGTTAGCAATCGGATCAGGTTTGTTGGCTGGCTATGTCCTCTCAGCGCTCTTTCCTCCGGATTCTTGGATGAATACTTGGCAGTGGACATTATTGGATTTGAATGGACTCAAATCCGGTCTCACCTTACGTGTCAATGCGACATTCTTATTGGGTGCCTCGATTCTGGTTTCTTCTTTCGCAATCCAGCACGGAGGGATATTGCGTTCAGCCCGAGCAACCATGGCACTGGCTGCTCTTGGCTTGCTGCCATTGATGGTTTTGGCCCTCATCCCGCTATTTAAACAAGGTTTAAACCTTGATCACTTTCTGCCTTTCGTGCCAATGATGCGCGATGCAGATGGGTTTGTTTCTGATGGTCATTGGAATATGGCGGGATGGACGGTTTTGGCAGGCGGCTTGTTTGTGGCTGCCTGGTCTACCTACAGCATGGAAACAGCTGTTTCCTACACTAGAGAATTTGAAGACCCCCAACGCGATACTTTTAAGGCCGCATTGTATATAGGGCTACTTTGCTTATTTGTCTTCGTGATGCTGCCCATTGCTTTTCAATCCTATTTGGAATTAGCAGATATAAAACAGCTTTCAGAAGCTGATCATGGTGCAACATTTATGGCAGTGAATCATCGTAGCTTTTTGGCACCTGAAATTTACAATGGTACCGGCGTACCTGTTGTCTTAACTGCAATGGTCGCAGGTGGGGTTTGGGTGCAAAGAATCATTTTGTTACTCTTGGCTTTAACCTTATCGCTCACCATTATGACAGCCATGTCTGGCTCATCCCGTACCTTGTATCAAGCTTCGGTAGATGGCTGGCTGCCTCATTATCTTTCTCGCGTGAACCCACACGGCGCCCCTGTTGGAGCAATGGTCACGGATTTGGTTTTTAATCTCTTGCTGCTTTTGATGTCTGATTACGTTTTTGTCTTGGCCGCGTCGAATGTGAGCTACTTTATTTTTAATTTTCTAAATTTGAATGCGTGTTGGATCCATCGTATTGATAGGGCGGAACGTAATCGACCTTTTAAGGTCTCAAAACCATTGCTTGCGATAGGTACGTTTTTGGCCTTCTTCAACTTAGTGTTAATGGGGTTTGGCGCTGATCTCTGGGGGCCAGGCACTTTGCTGACTGGGGCAGTATTCAGCGCACTCATTATTCCTGTCTTTATTTACAGACACTATGTGCAAGATCGTGGTGTGTTCCCTAAGGACGCTGTGGAAGATATGCCGCAAATCGCCGGGGAAGGCGCGCAAGCAAGGGCGGGAGTTTTGCCCTATCTAACCTTAGCGTGTGGCGTGGCTGTTGTGTTGGTGTGTTACCAGTTAGCGGTGAGATAGATGATGAATGCAATTTTTATTAATGAGATTGAGGATATGCCGTGCCTTTGCGTTTAATTCGATACGCCTTATCCAGTAAGCATCATGAACCTAGGATGTTTACCACCCATGATCGTATGAAATCTAGTTATGACGTCGTGATTATTGGTGCAGGAGGCCATGGTCTCGCCGCGGCTTACTATCTCGCCCGTGATCATGGCATTACCAATGTCGCCGTGTTGGAAAGAGGTTATATAGGCGGGGGAAATACCGGCCGTAATACGACCATTATTCGCTCCAATTATCTGACTCCAGAAGGGGTGAAGTTCTACGACGCCAGTGTGAACTTATGGAAAGATCTGAGTGCAGAATTTGATCTTAATTTGTTCTACTCTACACGTGGTCACTATACTTTGGCGCATACCGATTCCGCCGTGCGCACCATGCGTTGGCGAGCAGAAGTCAATAAACACTATGGCGTAGATTCAGAGCTCGTTGGTCCAGATCATGTGAAAAAAGCCTGCCCTCAAATTGATCTTTCCTGTGCGGGCCATGCACCTATTCTTGGTGCGCTCTATCACGCCCCTGGAGCAATCGCACGTCACGATGCTGTGGCTTGGGGTTATGGCAAGGGCGCTGACATGCGTGGTGTAGAGATTCATCAGCAAACCGAAGTGCAGGGCCTAGATATTCAGGGTGGAAAAATTGTAGGGGTGAATACTTCGCGCGGTTATATTTCTACTGAAAAAGTTTTATCTGCGGTGGCTGGATTTACGCCACGGGTGACCGAGATGGCAGGCTTTCGTACCCCGATATTTGTGCATCCCTTGCAGGCAATGGTCAGCGAACCCATTAAGCCCTGGTTAGATCCTATTTTGGTTTCTGGCAGTTTGCATATTTACATTAGCCAAACTGCCCGTGGGGAGTTGGTGATGGGAGCCTCTTTGGATCCCTATGAACTACATTCGACAAGATCCACTTTGGATTTCACCGAAAGCTTGAGTGCACACATGCTAGAGATGTTCCCTTTTCTTTCCCATGTCAAAGTAGTTCGGCAGTGGTCGGGTATGGCGGATATGACTCCAGACTTTGCACCGATCATGGGTAAAACTCCAGTTGAAGGTTTATACCTCGATGCGGGTTGGGGTACTTGGGGCTTTAAGGCCACGCCCATCAGCGGCAAAACCATGGCGCACACTGTTGCTAAAGATGAACCTCACCCACTCATTACTGGTTTTTCTCTACAACGTTTTGCCGACTTCGCCTTAACGGGTGAAAAAGGCGCAGCTTCTGTGGGGCATTAATCATGAAAATTCTTGTTTGCCCAATCAATGGACCGCGTCCCGTGAGTGAGTTTGTGTATCACGGTGAAGTCAGGAATGAACCTGATTCAGAAACCTGTTCAGATAGTGAATGGACAGATTATGTTTTTAACCGCAGTGGTATTCCCGCAGTGAAAAAAGAATGGTGGTGTCATACCCCCTCCAATATCTGGTTTATCGCTGAGCGCGATACGGCCAAGGATCATGTGCTGCGCACCTATTTGTATGGAGAGGGATCGTGAGTCGATTAGCGCATATACCGGGTGAATGGATAGACCGCACCCAAGAAATCAGCTTCACCTTTGAAGGTCAGCAACATAAAGGTTTTGCTGGAGATTCGATTAGTGCTGCGTTGTGGGCGCGGGGTTTGCGAACCCTTGGACGTAGCTTCAAATATCACCGTCGGCGGGGTGTCCTTTCATTAGCCAATCATGACGTGAATACGTTGGTGCAAGCGGGTGATCGCCCGAATGTTCGCGCTGATATTGAAGAAATTGCTGCCGGGGGTTCCTATACCGCAGTCAATACGCATGGAGGTGTGGCTAAGGATCGCGCTAGCCTTATAGGTTTTTTCTCTCGTTTCTTGCCTGTTGGCTTTTACTACAAAGTTGCGAATTCGCGTTGGCTATTTCCTTTTTGGGAAGCTTTGATTCGAAACATGAGTGGCTTGGGCGTCATTCATTTTGATCGTCCTGTCGTGAAGACTGCAAAGCGCTATGCCTTTTGTGATGTTCTCGTCATAGGAGGAGGCCCGTCTGGATTGGCCGCTGCACTTTCAGCGGCAGAGGCTGGAGCCTCGGTGATGTTGGCCGAAGAAAACCCTCGTCTAGGTGGAAGTGGTTTTTACCAACTGGGAAATGATCCTGCAAGGCGAGCTGTGGTGAAGTCCTTGGTGGATCGAGTCACTAGCCATGCCAATATCGAAGTACGTCTAGGTTCTTATGCTGCAGCCTATTACGCTGATTACTGGGTGCCCTTGGTCGATGGCAACAAAATGATTAAGGTGCGTGCACGATCTGTCATTGTTGCGGCGGGTGCCTATGAGCAGCCTGCGGTATTCCGTAACAATGATTTGCCTGGCGTGATGATGGGTAGTGCGGCTCAACGTTTGGTGTATCGCTATGCTGTGCAGCCCGCCAAAACAATGGTGGTATTGACAGCGAATGATGATGGTTATCGCGTAGCGCTAGATATGATTGCTGCGGGGGTAAATCTTGCAGCCATTGTTGATTTACGCGCGCAGGATACCGATGCCAATCTCTTACAGTCTCTGCGCTCTCAGGGTGTGGAATGTTTATTAAGCTGCTGCGTGTATGAAGCGCATGCGGGACAAGAAGGTACGCTCTCCGGTGTTACGTGCTGTCCCTTAAACGCGGATGGTGAACCCATTTTAGCGCAGCAGCGCTTTTTATCTTGTGATGGCTTAGCGATGAGTGTGGGGTGGGCGCCCGCACTGAACCTGTTGTATCAGGCAGGAACAAGCATGAGCTTTCAGGATTCAACCCAGCAATTCATTCCAGAGCGCCTTCCGCAAGGTGTTTTTGCGGCGGGTCGCGTCAATGGTTTGTATGCTTTGGATAAGAAAATCGAGGATGGTCAGTATGCGGGACGACAGGCCGCAGCGTTCTTGAGTTTGTCAGCTGAGTTGGGGCATGCCCCTGCCGCTGAGCGGTTTTCGCCCAGTCACCCATGGCCTATTATTTCTCATCCATCGGGTAAAAATTTCATCGACTTTGATGAAGACCTTCAGCTAAAAGATTTTGAGACCGCAGTATTGGAGGGTTTTGACAATATCGAATTGCTGAAACGATTCTCAACAAATGGAATGGGGCCCTCGCAGGGTAAGCATTCCAACATGAATGCCCTACGTATTCTGGCGAGGTTAATGGGTAAGTCACCTCAACAGGTGGGAACTACGACTGCACGTCCATTTTTTCATCCTGTGCCTATGTCGATCTTGGCCGGGCGTGGGTTCTCTCCTGATCGCCGTACACCGCTTCATGCACGTCATGAAGCATTGGGTGCGGTATGGATGGCTGCAGGTGTTTGGCAGCGTCCTGAGTATTACGCGAAACCTGGTAAAACACGTACCGAATGTATTGCTGCAGAAGTGGCAGCAGTTCGGAGTGGTTTGGGTTTGATTGATGTTGGTACCTTAGGCAAGCTCGAAGTTCGAGGTCCTGATGCTGGAGAGTTTTTAGAGCGCGTTTATACCATGCGCTATGCGAAATTAAATGTGGGTGCGACCCGTTACGCAATTATGTGTGATGAATCTGGAGTGGTGATTGACGATGGAGTGGTTGCCCGTCTAACGCCTGAACTCTTTTACTTCACCACCACAACTTCTGGGGCTGCAACGGTGTATCGGGAGCTTTCACGCCTGAATACGATTTGGAAATTGAATGTAGGATTGGTTAACGTAACCGGAGCGCGGTCTGCTGTGAATATCGCCGGTGCCCGTTGTCGTGAGGTATTGAGCAAACTGTGTGATCTCGATTTCTCTATAGAAGGTTTTCCTTATCTTGCTGTGCGAGAAGGGCTAGTAGCTGGGATCCCTGCCCGCTTGATGCGCGTGGGTTTTGTGGGCGAATGGAGCTATGAGATTCACGTTCCTGCGGAATACGGCGCCCGTTTATGGGATGCCATCATGGAAACTGAACCTAGTATTGTTCCTTTTGGTGTTGAAGCTCAGCGTTTACTTCGCCTTGAAAAAGGCCATGTGATTGTGGGGCAAGATACCGATGGCCTGACTAATCCCTTTGATATTGGTGCAGACTGGGCTGTTAAATTTGATAAGCCCTATTTTGTGGGTAAGCGATCTCTCAAAATGATCACTGAGAAACCGGCCCGTCAGCGCTTAATTGGTTTCAAGCTTCAATCTGGGTTTACTGGAGCAGCGCCGCAAGAATGTCATCTGATTATTGAGGCTGGCGAAATCATTGGGCGGATCACCAGTATTGGTTTTAGTGCTGCAGTAGGTGCTCACATTGGTTTGGCTTTTGTTCCGCCGACCCATACTGAGCCAGGACAGATACTGAGTATTCGACGTTCAGACGGTAGTGTGGTTCAGGCCGAAGTCGTCACCCGTCCATTCTATGACCCTAAAGATCTTCGCCAAAAAGAAGAATCCTCGGAGGCAGCAGCATGAGTACCATGCAATGTGCACCCAAGCGCGTGAACCCATTTACCGATGTCCTTGCAGGCACTTCTGCCACATGGTCTGAGCAATGTGAGATGCCCGTGGTGGCTCAATTTAGTCCGAAAGACATTGAGATTGCCGCAAAGCTTGGCATGATTGATTTGTCTTGGCGCTTACGCGCAGGATGCAAAGGCCCCGGCAGTGCAGCTTGGTTAGAGGCCGCTGGGATTCCTGTGCCTGGGCAACCTAATTCCTGCATTCAAACCCAAGAAGGTGCGGTGATTGCGCGTTTGGGACGCAATGAGTTTCTCATTGAAGATGCAGCCGATGCAATCATGACCCGCCGCTTGAATGAGACTGCAGCGCCTGTGGGTGCTTACGCAGTTTTGCGGCAAGATGCAGAGCTCATGCTGACGGGTTCGCACCTGAATCATTTGCTTCTTCAGACCTGTAGTTTTGATTTTGCTGGCGTAGATCATTCCATGATGCCAGCCATTATGACGACTATGGTTGGCGTTGGAATCACCGCAGTGGTCGTGCCTGCGCCGAGAAAAATTGAAGGTTTCGCTCTTCGGTTTTGGTTTGATAGCAGTTATGCAGACTATATGTGGTCAACGCTTTGTGAAATTGCAGGGGAATTGGATGGCGGGCCGGTTGGTATCGCGATCTTGAATTAAAAAAATAAGGGAGAACAATTGATGAGTATTAAAGACCCGCAGCAATTCTTTGCCGACAATAACGTCAAGTATGTGTTGGCCCAGTTCGTGGATATTCACGGTGTTGCCAAGACAAAGGCCGTCCCTGCCAGTCATTACGATGAAATTTTGAAGGCGGGTGCGGGCTTTGCTGGTTTTGCGATTTGGGGAACAGGCATTGAGCCCCATGGTCCTGATTACATGGCTGTGGGCGATCACGCCACCTTGAGCGTGGTGCCTTGGCAGCCTGGGTATGCACGCGTGGTGTGTGATGGTCATGTGCATAAGAAGCCCTGGGGACATGACCCACGTGTGAATTTAAAAGCACAGATTGCAAGGCTTAGTCAGCGGGGATGGACTTTTTATACGGGACTAGAGCCAGAGTTTTCTTTGCTTAAGAAAAACATACAAGGCCAGATTGTGCCTTGTGATGATACCGATACCCTGGCCAAGCCTTGCTATGACTACAAGGGTTTGTCACGTGCGCGTGCTTTCCTTGAAAAACTAACTGACAGCCTGCGACATGTGGGTATTGATGTGTATCAAATTGACCACGAGGATGCCAATGGCCAATTTGAAATTAACTATACCTATACCGACTGCTTAACCTCGTGTGATCACTATACCTTTTTCAAAATGGCGGCTTCTGAGATTGCCAATGATCTCGGCTTAATCTGCTCCTTTATGCCTAAACCCTATGCGAATCGACCCGGTAATGGGATGCATATGCATGCTTCAATTGGGGATGAACACGGTAACAATCTGTTTGAAGATAAGTCGGATAAACGCGGTCTAGATCTTTCACAGTTGGGCTATTACTTTATCGGTGGCTTGCTTAAACACGCTGCTGCATTAACTGCTATTTGTGCCCCGACTGTGAATTCTTATAAGCGTTTGGTCGTAGGCCGATCGCTGACGGGGGCGACTTGGGCTCCGGCGTATATTAGCTATGGTGAAAACAACCGTTCTTGCATGGTGCGTGGACCGGGTGGTCGGATTGAACTTCGCTTGCCCGATGGTGCATGTAATCCTTATTTCGCTACAGCTGCTGTGATTGCTGCAGGCTTAGATGGTATCGATAACAAGATTGATCCGGGCGAACCCAATAACGTCAACCTGTATGACTTAAGCATGGATGAGCTTAAGGCGCGGGGCATTGATTTACTCCCCCAAAACCTATCCCTAGCCTTGGATGCGCTTGAAGCTGACCCGCTGATCCTCGGATCAATGGGCCCCGCAGGAAAAGAATTTGTGAATCTCAAGCGGATGGAGTGGTTGGAATATATGCGCCATGTTTCCGATTGGGAAATCAAAAGCTACCTAGAATATTTCTAAGACCTGAAGTACCCGCAAGGAGAAACGTATGTGTGGAATTGTTGGCCTATTAGTAAAGAAGCCCGAGCTTCGGCCTCAACTCGGAAGTTTGATGGTGCCGATGCTGATTGGTATGACGGAGCGCGGCCCTGATTCGGCAGGTTTGGCTGTCTTTGGAACGCCCGTGAATGAAGCGCATCGCAAAATTAATCTGTATTCCGGCATGACTGAAGCGGGTGCTGATTTCAATTGGCATGGATTGGCGCATGCCATTCGAGAGGAGTTTGGAACGGATGCGGAAATAGCGACTTCGGGTAACCATGCGATTCTGACAGTAGGCTCAGCAGCTGCTCCCATCAAGCATTGGATTCATGAGCATCACCCCAAGCTACATATCCTCTCTACTGGTCGAAGCATGGACTTGTACAAGGACATCGGAACGCCTACAGAAGTATCGGATCGCTACGATTTCTCACATCTACAAGGAACCCACTTGGTAGGTCACACCCGGATGGCAACAGAATCTGCTGTGACACCTGATCGTGCCCATCCTTTTACGGCCGGTGAAGATTTTTGTCTGGTACATAACGGTTCTCTATCCAATCCCAACGGGATTCGTCGCATGCTCGAGCCACGCGGCATTCACTTTGATACCGACAATGACACTGAAGCCGCTTGTCGTTTTTTGGAATGGCGACTGCGTGAAGGTGACACCTTAGAAAACGCGCTGCAAAAAGGTTTCGATGAACTGGATGGTTTCTTTACCTTTTTAATGGGAACCAAAGATGAGTTAGCGCTCATTCGTGATCCTTTTGCATGTAAACCTGCTGTTGTGGCTGAGACCGATGACTACGTGGCGATTGCTTCAGAATTTCGTTCTTTAGCCCACTTGCCCGATATTAAAAATGCCCACGTGTTCGAGCCTGCGCCTGAAGAAATGTATGTGTGGCGCACCTGAATCACTGGATCAAAATATAAGCGGAGATATACAACATGAGTGAAATTACTGTCGATTTGGCTGGCAAGCCAGTTCGTGAAGTCAATCGACTCTTGCACGACCCTTTGAATGGGGTGACAACTGTGAATGTGCTGAACCCCGACGGCGCCCACAATATTGCGGTTGGGGTGAATGAGGCTGTGAAGGTTGAGATTCATGGCAACGCAGGTTACTACGCTGGTGGAATGAATAAGTTCGCTGATATCGTGATTCATGGCAGTGCGGGCACGGGGGTTGGCGAGAACATGATGAGCGGTAGCATTCGCGTGAAAGGTTTTGCCTCTAATGCCGCAGGTGCATCTGCACACGGTGGCTTGCTTGTCATTGAAGGAGACGCTGGTTTGCGCTGTGCCGTTTCTCTTAAGGGCGGCGATATCGTAGTTGATGGCAATGTGGGTAGCTTTTCTGCTTTCATGGCACAAGCAGGGCGCTTAGTCGTCTGTGGAGATGCTGGCGATGCATTAGGCGATTCTCTTTATGAAGCCGTACTGTATGTGAAGGGCAAGATCAAGTCCTTGGGCGCAGATGCACAGGAAGAACCCATGACAGAAGCAGACTTTACTGGCGTTGCAGAATTACTCGCCAAAGCAGGTCTAAAGCATGACCCCAAGAGCTTTAAGCGGATCGCGTCAGCGCGGTCTTTGTACCACTGGAACGCTGACGCTGATCAGGAATATTGAGGAGAAGTTTGATGGATCCGAAAAATACACAGGGTAAACATCTCTCGCTGGAGCCTTCAGCAGGATATGACCGTAAGACAATTGATTACATCCAAAATGCCGCTGCCCATGGCTTGTATGAAATTCGTGGACTGGGCGCTAAACGCGCACTGCCTCACTTTGATGATTTGTTATTTCTCGGTGCGTCTTTATCGCGCTACCCATTAGAGGGATATCGCGAGCGTTGTGTCACCAAGACCATATTGGGTACTCGCTATGCCAGTAAGCCGGTTGAATTAGATATTCCCATTACGATTGCAGGGATGAGCTTTGGTGCGCTCTCAGCAAACGTTAAAGAGTCTCTGGGTCGAGCAGCGACAGCGGTGGGGACCTCTACGACCACCGGTGATGGGGGTATGACCAATGAAGAGCGTGAATCTTCTAAGATTCTGGTGTATCAGTGCCTGCCTTCACGCTATGGCTTTAACCCCGATGATCTTCGTCGCGCCGATGCGATTGAAGTGGTGATTGGTCAGGGCGCTAAACCAGGCGGAGGTGGGATGTTACTTGGACAAAAGATTAATCCACGTGTCGCGAAGATGCGGACCTTGCCTGAAGGCGTGGACCAGCGTTCGGCTTCCCGTCATCCTGATTGGACGGGCCCTGACGATCTGACCATCAAAATTCAGGAACTGCGCGAAATCACCAACTGGGAAAAACCCATTTACGTCAAAGTGGGTGCAACACGAACCTTTAATGACGTGAAGCTGGCTGTGCATGCAGGGGCGGATGTGGTGGTGGTAGATGGGATGCAGGGTGGAACCGCAGCCACGCAAACGTGCTTTATTGAAAACGTGGGTATCCCGACTCTTGCAGCGGTGCGCCAGGCCGTTGATGCGCTCGAAGATCTGGATATGATCGGTAAGGTGCAACTGATTGTCTCGGGCGGCATTCGTTCGGGTGCAGATGTGGCTAAAGCTTTAGCGATGGGTGCAGATGCCGTTGCCATTGGCCAAGGTATTCTGTTTGCCTTAGGTTGCAATAGCGAAACCTATGTGCAGGGTGGCGAGCATCATTCGGCGCTGGCGGATTATGAAAAGTTAGGCACGCGTCCTGGTTATTGCCATAACTGTCATACCGGTAAGTGCCCCGTCGGGGTCACCACACAAGATCCTATTCTTGAGAAACGTCTGGAGCCCGATGTGGGTTCCAAACGTGTGCGTAATTATCTGAAGACCGTGAATATGGAACTCACCACCATTGCGCGTGCATGCGGTAAGCAGAACGTGCACCATCTTGAGCGTGAAGATTTAGTTGCGCTGACGGTAGAAGCTGCTGCAATGGCACGTATTCCCTTGGCGGGAACGCAGTGGATTCCGGGTCAAGAGTTCGGACAGCGCTGATTATTATGCGTTTTATTTACTAATACCAAGAGAGTAATCCCTCGTTGTAATTGGCGGGGCTTCGGCCTCGTCAAGATAATCCGAACACAATCAACTCCAATAAACCGCTCCGGGGAGATATTTCATGGCACGAGATCCAAAATACGACATCCTGTTTACACCTGTTCAGATTGGTCCTAAGACCCTGCGTAATCGTTTTTACCAAGTCCCACATTGTATTGGCGCAGGCTCAGATAAACCCGGATTTCAAGCTGCGCACCGTTCGATTAAAGCCGAAGGCGGTTGGGCTGGAATCAATACCGAATATTGCTCTATTCACCCCGAGTCCGATGATACGCACCGTTTATCTGCCCGTATTTGGGATAAGGGTGATGTTCACAATCTGCGTGCAATGACCGATCATATTCATCAATTCGGTGCTTTGGCAGGGGTTGAAATGTGGTACGGCGGTGCGCATGCGCCCTGCATGGAATCCCGCGCCACGCCCCGTGGACCTAGCCAATACGCTTCAGAGTTTGAAACACTGACTTACTGCCGTGAAATGGATCTGAGTGATATCGCGATGGTGCAGCAGTACTACGTGGATGCCGCCTTGCGTTCACGCGATGCCGGCTTTGATATCGTTTATGTATACGGCGCACACTCCTATTTACCTTTGCAGTTCTTGTCCCCTTATTACAACAAGCGCACGGATGGCTACGGTGGATCATTTAAGAACCGTGCTCGCTTCTGGATCGAGACCCTAGAAAAAGTGCGCGCGGCAGTCGGTAACGATTGTGCGATTGCCACCCGTTTTGCTGTCGATACTTTGTACGGTCCGGGCTCAGTAGAAGTGGAAGAAGACGGAATGCGTTTTGTTGAACTCGCCGATCCGCTGGTTGATTTGTGGGATGTGGATGTGGGTGATATTGCGGAGTGGGGCGAAGATGCAGGCCCCTCACGTTTCTATCTGCAAGGTCATCAAGTACCTTGGACCCGCTACATTAAGCAAGTCGCTAAGAAACCTGTCTTGGGCGTCGGTCGCTATACCGATCCTGAGAAAATGACCGAGATCGTTACCAAAGGCTATGCCGATATTATCGGTGCCGCGCGTCCTTCTATTGCAGACCCCTTCTTGCCTAAGAAAGTAGAAGAAGGGCGTGTGGATGACATTCGTGTGTGTATCGGTTGCAACGTGTGTATTTCACGTTGGGAGATCGGTGGTCCCCCCATGATCTGTACTCAAAACGCAACAGCAGGTGAAGAGTACCGTCGTGGCTGGCACCCTGAGCGCTTCCCCAAGAAAGGATCGGAAGATTCCGTCTTGATCGTGGGCGCAGGCCCCTCAGGTTCGGAGTGCGCACGTGTCTTGATGGAACGTGGTTACACCGTTCACTTGTATGACACCGCAGAAAAAATTGGCGGTCACTTAAATAGCGTGGTGACATTGCCTGGGTTGGGTGAGTGGGGTTATCACCGCGACTACCGCGAGACCCAGATCGGTAAGCTTGTGAAAAAGAACAAGCAGAGCCAAGTTGCCTTAGGTCAGAAGCCCATGACGGCAGAAGCAGCATTGACCTATGGCGCTGAGAAGATTGTGATCGCCACAGGTTCTTCATGGAATACCGATGGTACCAACTGTCTTACTCATGATCCGATTCCTGGAGCAGATGCCAGCCAGCCTGACCAGCTCACCCCTGAACAAGTGTTCTCAGGTAAGAAGCCAATCGGTAAGCGCGTTGTCATTCTGAATGCTGATACCTATTTTATGGCACCCAGCTTGGCTGAAAAGCTCGCGAGCGAAGGTCATGAAGTAACGATTGTTTCGGGTGTACATCTGGCTAATTACATGCACTTCACCTTGGAATACCCCAACATGATGCGTCGCTTGCACGAGCTACATGTAGAGGAGTTAGGTGATCATTTCTGCAGTAAGATTGAGAAAGGTCGCCTAGAGATCTACAACATCTGGGGTGATGGTTCACGCAGAACATATCGTGGTCCTGGTGTGTTCCCTCGCGATGCCAACAAGACCCATCGCTGGTTGGAATTTGATTCATTGATTTTGGTTACGGGTCGTCATTCTGATGATAGTTTGCACCGTGAGCTCAACGCACGTCAGTCTGAGTGGGAGGCAAATGGAGTTAAAGCCGTGTACCTGATTGGTGATGCAGAAGCCCCTCGTTTGATCGCGGATGCTACCTTCACGGGGCATCGTGTTGCGCGTGAAATTGAAGAAGCCAATGCCCAGTTCCCAAAAGCCTATAAGCGTGAAGTGGCGATCTGGGGAAATCCTCATTCACCTGGTGTAAATCCCGAAATCGAATATGAGTCTTGATGGCGGGATGATGGATCCACATGCATTCACCCGCATCCTCTTTCAGGACTTTCCTTCATGGGAAGTGAGTTTCTTCTACCTGGTTGGGTTTGCGGCGATTGGCAGCTTTATTTATGGTGTATATCGCGAGGTACGCAAGTACCTGCGCGGTGTGCCCGATGCCAGGGTGATATGGGACTATGCCCACATTAAACAGGGCATCGTAGCGATTGCGACGCATCGAACCTTGGTGCGTCGAGATCCTTACGCTGGTATGGCTCACCGTGCAATTTTCTATGGTTTTGGTGTGCTGTTTATGGGTACCTCAATCATTACGCTTGAGTACGACATTACTAGCAAGTTATTTGGTATTCATTACTGGTATGGTGACTTCTATCTTTGGTTCAAGCTTGCGATGAATATCGCTGGGGTATCCCTAGTGGGTGGCCTCATTTATATGATGGTTCGTCGTGGTTGGATTAAGCCTCCCAAACTGGATTACGCCCGCCCCGATCGCGCCCCAGATGCACCGGATTATGATCGCAGCAACTATCGAATTGAAGATTGGCTGTTTCTCTGGATCTTAGTCATTATTGGGGTATCAGGCTTTGTGTTATCGGGCGCACGCATGATTTGGCTCGCGGACCGCCCAGAGGTATGGGATATCCGCTGGTGGTCTCCAGTAGGGGCATTCTTTGCATATGGCTTAAGAGCGCTGGGATTAGATGCTGAAGGCGCAGTGATATTGCGACAGCTGATATGGTGGTCGCATGGTGCGTTGGCTTTGACGTTGATCTCACTCATCCCCTATACCAAGGCAAAGCATATCTTTACCGCCATTATTTCTTTGGTGGTGCGCGATCCCTTGCCCGCCCAGCGTTTGCCTAAAGTACCTGAAGGTCAAGAACAGATTGGTTATCGTTTCCTGACGGATATGAGTTGGAAGCAACTCCTGCATCTGGATGCCTGCACCAAATGTGGAAGATGTCATGAGGCGTGCCCTGCACGCACCACGGGCGGGCCTTTGTCCCCTCGCGATGTGATTTTGTCGCTGCGTGAACTGGCGAATTCAGCTTTGCAGTATTCCGCTGTACCCGAACAATCCAAGCTGGCGATGCATGGCACAGGAGTGGGACAGGTATCTTCTGAAACGCTGTGGGCCTGCCGTACTTGCATGGCCTGCGTAGAGATTTGTCCTGTGGCGGTAGAGCATGTGCCCA
The DNA here is from genome assembly GCA_903867885.1 of uncultured Ferrovum sp. Lineage (GTDB taxonomy): Bacteria > Pseudomonadota > Gammaproteobacteria > Burkholderiales > Ferrovaceae > CAIVHB01. Next base: position 10,030 of record CAIPTD010000041.1, on the reverse strand, counting down.
TCATTGTGCAGATGCGCCGTGCTTTGGTTGAAGAGGGGGATATGGATCCACTTCTACAAAAGACTTTGCAGACCATACATAAATCGGGCAACTCGTTTGGTGAGTCGCGTCGTAAGCGCGGTGGATGGGCGAAGGGATTGCCTTTCCCTGTTAAAGACGCGCGAAAGGAACCGGTTGATGTGTTGTGGTTTGTAGGTGATTACGCTTCGTTTGATCCACGTAATCAAAAAGTAAGCCAAGCCTTTGCGCGTTTAATGCATGCGGCAGGAATCGATTTTGGTATTCTCTACGATGGGGAATCCAATGCAGGAAATGATATTCGTCGGGTAGGGGAAGAAGGGCTCTACGAACATTTGGCAGAATCCAATATCAGTGCCATGCAATCCGCCGACTTTAATCGCGTTGTTACGACCGATCCTCATTCTTTCAATACCATAAAAAATGAGTACCCCGACTTTGGGGGGCAGTTTGAAATTGAGCACTACACCTCTTTCGTGATGAAACTGATCGAAGAAGGGCGACTGACCGTGAAAAAGCAACTCGGTCATCGTGTGACATTCCATGATCCTTGTCACTTAGGCCGATTTAATAAGGGCTACGACGCACCTCGCAAATTGCTTGAGGCAATCGGCTGTGAGCTCGTTGAAATGAAACGCTGCAAGGACAACTCATTCTGCTGCGGAGCAGGGGGTGGACGCATCTGGGTACCTGATCCTGTGGGTACAGAGAAGCCAGCACAGAATCGCATGCGTGAGGCCGCATCCATTGAGGGTCTTGAGGTGTATGTCGTCAGCTGCCCTAAAGACTTGACCATGTTTGAAGATGCACTCAAGACCACAGGTTATGAAGGCAAGTTTGTAGTGCGTGAACTTCTGGAAATGTTAGAAGAAGCGCTTGAAATTAATTTGGTAGAGGCTGAAGTCACCGCTTAGGAGAAGATGTGAAGATATTAATTGCCATTAAACAGGCGATCGCTCTAGATGAAGATTTTGAGATTCGCGCAGACGGCCGCGATATTGAAGAAGATTTTTTCCTGCCTGACTTAAATGAATGGGACGAGTATTCGCTAGAAGAAGCAATGCTGATTAAAGAGCGCCACGCTGATACCCCTGTTGAAGTGGTGTGCGTGACCATCGCGCCAGATAGTGCGGATGAAGCGCTGCGTAAATGTCTAGCTAAAGGCGCTGACCGCGCGATTCGCGTTTGGGATGAGTCGATGGAAGGTTCAGACCCGGTTGCGATTGCACGTGCTTTAGCAGCGGTCGCAAAAAAAGAAGCGCCAGATTTGTTCTTTGCTGGGGTGCAGTCTTCTGATCACGCCCATGGTGCAACGGGTATTGCCGTAGCTGGCTTTTTAGGCTGGGCGCACAGTGCGGTGGTAGCTAGATTGGACTATACGCCGGGTGCTAAAGAGGTCGCGTTAAAGCGCGAGTTAGAAGGTGGCTTATCGCAAGAGCTACGTTTACCCTGCCCTGCAGTGCTGACGATTCAGCTTGGCATCAATAAACCTCGTTACGCCTCATTGCGCGGGATGAAATTGGCTGCAGCGAAACCTATTGAAACCTTAGCCCCGGGTGATATCGGCCTAGCCACGAACGATTGTGGGGAATCCGGTTCACTGGCCCGTGTTCGCCGTATGTATGTTCCGGAAAAACAACGTGCACAAATTCTTGCTGGTGATGTCGCCGCTCAAGCTAAAGCGCTTGCTGCCATCATTCGCGAAGCTACAGGGAGTTAATGATGTCTTCAATTTTAGTAATCGCTGAACATCGCCGTGGTGAATTACGCCCAGTGAGTCTTGAACTTGTGGCTGCTGCCAATGAACTTCGTGCAGCAGGTGAACAAGTGGTAGTAGGGCTGATTGGTAAAAACGCCCATGCCTTTGTTGCTGCTGTGTCTAAAGAAGGTGTGGATGAAATTGCTACGGTGACGGCTCCTGTCGAGGATTTTGATCCTGATGTGAGCGAGGAGGCAGTGCGGGCACTGATCGCACAATATTCTCCTTCCTTGGTGCTCATCCCTCATAGCGTAGATTCTTATGGTTATGTGGCGGTGCTGGCGGCCAAGGATCAATTGGGGCTTGCCACCGACGTCTACAAAATCGCCCGTGAAGAGGGTGGCTGGGTCGCCACCCGAGGTGGATATGGCCAGAAGGTTGCCGTCGAACTGGATTTCCCGGGGCGTAGTTGTGTATGTTTAGCAGTCCGTTCAGGGAGCTATAAGCCCAACGAAGCGGCTGCTTCACCTACGGTAACGGCCGTGGATGTGCCCGCACTTCAGGCTAGAAGCACACCACTTGATTACATTGAAGTTTCGGCAGGTGGTGATGTAGATATCACTACGGTACCGTTCATTATGTCAGTGGGACGTGGTTTGGGTGATGAAGCCAATCTGCCCAGATTCAAAGAACTCGCTGAACAAGTGGGCGCCACGTTGTGCTGCTCTCGCCCCATTGCGGATTCGGGGTGGTTGCCTAAATCACGTCAGGTGGGTCAATCGGGTAAAACAGCTTCTGCTTGCAAGCTGTACATTGCCATGGGCATATCAGGGGCAATACAGCATTTGGCCGGCATGAAGCATGTTGAAACCATTATTGCTGTTAATACTGATCCCCAGGCTTCGATTTTCAACGTTGCAAAATACGGCATCGTTGGTGATATTTTCGAAGTTGCAGATGCTTTGGAGCAAGAATTCAGCTAGCGGAGCAAAAAGCTGAATTCCAGAAAATCGGATCAGCTAGCGGAGCAAAAAGCTGAATTCCAAAAAACAGGATCAGCTAGCGGAGCAAAAAGCTGAATTCCAGAAACAGGTATTAACTAAGTTTCGACTTGGTGAGCCAGCGTTCGGCAATCGTGCGCCGGTCTTGCTTTTCCCCAAGCACATCTCCTTGGCCATAGGTGCAGCCGGACTGAAGCGCAAACTCAAGGGCCTCTTCAGTTGCTAAGTCACATGCAACAAAGCTGCAACCGGGATTCTCTTGAATGCGCGCAAGAGTAAGAATTGGATCGTCTATTCTCATTTTGCGCAATTCGTACGGATGATCAGCTTGAGATGCGCCATCAGGAAAGCTTTTAGACACAGCGCTATCACTCAACTCCAAAAGCAGCGAAAGCCCTTTGCGGCGCAAATGCTGCAGAGCTTCCTCCAGTTTTTTCTGATCAATGGCGTAGGTAATTTGCCCTACACTGATAATGCATTGATCAGGATTGAGATCGTGTTTCGATAAGCAACTTAACAGCTCATCTATTATCGACTGCTCCAGCAAAGCCCCCGCTGGTATGGCGATGCAAAATTTTGATTCTGCATCCTCTTGATGCAGAGTGGATTGCAACACATGGCCCTCTTGAGTGACTTCGCGAATCAACCAAGAAGTAATTAAACTTAAAAACTCTGGATGCGTTTGCAGGGCAGGATAGCCTTCAAGTAGGTCAAGTCTGCCGCGTCGCGGGTGCTGCCAAATGAGTGAGGGCTCCCACCAAACTAGTGCACGCGTGCTGAGATCAAATACAGGTTGATAGCAAATTTCCAAGGCGTTTGCCCCCAGCGCTCCGGCCAGCAGTGAGCGCATATGTTTGCCATCTTCGTCTGTATTATCTTGATTGGGGTCTGCAAAGACTAGACGTGTAGGGCGCAGGAACTTGGCACGCACACAAGCATTCTTGGCCTCACGAAGCATGGCTTCACCATTCTCATAATGAGTTTCACTTACAGCAACGCCAATGCTGGCTGAGACTTGAACCGCAATGCCATCAAAAGTCATGGGCTTGCGAATGACATCTTGAAGTATTTTGCCGAATTGCCCCGCCCCTTCAACTACATCAAACGGGACATCATCATTGAAACCACAGACTGAGAAATCGCTCAACAACACTGCAAACTCATCCCCTTCTAATCGTGCGGCGACATTGCATGCAGTGACCATATTGGCCAATCTTCGCCCTATTTCCTCCAGTATACGATCTCCCCATTCTTGCCCGTTATGGCGATTCCAGCGACCAAAATCATCGAGATCGAGTACGATGACCGCGAAGGGGTGCTGGTTTATCTGAGCATGGCTTAAGGCATAACCCAACCACTCAAGGAATACGATGTTATTTTGTAGGCCCGTTAACTCATCCCAAATAAACTCGCGCCGCACACGCTCTTCAGTGAGCTTACGTTCGGTGATGTCTGAAATGAATCCTTCAAGTGCAAGTAGTTCTCCCGTTGCAGAAAACACACCACGCATCTGTTCCCAAACCCATTTAGTTTCATCATTTCGCGTTTGTATGCGGTATTCCAAGCTACTGACTTTGCGTTGACTGAGTTCAGATTGACATAGCTGCCATACGCTATCGCGGTCTGCAGGATGGATCAGGTTGGCGTAAGTCACTTTACGATTATTGATGAGATCCGCCGCTTCGTAACCGGTGAGCTCAAAACAGCCATCGCTGACGTACTCCATTCGCCAGTCCCTCGCCAAACGGCAGCGATAGGCCATGCCGGGTACGTTACTGAGTAAGGTGTTGAGCATGTGGCGCTTTTGACGAAGTGATTCCTCTACGGCCCACCGTGAACTGATATCGGATAGGGTACCGCTTAAGTAGCTCAGACTTTGGCTATCTGAGGTGCGTCTTGCACGAATTTCTACCCGAACGTATCGGCCCTGATTGCTCCTTAAACGACCTTCGCAAGTACAGGTAGATGGATCGTAACTGAGTGTGTTGAAGCGATCTTGAATAGGGGTTCGATCATCCTGATGGAAAGATTGCAAGCATGGCCTTCCAATAGATTCTGATACGGATTGGCCAGTGATGCGCTCCCAAGCTTCATTCAGATAAGACCAACAGCCTTCCCCATCCACCTGAAAAATAATATCGCTCACTTCGTTCAAAATAGAAGTTGCTTCAGAAGAAACCAAAAGCCTATTGGCAGAGGGGGTAATCTCCTGTTCGATGAGCAATTCAGATACGCCAGAAGGGGGGTGTTTATTTGATGCAGAATTTAGGGGATGTAACCATCCACGCATTAAGACTAACGTAGTCAGAACAAAGCAAATGTGAGCAAACAGCCATAGCCAAGGGGGGATACCAACTGTTAAACGCGTTTGTGTATTCAGCCAAACAAGCGTTGTCATTACTGCAAACATAACAGCAATGAGGGCTAACTCTCTGAGAGAAGATTTTATGGCGTTAGTCATTGAGGCAAATTGCATCATTTCTAATAGTCTCACATCCTTAGAAGGATTTTGAGTGAAGCGTGTTTTTGATGGCTCTCGTATTTTAAGTGTGGGGTTTTGGGTTGCTCTGGGTAGCTTAAAATGAAACCATAGTCGAAACCTTATCAAACTTCAAAGAGCATAGAAGTAATGTCTCAGGAAATACTGCAAGACGTTCAAGGCACCTCAAAGATTTTTAAATCGCGTTGGTCATTTCGAGACGGTGTGCTGCTTTTACTTTTGCTGCTGTTGCTAGGTGCGTTGGGAGCTTTAAAGTTTGTATGGGCGAGCCAAGAATTAGAAACATGGCTGAGCTATTCGCTTCGTATTGAGAGCTTAGTCGCTGCGGAACATGGTGTGCAACTCGAGGCCCTATTAAAGACCCCCCAGCTTGAACGCTTACGCGGAATGCCCAGTCAATTCAAGGCTAAAGAGGCGCTAACACTACTCGATCAGGCCGCCTCAATTTCTCTTAATCATGTTGATCGCGCTGATACATTAATTGAAGCGAATCAGAAATTACAAAGTGCATTGCAGCAAGAGTTAAGTAATCAGCGCGAGTGGTTTATTGCCACTAACCTCATCATAATCTTAATGGGACTGACGATAGCTTGGTTCAGTCTTCGTCGTGCCTCCGTCATTGCATTACCGCCAGAAGAACAAGCCAATGGACTTTCAGTTCCTTCGCTTTCGCTTCAGCGCCCTGAATCTTCTCAGGCAGCAGTAGATTTGATTTTGGAGGTCAATTCTCTTTTGGATGAAGTTCCGCTCGGGGAATCTGCTTTTGAGAATGTGCTGCGTCGACTCGTCAGTGCTTTTGAAGTCCGCTCAGCTGCGATTCATGTGCTCGATGAAAATATGGTTTCGATGCCAGGACTAACGGGGACACTCAGCACAACAGGGATTTTGCAGGCGCTATTTGATTTTCAGCCTTGGGCTGTTCGGGCGGAACATATTCAATCTGTGCTTCAAGAAGATATTCAGTTTAGTCATGGTGGCGAAGAACGCGATATGGCTTTGATGTTCTTTCCCTTGCAAGAGCAAGGGCGCCATATTGGGCAACTTGCCTTTGAGGCTTTGCCAGGTGTTCGCTTAACAGAAGGACAAACAAAAATGGCCGTGGCGATTGCTCGACAAATCTCCAGCAAAATTGGTGCCTTCCATCTTGCTCAAGACTTGCGACGGGTGGCCCTGTTTGAGGAGCGTGCAGCGATCGCGCGTGAGTTGCATGATTCCTTGGCGCAATCACTTGCCTATATGAAAATTCAAATTGCCCGTTTGCAGGTTGCGATTGATGCGCACAAGCCGGTTGAGGATACCTCTGCTGTGCTTGCTGAGTTACGTGATGGACTAAATAGTGCGTATCGCAAGCTTCGCGAACTACTCACTACTTTCCGCGTGAACATCGGGGTTGGGGGCTTGCAAACCGGCTTAGAAGAGACCGTGCAGGAGGTTATGCAACGCAGCGCGCTGGCGGTGACCCTTGATTTTAGAATGGGAAGTTGTCGTCTTTCGAGTAACGAAGAAATTCATGTCTTGCATGTTGTGCGTGAAGCGCTCTCTAATGTAATGCGTCATGCAGATGCGGATCATGCCACCATCACACTAGAATACGATCACAATCGTTACCTTACGGGAACGATTGATGATGATGGTCGCGGTTTTGAGGATCATGCCGATCGCCGCTTTCATCACGGTATTTCAATTATGGAAGACCGCGTGGCAAGTTTGGGTGGAACTCTGGTGATGGATGCGCGGCCGGGAGGGGGAACGCGAGTACGTTTTCGGTTCACGCCCTCGTGGAGTGGCAGCCGTGACTTATTGGCAGAACAACAATGAATGGATTAAGTAGGTAAAAAAATAGCGATGAGTGAATTACAACAAGACCCGATCCGCGTAGTGATTATTGACGATCACGCCTTATTTCGTCGTGGTGTGAGCCAACTGATTGAGGCGGATCCCAGTCTAGCGTTTGTGGGAGAAGCAAGTTCTGGTACCGAAGGCCTTGAGCGCGTGAAGGAGTTAGACCCAGATGTGATTCTGTTGGACTTAAATATGCGTGACATGCACGGCCTAGAGGTATTAGATGCTCTTAAGGCAGAGGGCACGCGTGCGCGCATAGCGATTTTAACGGTATCCGATCGGCGCCAAGATGCGATTGCCGCATTGAGGGCAGGTGCAAGTGGGTATTTATTGAAGGATATGGAGCCCGAGGATTTGTGTGCCAGCATTCGCAAAATCGCACAGGGTGGTTTAGTGCTCGGTGAGAATCTGACCGAAGAAGTGATGCACTCTCTGCTGACTGAACCTGAAGAGAAAGGATTGGGGCATCCGGGGCTTACTGACCGTGAGCAGGAAATTCTGGAGCATTTGACTGCCGGACGAAATAACAAGGAGATTGCCCGTGCGATGGGAATCTCTGACAGCACTGTTAAGGTGCACATCAAACATATGCTTCGAAAACTTCGTTTGCGTTCAAGGCTTGAGGTGGTAGTTTGGGCACATGAACAACGTACCAAAACCACCTGAAAACCCTTGCTGCGCCACAACATGGTGCATGGTTTTCATACCCCTAAGTAGGTAATCATGTGGCGTCCTAAGGGGGTAGCCACAAGGATGAATAGACGCCCACTCAGGCGATTGGCACGATCAAGGTTACAAACAAGTTACTGGGACTATTGAACGCATTTTTAGTTCCAACAATTGGGTGCTGATGGATTCTTGCTTAAACAGAATCAGGAACTCATTCAGTCAAACTTTATTGCCTTCGGTCTGTTCATCTTAAGGGCAGCGTTGGGTTCACGGGGGGTTACATGCGACATCACGGCTTACGATCTTATGCAGTTATTCTTGGCCTGCTGGCGTGTTCAGCAGATTTAGCGTTTGCAACTGCGACAGCAGAAGAAGCTGCGCGGCTAGGACAAGACCTTACCCCCATCGGCGCAGAAAAAGCGGCCAGCAAAGACGGCAGCATTCCTGCATGGTCGGGCCAGGCAGATACGCCTATGGCCGGTTGGGCTTGGGGCAAGCAGCGCTCTGAATTCACCAAGCTCAAAGATGAGAAGCCGGTGGTATCCATTGATGCTGGCAATATGGACAAATATGCCGAGCATCTCACCCCAGGCCTACAAGCACTGCTTAAGCAACGCAAAGCATTTCACATGGATGTGTATCCCGCTCACCGTGATTGCGTGGTACCTAAGAGTGTAGAAGAGCGCACCAAAGCCAATGCGACCGAAGCCAAACTCGCAGCCAATGGCTGGGGTATTGCTCACGCTAAATCAGGAGGCGTGCCATTCCCCATTCCCAAGAATGGTGTTGAAGCGATGTGGAACATGAAACTGCGCCCCTCTGGCGTGGGATTCATTTACAAGAAAGGTGGAAGTGCGGTAGCGCCTCGCCCCGGCAGCAAAGACTTCGTGTTCTACGATTGGATCTTGACCCAGTTCTGGCCCATGGGACAAAAAGACAGTAAGAATATTGAAGACACTTCGGGTGTCGAGTTCTACACCTACTACAAGTACTTCTCTCCTGCTGCGCTAGCAGGACAGGCACTGGTATCAATAAGCTATTTGGATAACAAATATCCCGATAACTATTACTATTTCCCGGGTCAACGCCGTGTTCGTCGTTTGCCTACTTACGTGTTTGATGCTCCGCTCATCGGTTTCGAAAACGAATACCCAGTTGAGATGCAAAACATGTTGTGGACGACCTTGGATCAGTTCGACTACAAAATTGTCGGCAAGAAAGAGATCTATGTTTCTCACGACAGCTTTAAGTCCTACAACTTCAATGCCAAGAAAGATGATTACTACAAAGACACAACTATTAACCCGGATTATGTGCGTTGGGAGTTGCATCGTACTTGGGTGATTGATGCTGTGATCAAACCCGGTAATCGCCATAGCTTGCCCCATCAGACCTTTTATATCGATGAAGACTCATGGAACGTGTTGTTGGTGGATGCGTATGACTCCAAAGGCGGCATCTGGCAGACCCGTATGGCCAATCAGATTCCTGTTTGGGAATTGGGCGGAACTTGTACCATTGGCCCCTTCGTGATGTATGACCTGGCAACCGGCCGCTATACCGCTGACTACCAAGTTGCCACACAGGGCGTAGACATGCAGTTCTTTACTGAACCTAGTGATCCTACCTTCAAAGGTGGTTTCTACACACCTGATAATTTACGCGAAATCAGCGAGCGTTAATTTCTGACAATAATGGGTGAGCCTCAGAAGGGCTCACCTCATTCTTACTAGGGGTCTTAAAATATGAACAAAAAACTGATTACAGCACTGGCCGCTGTGGGCCTGTTGACGATTCCTCTGACCAGTCAAGCCTTAATTGAATTCAAAAGCGATGACGGTAGTATCAAGACGGATATTGTTTCAACAGTTGGTATAGGTTTTGGCTATCGTTTGAAGGGAATGGATTCGGCGTTGAATGGTGAACCCGGATCGCCTAACGAGACTCAGTGGGCTGATGGTTATTACGGTGATAAAAACTACGGACAGCATCAGTTGTTTTCGGCTCAAATCAAAGGAACGCATGAGGTTCTGACGGATTACTCTGGTGGTTATAAGAGCATGCTTCGAGGGACTTATATGTATGACCCTGCTGCTGAAAAAAATATCAGCTACGTAGATTTTAACGATGCGGGTCGAAATCAAATTGCGCGCGATACTCGAATACTTGATCTTTGGGTCAGTAAAGATTTTGAGCTAGACGGCAATAAAGCGCGCTGGCGTTTTGGTAATCAAGTGCAAAACTGGGGAGAAAGCCTCTATGCGGTGGGTGGTATTAGTCAAACTAATTCCTTGGATTATC
>CAIPTD010000040.1 GCA_903867885.1 uncultured Ferrovum sp. | reverse complement strand
TTGGTAGCAGCAGATCACGTTTAATTGCCTTCTCAAAGCGAACCAACCAGGGCATTAGTGAAAAAGTAACGAACTCAAGACTCATTTGCTCGATGTTGCTAAAGGTTGCACGTTCTAAATCGCCGATTAAGTGCGGTGGCACACGGAAAATAGATGCAATTTCGGAGCGTTGATACTTGCGTGTTTCTAAAAACTGGCTATCGTCTGCCGTCATGCTGATCTTAGTGAACTTCATTCCCTCTTCGAGGATCGCCGTCTTATGAGCATTTTCACCGTTGTAAGCATTGTCAAACGAATCTTTAAGGCGAGAATAGGCTTCTTGGCCTACTTTGCCAGGATGCTCTAGTACGCCGCCCATTTTTGCGCCGTTGCGGAATAACTGGCTACCGAACTTCTCAGTTGCTAGTGATAGCCCGATTGATTCACGGGCATAAGCGATAGGAGAAATACCAAGCCATCCGTTAAGCGTTAAGCCACGAATATGGAACAACTCGCCAGGGCCAATATTTTGGAAACTGCCATCTGGAAGTGTGACTTGGTATTGCAAGCGGAAGCCCTCTCCCATTTCAACCCGAACCATGTCTGGGTGAAGCGGGAGAAGCTCAACTACACGGCCAGAGGCGGTGCGGTTAATATAAGCATAAGCATTGCCACGCAAGCAAAGGCTTGCAATAAGCATTTCAAAAAATTCTGTACTTGTCTGCCAATCATTAGGCTGATCGTGCAGTATTGGATAAAGTGGATGATCTTCTGCGTGAGTTACTGAGCCGTCTGTATTCTTTTTATATAAATGGCAAGGCAACATCGCAATTGACTGCGCTAATACTTGAACGCAAGCATAAACAGCAGAGGCTTGCATTGCGGTCTGAGGGTTTACAACGATCCCAGAAGATGAAGATCCACCACCAAAAGCCCAGGCAATATATCTCTCAAGGGTTCCCCAGTCTTGAGATTTAGGCTCAAATGCGCCTCTTATTTTCTGGAGAATACCCATATTTATCCTTAAAGCATTAAAACGCCACGCTCTTCATATACGCTTGGGCCTTCGCCTGCGTTGATTTGCGCTCGGTTTAGAGCCATGATTAAGGCAACTACGCCATCAATCTTGTTTTCGGGGCGTTCCTTGCGGGGATAAATATTGTCTTTAGCATCTAAATGCGCCACGACATTACTTACCATCCACGTTAAAACTGGATCACCATCATGTAATAACTTACTTTGAAGCGTGAGTGCTTCGAGGTTTTTCATTGGCTCGGAAAAATTCGCTACCGATGCCCTCATTTCGACCATTGGCAAACCTTTTTCTAGCATTCGAGTTGCTAGTTGAGTGGCCTGCCAGGGGTCGTAAGGTATTTCTTTTACTTCAAATCTTGAGCAAAGATCGATTAAATCGTTCTCAATATATTCATAATCAATTACTGATCCAGGAGTGGCTAGGATTCGCCCTACTTGTTGCCAACCTGGGTACTGACTATTTCTTCCATCAAAGATCGTATCTTCGGGAAGGTAATACTTACCAAACGCTGCAAACTTGCCATCTTCTGTAGGAAACAGAATCATCAGCGCTGCAATGTCGGTCTTACTTGCAAGGTCTAAACCGATATAGCAAGGCTTTCCAGCAAAATCTTCAATAGATAGTTCTGGGTGAGAACATAAGTCCCACGCCCGCATATCCATCCAAGCAACGTCAGCATTGACCCATTCGTTTAAGTGTTTAGTCTTAAAGTTATTAGTCGCTGACGGGAGTTGCATTGCCTTCTGTTGCAAAGGCAAAACTACTTCAGGTCTTACAGAAACGCCCCAATTAGGGTTCGCTTTTATAAGAGCTTCCTCAGTTGTCCAATCGTCACCTTCATCTAGGCCATAGATGATCCCGAACTGAGATTCATCTTCAAAGATGCCATCAAGTAACTTAGTGACAAAGGTTCTAGCCTCGTAGCAGATACCAGAACGATTTGATCCAGCAGTTGTAATCACCCAGAGAAGGGATTGATCTCGCTTGCCAGTACCCGTTTCTACTACGTCATACACGGCACGGGTCTTGTGGGCGTGTAATTCGTCAATACAACCAAAGTGAATGTTTAAACCGTCGAGGGTAGAACCCTCTGCGCTTAATGCTTCAAACTTTGATGCGGTGCGTAATACGTTGATGTTATGGGATAACACATCTACGCCAAAGTGACTGCGTAGCCCAGGGCATTTTCTTGCCATCTGCTGTGCATCGCCAAATACGATACGAGCCTGATCCCTGGTGGTCGCTAAAGAGTAAACCTCCGCTCCACCTTCGCCATCGGCACACAGCATATAAAGCCCAACGCCCGAAGATAAAGCAGACTTACCGTTGCCCCTTGGCACTTCAATGTAGCAGCGTCTAAAGCGGCGCTTACCATTTTTACCAATCCAACCAAAGATGCTCGTTAGGATAAATACTTGCCAAGGCGCTAATTCAATTGGTTGATTTGCCAGCGGCCCTTTAATGTGTGGCAGTAACTCAATGAATTGGCAGGCTTTGGTTGCTCGTTCTCTATCAAACTGATACGGGCTTGATTTCTTTTTCCAACGCTTTAAATCACCAATCTGGCGCTTGCACGCACCCTTTACGTATTTGTTTGCCAGTATCTTGCCAGCTATTACGTCACGGCAATACTGGTCTGCTATTGCTAGGTAGTCCCTACTCATACTGCGGCGGCTAATCTCGCCCAGGGGTCATCGCCAACAGTTTCTTCAGCTACAACGATTCTCGATCTTGCGGTAGGAGTAAAGCCTAGTTCGCTTGCAGCCTTCATCATAATCGCAGCTTGCTTGTTTACGATAGGCAAGTAAGGCGATTGAATTGGCAATCCTGTGTTGGGGGCTTTGGTAAGCATCCCGTGCTTTGCAACACCTTGCAACGCTTGTCTGTGTAAATCTTCTGCTGCCACCCAAACAGATAAAACTGATTGGTCTAGGTATTTTAGTAATCCTTTAGGAGCATTCTTGATTGCATAGTCCCAGCCTTCTTTCTGGCTGTCAGTCATCCAATCGGGTGCTTGATCTAAGTTGCCAGTTGGTAGCGGTTCTCTTATATTTGTTCTATCGGCCCTGGCAGTCCCTTGTACTAATTTAAGCTGCGTTGGCTTCGGTTTTCTGCCTGCCATTTTTATTCTCTTTAAAGGTTAAGCCGTTGCTTTCAAGCACGGCTTCTTTACCCGTGAATTCTTCCCAGCGCTGAACAATGACATCAACAAACTTGGAGTCAAGCTCCATGAGTCTGGCTTGTCTTCCTAGCATTTCGCATGAAATAAGCGTTGAGCCAGAGCCACCAAACAAATCAAGAACTACATCGCCTTGCCTTGTCGAGTTTCTGAGCATTTTTGAGATAAGCTCAACTGGCTTCATGGT
>CAIPTD010000039.1 GCA_903867885.1 uncultured Ferrovum sp. | reverse complement strand
AGCCTAGGTTTTGTTCAGTCTTTACTGATTGGTATTGCTGGATCCGCACCCACATTTAGTATTTCAGCCACCATGAGCACCTTAATTTCCGCGGTGGGTATCTTGGCGCCCGCTAGCTTGTTGTATTCCGGAATCATGATGCTAGGCATTGTCCTGGCTTACCTTTTTTTAAATGCCTACAACCCTAACTCTGGCGCTTCTTATGCTTGGGTGAGCGAAATTTTTGGCTTGCGATTGGGTTTTTTTGCGGGATGGGCTTTAATCGTGGCCTCAGCCATTTTTATGGTTTCTGCCACTCTTCCTGCTGCTTCAGCCACCTTTTTATTGTTTTCTCCGGGTTTGGCTGATTCGCAGCTGGCAATTACGCTCTGTGCAATGGCTTGGTTGCTTGTCGTCACTTTAGTGGTGGTGAAAGGAGTGGGCCTCACAGCAAAGATCCAGATGGTAATGACTTTGTGTGAGTTAATCATCCTGTTTGTGATTTCTGCATTGGTTGTCTTTCGTTTTGGATCACAGTTTGCGCATCAACTGACCTGGCAAGCGTTTTCAATCTATTCATTTAGTTCAGCCTCGTTCGCAAGTGGTGCAGTGATTGCTTTATTTTTCTTTTGGGGGTGGGATGTTTCGCTCAATCTCAATGAAGAAACCAAGTCGGCCAGGCAGGCACCTGGTTATGGGGCGTTAGGTGCTGTGGTGGTCATTATTATTTTCTTCACCGTTTTTGCCGCGATTGTCTTAATGGCATTGAACGATCAAGAAATTGCTCAATCAGGAACCAATGTGGTGTTTGTGGTTGCTGATAAGGTATTACCCAAGCCTTGGAATTATTTGGCGGTCTTGGCTTTGATGTTATCTACGATCGGTACCCTTGAAACCTCTATTTTGCAATTTACGCGCACGATGTTTTCTAAATCCCGTGATGGTTTTTTACATATGCGCTGGGCCAAGATTCATCAGAAGTGGGGTACGCCTTACGTCGCTACTTTTTTGATAGCAATCATTGGTATCGCTTTATTGATGACATCCTTGGCGTCTAAGGATGTGGCCGATGTAATGAGTAAATCGATCAATGTGATTGGTGTGCAAGCGGCTTACTACTATGGATTTGCAGGTTTTGCTTGTGCTTGGCATTTTAGAAAAAAAGCCTTGGCCTCAGTGCCTGCATTTGTTTTTATGATGATATGGCCTTTGTTTTCCTCGCTTGCCCTTTGGTGGGCTGCCTGTATCACTGCGCTCTCTTTTGATGCCCTGACTTCAGTGATTGCTGTTGGCAGCATTGCGTTAGGCTTCTGGCCTTTAATGATGGGTTTAAGGCGTAAGAAAATTGCAGCTTTGAATGGATTGGTTTTACGTCGCTAACCGAGAGGGTGAATGGGCTCTCGGCTGGGTTGGGCGCTGTGTTGCCTCAGAGTGAAGAATTAAGCTGCAATACTGACAGATTCTTCTGCTTGACCGAGCGCACTGACTAAACCATGCAGTTGGTTACGAAGCTCATAAAATTGTTTTGCGTCTAGACCGGTTTTACAACCTACTTCAGATTGCACTTGTGCCGCGCGCGATTCCAACGCTTTGCCTTGTTCAGAAAGACAAATACGTACCACACGTTCGTCTCTGCTATCGCGAATACGCGCAATCAATCCTAAGTTTTCTAAACGTTTCACCAGAGGAGTGAGGGCGGCAGCATCAAGTTGTAAGCGTTTGGCAATCTCGCCTACTGGGATTTTGTCGTTTTCCCAAAGAACGATTAAAACGAGGTACTGTGGATAAGTAATGCCAAGATCGGTGAGCAGCGAGCGATAGGCTCGCGTAATTGCATGCGTTGCGGCATAGAGAGCAAAACACAGTTGATTGTCTAAGCGAAGATTTTCAAATGCATGAGCGGAAGTGTCTGGGGCCATGATGTTTCTCCTTAGGGTGGAATTTAACGGACTCATTGCCAATGGGTAAATCGCCAATGCGTAAGTTCAGATCATATTATTCTGTTATTACGTTAAATATTTTGCGCTAGATCAAACATTCAGGCTATCGCTGTAACCGTTCTATTAACAAATAGTTACAAAAATGGTGCGTCGCACCAAGTTTGGGCCTTCGGTGCTACACTTATGTTTCATTCATTCGGGATGGCTATCATGATCTACAATTTGGAGTCCTCAGGCCCAAGCTTTGCTGGCGAGTACTTTGTTGCAGATTCGGCGGCAGTCATTGGTCAAGTCAATGCGGGTGACCAAGTGAGCATTTGGTTCAATGCAGTAGTGCGCGCGGACAATGAGCCTATTCACATTGGCAATCGCTGCAATATTCAAGATGGCGCTGTCCTCCATAATGATCCGGGTTACCCACTCACAATGGATGAGGGAGTGAGTGTGGGGCATCTGGCTATGCTGCATGGATGCACAATAGGCGCCAACACACTGATTGGTATGAAGGCGGTGGTGTTGAATGGAGCAGTGATTGGCCGTGACTGCTTAATTGGGGCAGGGAGTTTGGTCACGGGTAACAAAGTCATCCCAGATGGCTCAATGGTCATGGGTGCCCCTGCCCGAGTGATTCGCTCGTTAAGCGAAGAAGAAATTGCAGAATTGAAGCGCGTTTCGGAGTCTTACGTAAAGCGCTCTAGACGTTATCGCGCGCACCTCAGCGCAGCACTGATCCCCTCTTACCGCTGATTTAAGCTTGACTGAGGCTGTCGCCCAGTTCTTGCGCGCGGCGTTCGGCGGCCCAAGCAGCGGTTGCTATAGTTTCTATCCACTGAGCTTGAGCAAAGACCTCTAAAGCGGCCTGTGTTGTTCCGCCGGGAGAAGTAACTTTTGTGCGGAGCAGGGTTGGGGAGTCTTCGCTGCCTGCAGCAAGCTTGGCCGCACCAACTAAAGTTTGTAGAGCGAGTTCGCGAGAGACATGGGGGCTTAAGCCTAATTGATGTCCAGCGGCAATCAAACCCTCAAGGAAGTGAAAAACATAGGCAGGCCCACTGCCTGAAATAGCCGTGACTGCATCTAATTCTTGTTCTTTTTCAACCCAAACAACAGTGCCAACTGCTTCTAGAAGCTGTTGTGCAATGGCTTTTCCACTTTCTTCAACCTCTGCGCAAGCAAAAAGCCCGGTTATACCTGCACGAACCAGTGCGGGGGTGTTGGGCATTGCCCGTACGATATTGCGCTTGCCATTAAGCCATCGTGAGAGGTCCGAGGTTCGTACGCCCGCAGCAATGCTCATGATCATGCAGTCAGATACTTTATCTGCTAGATCGCGACAAATAGAAGCTAATTGTTGGGGCTTTACAGAAAAAATAAGGACATTGGCGTTCAGTAATACTTCGTCAGCATTTGCGCTTGCAACGATGCCGTAGCGTTCATTCAGTGTTTTACGAGACTCAGGCTGGATTTCAAGCACGCGAATGTGACTTGAGGGTATCCCTGCATCCATGAGTCCGGCAATCAGGGCTGATGCCATATTGCCCCCGCCAATAAAAGCGATATGAGCCTGATGTAAGGTTGTTGGTGCTGTCATAAACCTATCCTAGTACATTTTATTCGTTAAGAATTCAGGGTGCGCGACTACCGAACAATGCTGAACCAACTCTAATTAACGTTGCGCCTTCTTCAATCGCAATCTCGAAGTCAGCTGACATTCCCATCGATAGCGTATCAATAGAAATCCCATTTTGTTTCAGGTGGCTTTGAAGTGAACGGAGTTGAGCAAAGCGAGATCGCAATAGTTTTTCATCGCTGCTGGGCTCAGGAATGGCCATCAACCCCCGTAATTGTAAATGCGGCAAGGCTTGGATGGACTGCGCTAGCTCGAGGACTTCTATGGGGGCGACACCAGATTTACTTTCTTCTCCGCTCACATTCACCTGAATGCACACCTGAAGTGGGTCAAGGTTAGTTGGCCGCTGCGAGGACAAACGCTGAGCAAGTTTCAAACGATCGATCGAATGTACCCAATCAAAATGTTCAGCAACTGCTTTTGATTTATTGCTTTGCAATGGCCCAATAAAATGCCATTCAATGGAAAGGTCATGCAGTAGCGCTTGTTTGCCTATGGCTTCTTGAACGTAGTTTTCTCCAAAACGAGTCAAGCCACAATTAAAGGCCGCTCGTAATCTTTCTGCCGATTGGGTCTTACTGACGGCCACCAAAGTCACTGCATGACCGGATGTGAGTGAAGCTAAATGCTTAAGGAAAGCAGGAATGGTTTCCTCTAGGCCTATCATCGCTATTTGCCTCTTAATCGCGCCGATTGGATCCGGCGATTAAAGTGTATTGAAATAATCGACAGTCTATCTGGCCGTTAAAGAGCGGCATACGTTTTTCAACTGAAAGCCGTATGAGCTTGGAAAGGCGCAAGTCTCCGCTCAAGATGAAGGCAACCCAACCACTGTAACGACGTTTTAGAACGTCTCCGAGGTGTGGGTAGAACTCTGCCATTTCTTCGTCTTCTCCAACCCGCACACCATAAGGGGGGTTGGTTACCATCATGCCCTCAGGTACGGGAGGCGAAGACTCCAGTACATTGACTTGTTTAAGCAATACCGCTTCATCAAGACCTAGCGCTGCAAGATTTTCTCGGGTCATGGAAACCGCATACCCCGCAATATCGCTGCCCCATATTTGAAGTTCTCTAGCAGGCTGCGCTCGCTCTTCAGCGGCACTTTTAAGCTCTTGCCAATCGCGTGCGGTAAAACCGTCAAGCAGCTCAAACCCAAAGGAACGGCCTAAACCAGGTGCATGTCCCAAGCTGATCTGTGCGGCTTCAATCAAAAAAGTACCGCTTCCGCACATGGGGTCATAAAGCGGTATTTCGGGTTTCCAACCGGCTAAGCGCAAGATACCTGAAGCGAGGTTTTTTTTGAGTGGAGCGGCTCCGGTATCCCGTTCTACCCCTCGTCTGAATAAACCTGGGCCTGAGGTATCAATGTACAAAGTCATTTGCCATTTATCTAGATGCAAATGAACTTGAACTTGGGGCTCTCTGACGTCAATGGAAGGACGTTGGCCCTCGATTTCACGGAAGCGATCGCAGATCGCATCCTTCACTCTTAGGGTTAAGAAGTCGATACTTTTTAGGGGGCATTTGATGGCAGAAGTTTCAACTTTTAGCGTCAGAGTGGAATCAAACCAATTTTCCCAAGCAGTTTCGCGCGCCAAGGTATAAATATCGTCTTCGCGTTCATAATTGCCTTGGGCTACTTGCATCAATACCCGGCTCGCAATCCGCGATTCTAAGTTCACGCACATGGCTGTGCGGGCATTTCCTCGAAACGCAACACCGGCATCTGAAACCTTAGCTTGATCTACCCCTAGTTCGGTCAGTTCTTCAGCAAGGGCAGATTCAAGCCCCTTAGGACAGGGAGCGTAGAAGGAGATCAAAACGGTTTCACCACAACAAGAATAGCAACTGAAATAAACGCCAATACCGGGAGTTCATTAAACCAACGGTACCAAATATGTGATCGGGTATTGACACCCAAAAGAAAAACTTTAAGCAGTCGGCCGCAATAAAAGTGATAGGCCAGCAAGGCCATCACTAAAAGTAATTTAATGTGCATCCATCCTTGACCTGGCCCTTGACCAATTCCAATCACTAACCAAAGGTAAAGCCCTAGACCTACAGCGGGAAACATCAGGATTGTCATGAAGCGATAGAGCTTACCTGCCATGAGAAGAAGGCGATCTCTTTCAGCAAGACTATCTGCATGCACCATTGCAAGATTTACAAAAATTCGGGGCAAATAAAAAAGACCAGCAAACCAGCTTGCAACAAAGACAATATGAAAGGCTTTAATCCACAGCATAGTGTTAATCCCTAGTCCGACGAACAGCCGACGCAACTGCCTCGCGAATAATGCCTAAACGGCGATGAAAAAAATGGTCCGCACCCGGGACAACAAGAACGGGGAGCTCTTGTGGTCGAGCCCAATCCATTAATCCTGTCAAAGGAATCACGTCATCCAGCTCACCGTGAATAAGCAGTGTATCTGCAGGTACGGATGGGACATCAAAACGAGCAACAGCGGTACCAACCAACATTAAGCGTCGGGGTGAAATGCCCCCGCCTTGGTTGAGGCGATGGGCTGCTCGAGCTTGTACAGCCGCACCGAAAGAAAACCCTCCCAGATACAACGGTAGACCGGGGTATTGTTCCGTAATGATTTGGGCTAACAGGCACATATCATCTGTTTCTCCTGCTCCGGCATCATGTTCCCCATCGCTTTCGCCTACGCCGCGAAAGTTCATGCGCCAAGCTACACAGCCCGCGTCGGTGTAAGCTTTGGCAAGGGTTTGTGCAACTTTGTTGTCGAGGGTGCCGCCCATTAAAGGGTGGGGGTGACCTACTAAGGCTACTCCTTGCAAGCTATCATTGGTGGGAGCATCCACCACAACCTGCAAGCGTCCTGCAGCGCCGGTGAAATATTCAGTATGGGATTTGGCCGCCATGGACTAGATCTTTAAGCGCTCAACCGGACGACCTTGGCGCAAATGGCTTTCAATAATCTCGTCAATATCGTCTTTATCCACATAGGTATACCAAACCGCTTCAGGATAAACCACCATGACGGGGCCCTGATCGCATCGGTCTAGGCAGCCTGCATGATTGATACGGGTTTTTGCAACACCGTTGAGTCCCAGGGATTTGATTTGGTCCTTGGCATAAGCGCGTAACTCAGATGCCCCATGATTGGCGCAACAGGACTCGCCCTCAGCACGCTGATTGCAGCAAAAGAAAACATGATGTTGAAAATGACTCATGACGGCATGATACCCGAGCAGCGTTTGGGGTGGACAAACTAGCTCAGAACCACGTCAAAGTTTTCTTGGCTGTATTCGGTTTGAACTTGTAAGCGCACTTCCTTACCAATGAAGTCGCACAGCGAGGCCAAGCCCTGACTTTCTTCATCCAGGAACAAATCGATGACTTTTTGTGAAGCTAAAATTCTGATTTTTTGTGTATGAGGAAACTGTCTTGCGGTGCGAACAATTTCTCTCAGAATGTCATAACATACGGTTTGTGCTGTTAATAGTGCACCGCGCCCATTACAAGTTGGACAAGTTTCGCACAATACATGGGCCAAGCTTTCGCGCGTTCTTTTTCGAGTCAGTTCCACCAAGCCCAACGCGGTAAATCCATTGACCGTAATCCTTGTGCGATCTCGTTCGAGTGCCTTTTTGAATTCGCTGAGCACCGCATCACGGTGTTCTTGGCTATCCATATCAATGAAATCAGCAATGACAATACCCCCAAGATTTCTGAGGCGGAGTTGACGTGCGATGGCTTGAGCTGCTTCTAGGTTGTTTCTGAATACCGTATCGTCAAAATTTCGCACTCCCACAAAGGCCCCGGTATTGACATCGACGGTGGTGAGCGCTTCGGTTTGATCAATGACCAAGTACCCCCCTGATTTTAAGTCTACTCTGCGGGAGAGTGCGCGTACGATTTCGTCTTCTACGCCAAACAGATCAAATAAAGGCCGCTCACCGGAATAATGCTCCAATATATTTTCCGCTTTGGGTGAATACTGCAAACAAAAGTCTTTCAGTTTTTGCAGTGTCTCGCGAGAATCCACAACCACGCGTTCGGTATCCTCGGTAATGAAATCCCGCATCACCCGTAATGATAGATTAAGGTCTTGGTGAAGAAGGGCGGGCGGGGGAGCAGAGAGACTCAAGTTTTGAATATTGGTCCAGAGAAGGCTGAGATATTGACTGTCGTCTAAAAGCTCTTTGTCGGAAGCCGCTTCAGCGACCGTTCGAACAATAAATCCCCCTTGCTGGTTATTGAGTAAGGTAACCAGACGTTCGCGTAGTTGCGTGCGCTCGGTTTCATTTTCGATACGTTGCGATATCCCGATGTGGTTTTCACGCGGCAAATGAACCAAAAAACGTCCAGCGATACCAATATGGGTAGTGAGACGCGCACCTTTGGTCCCGATCGGGTCTTTGGAGACTTGAACTAATAAAGTTTGCCCATCTGACAGCAGTCGTTCAATTGGCCTGATTTCTTCATTGTTATCGCGGCCGCCAAAAATATCTGCAACATGCAAAAAAGCAGCACGCTCTAAACCAATATCAATAAAAGCGGATTGCATGCCGGGAAGCACACGTGCTACTTTTCCTAAATAAATATTGCCCACAAGTCCCCGGGCGCTCGCACGTTCAACGTGAATTTCCTGGGGTACGCCTTGCTCCATGACAGCAACGCGCGTTTCTTGGGGAGTGACATTGATCAGGATTTGATTATTCATTTGCTTAGTCTACCTTGCTTCGTTTTTCTTCAAAACGTTGAAGAAGCTTGCTTAACTCGTAGAGCGGTAAGCCCACGACGCCACTATAACTGCCTTCTAGGTGTTTGATGAATAAGGCCCCCCTGCCCTGAATCCCATAAGCTCCAGCTTTATCAAAAGGCTCTCCGCTTTCAATATACGCAGCAATCTCTTGATCGGTGAGGGTCTCAAAATGCACAAAAGAGCGACTGACCATACTTTCTTGGCGATGCTGGTTGCACAGACATAAGCCTGTTAAGACTTGATGTGTTTTGCCAGATAGAGCATTGAGCATTCGAGTAGCATCGGCCGCATCCAGGGGTTTTTCCATGATCAGACCATCAATTGTCACGGTAGTATCTGCGCCTAAGACTAATATCCTCTCTTTTTTTTTCTCATCGGCAAGGCTATTCCAACCTGCTTGAGCCTTGGCTTGTGCTAAACGAGCAACATATTCATGGGGCGATTCGTTTTTTTTAGGCGTCTCGTCTACGCCAGACTCACCGGGTGGAATGACCTCAAACTCAAAGTTTGCCTGTGTGAGTAATTCACGCCGTCTGGGGCTTGTTGAGGCTAAAACAAGGACGTGGGATGCGCGCTTAGTCACGATGATAAGGGTGATTATTGAGAACGCTAATGGCTCGGTAAAGTTGTTCGCAAAGAACGACCCGTGCCATTCCGTGCGGGAGAGTTAAACGAGACAGCCCAAATTGCTGGTGGGCATGTTGTTTCAAGTCGGCATGGAGGCCATCTGGCCCGCCTATCAAAAAAACAATATCGCGCGTTGCCTGACTTAAGCTATTAATCTGCTGTGCAAGTTCTCGGGTTGTCCAGAGCGTACCGCGTTCATCCAAGGCAATCACAACGGAATCATTTGGGATACGTTCTTGAATACGCTCCCGTTCCTCTTCCAGTAATCTTTCTACCGGACGAGAATCGGTTCTTGAAGCAGGTTTAACTTCAATCAATTGAACAGGATGTTCTCGGGGCATGCGTTTGAGATATTCATCACAAGCTTCGCGAACCCAAGCCGGCATTTTTTGGCCAACAGCCACCACACTCATTCGCATGGCGGCGAGTCCTTACAAAGAGGCGCTATTGCCAGCGGATTCGTGATGCCGCATATGAACAGGGATGCCAAGGATCGGGTGTCTGCGAGGAGCGGTTTGCCCTCCCCAAAGCTCAGCTAAATTGTAGTACTCGCGAATAGCGGGTTGCATCACATGCACGACCACTGAGCCTAAATCCACCAGTATCCATTCTCCGCTGCCTTCGCCTTCGATAATGGCTTTACGTGCACCCAGTGCATGTATTTTGTCCTGCACATGGTGCGCAAGTGCCCTAGTTTGGCGGGTGGATTCCGCACTGGCAATAATGACCCAGTCGAATAGCGAGGTGAGTTCACTGACATCAAGGACTTCTATGTCTCGTGCTTTGATGTCTTCTAACGCGGAAACCGCCGCGTCACGGATCAACTCAGGGTCCATGCCCCTCCTGTTTTTTATAAAGGCCCACATCTTCAATATAGTCGAGAACTTGATCAGGAAGCAAATACCGTGGGCTGAGTCCTTCTAGAATTTGTTTTCGTATGGCTGTTGCAGAGATTTCTAGTTGCGGAGCGTCTAAGAGCACCAGGCTTCCTGCGGCACGATCGGTATGCTGGTCGCGGCGATCCCACCAGCTTTTAAGCTGCACCGGAAGGGCTTGATCAAGGATGATTCCTGGGCGAGGAACAACAGCCAGATGACACAACTCTTCCAGAGCTGTCCAGTTATGCCAGCTCGAAAGGCGTAAAAAAGCATCGGCCCCGACAATAAGCCAAAGAGGGATGGCTTGTCCCATGCGTTGTCTCAAGCGGCGCAAGGTGTCAACGGTATAGCTTGGTTCAATTCGATCAATTTCTAAGCGCTCAGGAACAAGTCTGTTCTGACCGCGACAGGCCAGTTCAACCATGGAAAAACGTTGTTCTGGGCTGGCGGCAGTATTGCGTTGCCAAGGGCGCGCTGGGATGATTAATACGCGCGCTAGTTGTAAGCGTTGAATGGCTTCTTCTGCAAGGCGCAAATGGCCGTGGTGAATGGGGTCAAAACTTCCCCCCAATATTCCAACGCCCTGGTTGTTAAGAGCGTACGTGACCATCTCCAAAAACAATATATTTTTGACTCGTGAGTCCTTCTAGCCCGACGGGGCCACGCGCGTGGATTTTGTCAGTAGAAATTCCAATTTCTGCGCCTAGGCCATATTCAAACCCATCTGCAAAACGGGTGGAGGCGTTGATCATTACTGAGCTTGAATCTACCTCATGTAAGAAGCGCATTGCATTGCCATGATGTTCGGTGACGATGGCATCGGTATGCTGCGAACCATATTGGGTGATGTGATCGATGGCGGCATCCACATCTGGGACAATTTTAATTGCCAAAATAGGCGCAAGATATTCGGCATACCAATCTGCTTCTGTTGCTTCATTCATCTCTGCAACGTAACGCCTGCTTTCAGAACAGCCTCGGAGTTCCACTCCTTTTTCTCGCATAAGGCTAGCAATAGAAGGAAGGAAACGGGGTGCGATAGCAGCATGAACCAATAAGGTCTCCATCGTATTGCAAGTACCATATCTTTGGGTCTTTGCATTGATGCTGATCGCAATCGCCTTTGATATCTCGGCGCTTTCATCCACAAACACATGACATACCCCATCCAAATGTTTGATAACAGGAATACAAGCATGTTTAGAAATACGCTCAATCAAACCTTTTCCACCGCGAGGAACAATCACATCGACATACTCTTTCATGGTGATGAGTAGATCTACCGCTTCACGGTCTGTGGTGTCGAGTACTTGAACAATATTGGCGGATAAACCTGCTGCTTTTAATCCCTCATGCATACATGCAGCGATGGCTTGATTGGAATGAAGGGCTTCGGATCCCCCGCGCAAGATGCAAGCATTACCCGATTTCAAGCACAATGCAGCTGCATCTGCTGTGACATTTGGCCTAGATTCATAAATGATGCCGATAACTCCCAAAGGAACGCGCATGCGCCCAACTTGTATGCCACTAGGACGATAGTTGAGGTCGGTGATCCCGCCGATAGGATCCTGAAGTGCAGCCACTTGTCTTAAGCCTTCTGCCATGCTGAGTATTCCTTTTTCGCCTAGGCTTAAGCGATCAATAAAGGCAGCATCTTGTCCGGCGGTTTGGGCGTGCTGGATGTCTTGAGTATTGGCTTGTAACAGATTTTCTTTGTTGTGCTCTAGCGATTGGGCAGCGGCTAGCAGAGCTTGATTCTTTTGAGCTGAAGTAGCACGTGCAATTTCACGCGAGGCCAGACGTGCTGCGAGCCCAAGGGATTCCATGTGGGAGGAAAGATCTTGCGATACAGGGGGGCGAGAATCGGTCATGTTGCAGCGCTTATGAACAAGAAGATTTGTTAGGATCGCACAAATTCGAGAGGGTGCGCAGTCTCGTTCATGAAGTTTAAGCCTAAAGATAACAAGCAATCCCAAGGGTCTGATTGCTCTTCCATTCCCTTAGATGCCCGATCAACAAAAGCCAATTGTTGTAAAGCGCTTTGGGCACGATTAACCGAAATTCGTGATGCATGTTTTTCAATTAAGCTTTGTCTTTGCCCCCATACTTTTGCTTCACGTAATGCTTGGTTGATGGGTTTTCCTTGAAGCATGGCGCTACCTGTGCGAATCAGACCGCGTAATGTTTCTGCTAGTGCCCAGACAATTAAAGGCATCGCTTCGCCACGTTCTTGCAAACCACGTAGCGTGCGCTCAAAGCGCAGGTTTTCTTTTGCAATTAATGATTCCGCAAGGTCGTCGATATCAAAACGAGCGACATCCATCACCGCCTCGCGCAGTGCCTCATCACTAATAGAGCCTTCAGGGTATAACAAGGCCAGTTTTTGAATTTCTTGAAAGGCGGCGAGTAGATTACCTTCTGTGCGCTCAGTCAGAAACATTAAGCCATTCTGAGTAACCTTTTGGTTTTGTGCGCTGAGTCTGGTCTGAATCCATGCAGGAAGCCGATCGCGAGTGATCTGTTCGGCATGAACTACGGTGCCTTGCGCAGCAAGCGCCATGAACCATTTGCTTTTTAATGCAGAAGGCTCGAGCCTGGGTAAATTCACTAAGGTTAATACATCGTCACTGAGGCGATGGGAAAGGTCTTCTAGTGCCTTAGCACCTTCTACGCCGGGTTTGCCTGTTGGGATTCTAATTTCTAACAACTGCCTATCGCCAAACAGTGATGAAGTGCTAGCCGATAAGGCAATACGACTCCAGTCAAAGCCTGGTTCAGCCGTGAGAACGCTGCGCTCAGAAAAGCCAGCCTGGCGAGCAGCGGTAACGATGCGATCGCAGGCTTCAAACCCAAGAAGGGGTTCTGCCCCAACAACGACATAAAGGGCATCAAGAGGCTGAGAGAGCGCCCCGGCCAGGCGTTCACTAGAGAGAGATTTGGGGCTACTTTTTCTCGCCATGAGCCGCGTCTTCATGTGGCAATTCTGGATGCAGTGCGTTGAGGCGAAGGATCAGCAAGCGAATACCGTCTTCCTGCATTTCCTTGTAGACCATGGCTTCATCATTGACCTTTGCAAGTGCGTAACGGTCATCATAAGACACAACACGCTCAACATTGACCGAAGTAGCCGGGAGTAATTCCTCCCCTGCTTGCGTGAATACTTGAAAACTAATGTTGTCTCGTAGTGTAACTTCACGGACACGACCGTCGGTGCTTAAGGTTTGAATTTTTCGATCCAGCCCTTCACTGATCAGCTTAAGGCGGAATTTGGCATCCTTGGCATTGTCGGCGATGGTGACTTCTGGGTGCTCTTTTAATGCGCGCCGAAGCATTCGAGCAAAGACTTGTTGCTGAGGCGCCTCGATAAAAAGGGGTGTGATCAAAATCGGCTGAACTTGACGTAAGTGAAACCCGCATCCCAGCAATAGCAATGGGAAGGTGGAGCTCACAATAAGATGCCGCAAGTTCAGTAAATATAAAGACATGAAAACGGTCTCAATTGGCCACGAGGTTTACCAGTCGTCCGGGTACAACGACGATTTTACGCACAGTGAGGCCTGAGATGAGAGCTAATGTATTTGGGTGAATCTGCACAAAGCTTTCTATCTCTTCTTTGCTGGCGTTGGCAGGCACCATTAGGCTGCCGCGCAATTTTCCATTGATTTGTAACATTAGTTCAATTTCTGAGCGCTCTAGAGCTTTTTCTTCTGGTTCAGGCCAGCGAGCAGAATGCACCCATCCTTCGAAGTGACAGGTTTCCCATAGTGATTCGCATAAATGCGGTGTAATAGGAGTGAGCACTCGCAGCAGAATAGAAAAGCCTTCCCATGTTTCTGCAAGAGCATCTAAACCATAGAGTTTTTCAATGCTATTCAGCATTTTCATCGTTGCCGATGCAACGGTGTTGAACTGCTGGCGCGCCATGTCAAAATTAGCTTGTTTGAGATGGGTGTGAACATCACGACGCAAGTCACGCACCTCATTACTTTGGTGGTCAAGATCTAATGCTGGCGGCTTGGCTTGTTGTGACAGTTGTTGGCCTAAATTCCAGACACGTTTTAGAAAGCGATGGGCACCTTGAACTCCCGAATCAGACCATTCCAGTGATTGCTCTGGAGGGGCAGTAAAAATCATAAAAAAACGTGCGGTATCCGCCCCCAACTCGTTAACCAAGGCCTGAGGGTCAACGGTATTGCCCTTGGATTTTGACATTTTGGTGCCGTCTTTGAGCACCATGCCCTGCGTTAAGAGTTGCTTGAAGGGCTCGTCGTGTGTGATCAAGCCTACATCACGCATCAATTTATTAAAGAAACGTGCGTATAAAAGATGCAAGATGGCATGTTCAATCCCTCCAACATACTGATCCACCGGAAGCCAGTAGTTGGCGCGATCGTCGAGCATGCTGGATGCTGCGTCGGGACAGGCATAGCGCGCAAAGTACCAAGAGGATTCCACGAAGGTATCCATGGTATCGGTTTCGCGGGTAGCAGCCTGACCGCATTTAGGGCAGCTTGTTTCGTAGAAAGTGGGATTTTTTTTGATTGGCGAACCTAGGCCGTCCATCACCACATCTTCAGGCAGCACGACAGGCAAGTCTTCTTTGGGGACGGGGACCTCGCCGCAGTTTGGGCAATGAATAATTGGTATAGGGCATCCCCAATATCGTTGTCGTGAAATACCCCAGTCGCGTAAACGATATTGAATGCGTGGCGCACCGGATTCCAGGGCTTGAAGCACAGTACCCATTTTGCTGCGGGTTTCTGTTGAGCTTCGCCCCGAGAAATCTTCTGAATTGATGACGATGCCATCCGAAGTGAATGCCTCTTGCAAAGGGAGACTCAGTGTTTCATGTGCAGGCTGGACAACGAGTTTGATGGGCAATTGATATTTGCTAGCGAAAGCAAAATCGCGCTCATCATGAGCGGGCACGGCCATGACCGCGCCTTCTCCATAAGAAATCAGAACGTAGTTTGCCACCCACACGGGCAACTTTTCATGGGTGAGTGGGTGCAAAACATGACGGCCCGTTGCCATGCCCATTTTCTCTTGAGTTGCAAGGTCGGCTTCAGCTACGCCGCCGCGACGGCACTCCTCGATAAATTTAGCAAGTTCAGGATTTGATTCTGCTGCTTCAGTCGCTATGCTATGTTCAGGTGCAATGGCTACGTAAGTAGCGCCGTATAAGGTATCAGCTCGGGTGGTGAATACCTTGAGTTTGCCCTCTCCTTCGGCATAGTCAAAATGCACCTCGGTGCCCTCTGAGCGGCCGATCCAATTTCGTTGCATGGCTTTTACTTGTTCTGGCCATCCATCAAGATGATCCAGTTCTTCCAGCAGTTCATCCGCATATGCAGTGATGCGCATGTAATACATCGGAATTTCGCGTTTTTCTACCAGCGCCCCAGAGCGCCAACCGCGACCGTCAATGACTTGCTCATTTGCAAGAACAGTTTGATCGATCGGGTCCCAGTTGACGGTTCCGGTTTTGCGATACACCAAACCTTTTTCAAGTAATTGGGTGATGAGCCATTGTTCCCATTTGTAATAACTGGGTTTGCAAGTTGCGATTTCCCTCGACCAATCAATCGCAAAACCAAGGGATTTCAGTTGCCCCCGCATGTAATCGATATTCTCGTAAGTCCAGGCCGCAGGTGCGCTGTTGTTCTTAACAGCAGCGTTCTCGGCGGGCAGTCCAAAAGCATCCCAGCCCATGGGTTGAAGCACGTTATAGCCCTTCATACGGTGATAACGCGCAAGTACATCTCCAATCGTGTAATTGCGCACATGCCCCATATGCAGTCGACCTGATGGATAGGGGAACATAGATAAGCAAAAGTACTTAGGCCGATTGAAGTCTTCAACTGCTTTCCAAGCATGGGTTTCTTCCCAGTTCTTTTGGATGTGCGCTTCTAATTCGCTTGGGCGATAGCTGTGATCTGTTGCCAAGTTTATTCCTCGTCGCGTGGCAGGCCAGGGAAACGTTCATGGAGAGGGCGCTCGGCACCGGTTCTCTCGGAGCGAGGCCTTGCAGGCCCTCTGTTTGGATTCGTGTTCCCCGGGCCACGAGGCCCAGCGCTCGGCCGGTTGCCATTTCGTGGGCCGTGTTGGCCTTGTCGTTTGGGCCCACTTGGGTTTCTAGGCGCAGCGTTACCATTGGTATTGCCGTGACGCGGTGAATGATGCGGAGCACGCGCTTGGCCCAAGCCTAGTTCTAAGCGATCTTCTTCGGGTATACCTTCAATGACTGAGGTGGGGCGTTTTCCTTGCAATATCGCAACCAGTTCAGACGGTGCAGGTTGGCGATTAGGGTCAAATGTCACCATGGGCGCATTACCACGACGCATGTTTCCTTTTCCGCCAAAGCCTTGCCTAGGGCGATCACGGCCTCCAGCTAAAGCAGTAGGGGATCGATTGGCGTTATCGATAGGTTGGCCGCCATGTTCAAACTGGCTCCGACGGGGACCCCGCTGGGGGTCGTGAGGCGGCCGAGGACCTCTGGTCGGTCCTGCGCCTTGGGGTCTGGGGGGGCGAGGCGGTTTGGGTGGCCTGGGTCCCCGATCATAAGTGGGGTGAGATGGGCTACCGTCGGTCGGGTTAGGGCCTTGGCCTACTTGGCCTTGAATGCCGGCGTTGCGAGGACGGGGGCCGTGACTACGTTTTGGATTGCGTGGACTTCGCGGACCCGATGGACCAATCGCTCCTGTTTCATCACTTTCTTCATCTTCGCGATGTCTTCCTCTTCCGCGTAAACCTTGAGGTTCGGCTTTGGCGTTGGGATCTGGCTCAAAGCCAGGCATGATTTGAGTGGAGATAGGGTGGCCTGTAAAACGCTCAATGTCTTTTAACAAGGCAGCGTCATCGATGCTCACGAGCGAAATTGCTTCGCCCTCTGCGCCGGCACGTCCTGTTCTACCTATGCGGTGAACATAATCTTCAGGGACATTGGGTAAATCGTAGTTCACAACATGGGGAAGCTCTTTGATATCTATGCCGCGCGCAGCAATGTCTGTAGCAACCAATACGCGTAATGTGCCGCTTTTGAATTCAGTCAGGGCCCGAGTGCGTGCAGATTGGCTTTTATTTCCATGTATTGCCAAAGCCGGCAACTCAGCAGCACTTAACTGTTGGGCCAAACGATTGGCGCCATGTTTGGTGCGGGTAAATACCAAAATTTGAAACCATTCATTGGTGGTGATCAGGTGGGTGAGAAGCTCGCGCTTGCGTTCACGATCAACGGCATAGGCTACCTGCTTCACTGCCTCTGCCGCCGCATTCACTGGTGAAGCCTGGATTTGCGCTGGGTCATTCAGTAAGCCATCTGCTAGTCCTCGAATCTCTCCAGAAAAAGTGGCAGAGAATAAAAGGTTTTGGCGTTTGCTTGGAAGCAGTGCCAAGATTTTACGAATGTCTCTGATAAAGCCCATATCCAACATGCGATCAGCTTCATCCAAAACCAGAATCTCTACACCCGATAAGTCGATGGTACCTTGACCTAGGTGGTCTAGTAGCCTTCCAGGTGTGGCGACAACAACATCGACCTTCTTTTTAAGACGATCAATTTGGGGATGGATGCCCACTCCACCAAATAAGGTCATAGAACTGATATTGAGGTGTCCACCATAGACACGAACCGATTCTTCCACCTGAGCAGCCAGTTCGCGTGTGGGGGTGAGAATGAGGGCGCGTACCTTAGCGCCTTCAATAACAGGTGGGTTTTCGCTCAGACGTTGCAGGATGGGGAGGGTAAAGCCAGCCGTTTTGCCAGTACCGGTTTGGGCTCCCGCCATGAGGTCTCTCCCCGCAAGAATGATGGGGATAGCTTGTGATTGAACAGGGGTGGGTTCGGTATAACCTTTATCGGCGACCGCACGCACAATAGCCTCGGTGAGCCCGAGGGAGGCGAATGATTCCATGTAACTCCGCTTGACTGAAACAGAACGCTCGACCACCGGCGGCTGTTTAAAAGGGAACTGTCAGGCAGGTTGACGCACAAAAAATGAAGCGTCAACGAGGGGATGTGGTCGTATTAGGCGCTTAGATTAACACACTAAGCAAAATGGTCAAATCTTGTTGGCGCCAGTCAAATGTTAGCCCGAAATGAAATAAGGCAAGATTTGTTGTCCAAACGTATAGCCTAAAAATGAAAATACCACAGACCAGATTAAGGCCCCCACTGCATCAATACATAAAAAGTTAAGCGGTTTGAATCCGCTCATGCCCACCGCCATAGGTCCAACTATTCGTAAACCATAGAGAAAGCGTAGGCTTAAAATAGCTGGAGTATGCCAGCGGTCTAATATGCGATTGAATCTTAGCAATCCAGGTTCCAACTTAGGTAGATAGCGCAAAATCAGCTTACCCTGCATCCTTCCAAGCCAAAAATACAGGTTATCCCCCGTGGTAGCCGATACGGTGGACAATGCAATGACCCATCTGAGATCTAACAAGCCCTGAGAGGCTGAGATGGCTGCAATAAGGAGGATAGTCTCTCCTTCAATAATAGCCCCAACTAGAACTGCGTAATAGCCGTAATTGTGGATCGTGGATTGAAGGTCTTGAAGAGTCATTGCGCTAATAAGATTAGATGAGCAAACGTATAATGCCAGAGATGAACGATACTCTCTTATCCGGTCTTAACCCGGAACAATTGGCAGCAGTTACCTTACCACGAGTTTCCTCCTTAGTATTAGCGGGCGCAGGCAGTGGTAAAACGCGCGTATTAACCACTCGAATTGCCCATCTGATTCGCTCGGGTCAAGCGAGCCCCCTTGGGGTTTTAGCGGTCACTTTTACCAATAAAGCCGCCCGCGAGATGTTGGTCCGGCTAACCGGTATGCTCCCCATCAACACGCGAGGCATGTGGGTAGGCACTTTTCATGGACTATGCAATCGCTTGCTGAGGGCACATCACCGTGAAGTGGGGTTGCCTAGTTTGTTTCAAATTCTGGATTCACAAGATCAGCAAAGTTCAATTAAGCGAGTGTTGCGTAGCATGAATGCGGATGAAGAGCGTTACCCACCTCGTCAGGTAGCCTACTTTATCAATAGTCAAAAAGAAGAAGGCATTCGTGCAGCACAAACCAAACCTTGGGACAGTGCAAGCCGCGCTATGGTGGAGTTTTATGCAGCCTATGAACAGCAGTGTCAACGCGAAGGTGTAGTGGATTTTGCAGAATTACTTTTACGTTCATACGAGTTACTGACCGCAGACCAGCGTTTACGCGAGCACTACCAAGAGCGTTTTGGTTTTGTATTGGTTGATGAGTTTCAAGATACCAATCGATTGCAGTATGAGTGGCTAAAACTTCTTGCGGGTCCAAGCGCATCCGTATTTGCGGTAGGGGATGATGATCAATCTATTTATGCCTTCCGTGGGGCGCGCGTAGGCAATATGCGTTTATTTGAGCAAGAGTTTAATGTTCAACACGTGATTCGCTTAGAGCAAAACTATCGTTCTCAGGGAAATATATTGGATGCAGCAAATGCCTTGATTACAAACAACCAGGGTAGGTTGGGCAAGAACCTATGGACCGATGCCGGAAAAGGTGAGCCCATTAGAGTGTACGAAGCCGATACAGATTTTGGGGAGGCGAGTTTCATTGTAGAAGAGGTAAGGACATTAAAAGCAGAAGGCTTAGCCTTAACAGATATTGCATTACTGTATCGATCTAATGCCCAGTCTCGAGTGTTAGAGCAAGCCATTTTTAATGCAGGATTACCCTATCGTGTTTATGGAGGCTTGCGATTCTTTGAACGGGCTGAAGTTAAACATGCGCTCGCATGGTTGCGTTTGGCGGCGCATGCTGAGGATGACGGTGCTTTTCTGAGGGTGATTAATTTTCCGCCGCAGGGGATTGGCGCGCGTTCGATTGAATTGATACAGGAGCAGGCAATTGCGCTCAATATGCCTTTGTCTCGCGCAGCCCCAGAAGTGAAATTAAGTGGTAAAGCGGCTACCGGTGTTCAAGATTTTTTAGCGCGCATAGAACGACTTCGCTCCGCTACTCAAACCCTACCCTTAGCTGAAGTGATTGAAGAGGCGCTGACACTAAGTGGATTACGCGAACACTACAAGACGGAACGAGAAGGTGCGGAGCGCATTGAAAACTTAGAAGAGTTGATCAATGCAGCAGCAAGTTTTAATAACGATAGCGAACTCGATGACCTAGCTGCCTTTCTCTCGCATGCAAGTTTAGAGGCGGGCGAACGTGAGGCAGGGGTAGGGCAAGATGCTTTGCAACTGATGACCGTTCACTCAGCAAAGGGTCTGGAGTTTTCAGCTGTTTTTGTGAGTGGTTTAGAGGAAGGCTTGTTTCCTCACGAGAATGCGCTTTCTGAAAATGATGGTTTAGAAGAAGAGCGCCGTTTGATGTATGTTGCGATTACCCGCGCCCGAAAGCGCCTTTATCTCACACGTTCTGCTAGCCGCATGTTGCATGGTCAAGTGCGCTATGGATTGCGCTCCCGCTTCATTGATGAAATCCCGGAAGGCTTATGTCGTTTTTTGGGGCCATCCCAAGCCCCCAAAGAGTTTATTAGTCAGTGGGCCAGTCATCGTGAAAGCCCACTGCACGCCAGTTCATCTAAAGATCAGGCCCTGTTCTCAAGGGCTGCTATAAAAGGCCTACCATTCAGTATTGGCCAATCAGTCGCGCACCCCAAATTTGGTCCCGGGGTGATCACTGCCGCTGAAGGAAGCGGAGAAGATGCAAGGGTGCAAGTTAATTTTAGAGAGGTGGGGAGCAAATGGCTTGTCCTTACTTACGCAAAATTAACTGCAGTGTGATTGCGTTTACACCCAGTTTTTATGAATTAAGAAATCGGAATACAACTTAGATTCTGGTGAGCCTGGTTCGGGATGCCAGTCGTAACGCCATTTTACGATAGGTGGCATGCTCATTAGGATTGATTCAGTGCGCCCTCCGGATTGCAAGCCAAATAAAGTTCCTCTGTCGAAGACAAGGTTGAACTCTACATAGCGGCCGCGGCGATATGCTTGAAAGTCTCTTTCTCTTTCACCGTAGTCATGGTCTTTGCGACGTTCAACGATAGGCACGTACGCTGGCAGAAAATGATCGCCTACGCTTTGCCAGAGTGCCATCGCATTTTCAAAACCGCCTTCGCTGAAATCATCAAAGAAAATGCCGCCAACCCCGCGTGGTTCCTTACGATGCTTGAGATGAAAATATTCATCACACCATTGTTTAAATGCCGCGTGATGGTCGCCAAAAGGGGTGAGCGCGTCTTTACAGGTTTGATGAAAATGCTGGGCATCTTCTGCAAAGCCATAGTATGGAGTGAGATCCATGCCGCCGCCAAACCACCAGATGGGTTCTTCTCCGGCGCGCGTGGCCGTGAATAAGCGCACATTCATGTGAACGGTAGGAACATAAGGGTTGCGTGGGTGCATGACCAAAGACACGCCCATGGCTTCATATGCGCGTCCTGCCATCTGTGGGCGATTAGCACTGGCTGTAGCAGGGAGATGATCGCCTTTCACATGAGAAAAATTGACGCCCCCCCGCTCCAGAATCCCACCCTCTTCAACTAAGGTGCTGATCCCACCCCCTCCCTCTGGGCGATCCCATTGGTCACGTCGAAAAGTCTTGCCATCTATTTTCTCAAGCTGAGTGACGATGCGACTTTGGAGATCGATTAAATAGTCTCGAGCATCCTGAATATTCATTGCTTTTCCTTTTTTGTTCTTTGCAATAGTGATTATTTAAACCCCAAACTTTTATTGACGCAAAACTTTTAAAGAAAGAAGGTCAGCAATGGTCGAGGCACGGGCCCCTTTTTGGCATCGACCTGAAATAATGGTCACGCTTTGACCAAAGCGTTTGCGTATTTCACGCATTGTGCGAATGGGCTTGTGGCCACTTCGATTTGCGCTAGTGGAAACAAGAGCAGTTTTGAGTTGACGGCAAAGCGCTTGAACCGGAGGGAAAGAATCTACCCGCACAGCAATTGATTTACTTTTTCCTTTGAGCGCAGGTAAAGCTTGATGGCTTGCAGGGACCAGCCAAGTCCAGTTTCCTGGCCACATTTCATTAAGCTTGAGTTGTTGTTCTCTTGAAAGTGATCCGATAAGGGAATGCAGTCGCGCTTGTGTATCTGCTACTACGATCATCCCCTTATGGATGGGGCGGCGCTTTAATCTGATGAGTCGGTGCAGCGCCTTGGCTTGATGCGGTAAGCAGCCTAGTCCAAATGATGCTCGGGTGGGATAGGCAATGAGACCTCCTGCCCGCAAACGTGCATTGAGGGCGCGAGGGGAGGCCGGCAAGCGGAGCATGGAATTAAAATTAATGTTGCCCTGATACCGGTAATGCGCGCCAACCAATATCACTTCGTTGTTGCGCTCCATTAAAGTGGATCTGTTCAGCGTGGGTATAGGCGAGTTGCCTGGCCTGCTTTAGCGTGTGTGCCATAGCCGTGACGCAGAGTACACGACCTCCAGAGGTGACCACCTCGCCTTCTGAAGTGAGAGATGTGCCAGCCTGAAAGACTTCTACGTTTTCAGATTTTGAATCAAGACCTGTAATCACATCTCCCTTGCGCGGAGTGCCGGGATAACCTTCAGCTGCCATTACCACTCCAATCGCGTTTTTTAAGTCCCACTCTGCTTCAATGGTGTTGAGTGTTCCATCAATAGCATGTTCAAGAAGCACAGTGAAATCGCTTTTCAATCGCATCATGATGGGCTGTGTTTCTGGGTCGCCCATGCGACAGTTAAACTCGAGTGTTTTAGGAATACCTTGTGCATCAATCATCACCCCAGCATAAAGAAAACCAGTGTACGGTGTGCCTTCCGCAGCCATCCCTGCAACAGTGGGCACAATGATTTCACGCATGATCCGACCATGTAGCGAAGGGGTGACCACGGGGGCAGGAGAATAAGCGCCCATTCCGCCAGTGTTGGGGCCTTGATCTCCGTCCAGTAAACGTTTGTGGTCTTGGCTCGTTGCGAGGGGAAGAATATGTTTGCCATCCACCATCACAATAAAACTGGCCTCTTCACCGGTTAAAAACTCTTCAATCACAACGCGATGGCCCGCTCCACCAAGACTTCCGCCTAACATTGCATCTACTGCGTCGTGGGCTTCTTGCAAGCGCATGGCCACCACCACGCCTTTTCCTGCTGCTAAGCCATCAGCCTTAATGACGATAGGTGCGCCATGCTGATCAATGTAAGAGTGGGCGGCTGCGGCTTCGTTGAAGGTGGCCGCTCGTGCGGTAGGAATGCCATGACGTACCATGAATTGTTTAGCAAAGTCTTTGGAGCCCTCTAATTGTGAAGCCGCCTGAGTGGGCCCAAAAATTCTTAATCCTGCCGCACGAAAGGTATCGACAATCCCTTCAGAAAGAGGGGCTTCTGGGCCTACAACAGTGAGGTAAACATTTTCTTCTTGGGCAATACGTAGCCATTCTGAAACGGTTTGACCTTGGATATTGCGAATGCCTTCGCTGCGTGTTGTGCCCGCATTCCCTGGGGACACTAAAACAGAAGAAACACGTTTGGATTGGCTAATGCGCCATGCCAAAGCATGTTCCCGCCCTCCGCTGCCAATAACCAGAATTTTCACGCTTTTCCTCTCCGGTTCAGTCTTAGTGGCGGAAATGCCGAACGCCTGTGAGTGCCATGGCAATACCATGCTCGTCAGCAGCTGCGATGACTTCTTCATCACGCATGCTTCCGCCTGGGTGCACCACAGCCCTTGCTCCGGCCGCTGCAATCACATCCAACCCGTCACGGAAAGGGAAGAAAGCATCAGAGGCGCACACAGAGCCCTTGAGGGATAGGCCAGCATCTTCCGCTTTGCGTGAGGCAATTCGGGTGCTGTCAACACGGCTCATTTGACCAGCACCTACGCCTAAAGTCCGTCCATCTGCACAGAACACAACAGCATTCGATTTGACGAATTGCGCGACATGAAAGGCAAATTTGAGATCGTTCATTTGGCTCTCAGAGGGGCGAGCCTGAGTGACAATGTTGAATTCAGGATGTTGGATGAGGTCTGGGCTTTGAACGAGCAAACCTCCACCGACTCTTTTGTATTCCCAGGTATTGCTGCCATGCGCTAGATGAACCTGAAGAACTCTGACATTACCTTTACTCAGAAAGCGAGACAAAGCCTCATGGGTATAGTCTGGAGCAATCACTACCTCGGCGAATTGACCTGCAATGGCTTCTGCTGTGTCGCTATCAATTGCATGATTAAAAGCAATAATGCCACCAAAGGCCGAGGTGGGATCGGTTGCAAAAGCGCGACGGTAGGCATCCAGTGGGGTTTCTCCTATGGCGACACCACAAGGGTTGGCATGCTTTACGATCACGCAGGCAGTCTTGCTGAGCCCACGCACGCATTCCCATGCGGCATCGGCATCGGCGATATTGTTGTACGACAGTTCTTTGCCTTGATGCTGAACCCAATTGGCTAAAGTGCCCGGGGCCGGATGGGGGTCACGATAAAAAGCAGCGCTTTGATGCGGATTTTCTCCATAACGCAGAGGCTGCGCTTTAATGAAGTGTAAATGCAGTCTAGGGGGAAAGGGTGCTTCTTCTGGTTGAGCTTGAAGGCTTAGCCAATCCGCGATGGCGGCATCATATTCGGCAGTGTGCGCATACGCTTTGCAAGCAAGTTGAAAGCGCGTGTCAAAAGATACAGCACCTGCCTGAGAGGACATTTCTTCCAATACCCTTGCGTAATCCTTGGGATCGGTCAGCACCACCACATGACGGTGATTCTTGGCAGCTGAACGCACCATTGCAGGCCCGCCGATATCGATATTTTCAATGGCGTCGTCTAAGGTGCAACCCGGCTTTGCAATCGTTTCACGAAAGGGATAAAGATTCACTGCTACTAAATCAATGGGAACGATTTCATGTTCCTCCATGGCTTGGATGTGCTCAGGAAGATCGCGTCTTGCCAGAAGGCCGCCATGGATACGGGGATGAAGCGTTTTAACGCGACCATCTAACATCTCTGGAAAGCCGGTGTGTTCCGAGACTTCTACAACGGGAAGCCCCGCATCTCTGAGAGCCTTTGCAGTTCCGCCGGTAGACATTAGATCTACACCAAGTTCATGCAGGGCACGCGCAAAATCTACAATGCCTGCTTTGTCTGAAACGCTTAGCAGCGCTCGACGAATCGCCATTTTTTATACTCCGTTGCTGAATCCGTACTGCTGTAGTTTTTTACGTAGCGTATTCCGGTTCATTCCCAAAATCTCCGCCGCGCGAGTTTGGTTGCCTTGCGTATGATCCAAGATGACTTCGAGTAGGGGGCGCTCAACACTTTGCAGCACCATATCGTAAACTGCTCCGGGTTTTTCTCCATCGAGTAGCCTGAGGTAATCTGCTACAGCACGACGAACTGCAAGGCAGAGTTCACTTTCTTTTCGGGCTGTCATGCTGCGAGATCGTCCGTTACAGGAGTATCCAGTTCAGTGCTCTCGTATGCCAAGGTATGGCTTACTTCAGCTAGCCCGTCAAAAAATTGCGCAATGGCTTGGTATTGCGTTTCTGCAGTGGGTAGAAGATTCATATCCCGGCGAAACGCAGCTGAGCCCACCAATCCCTTGGTGTACCAAGAGATGTGTTTACGAGCCACTTTGACTCCACGCTCAGCACCATAAAACTCATGTAAATCGATGAGGTGTCCAAGCAACACTCGGCGAATCTCTTCTACCTCTGGAGGAGGCAGATGTTCACCTGTTGCCAGGTAGTGTTCAATTTCTCTGAATATCCAAGGACGACCTTGCGCAGCGCGACCAATCATTACTGCATCAGCACCCGTGATGCGCAAAACTTCTTGCGCTTTCTCTGGAGAGATAATGTCTCCGTTGGCAATAATGGGAATTCGGGATTGTGCTTTAACTGCTGCAATAGTTTCGTATTCGGCATCACCTGTATACCCGCAAGCACGGGTGCGGCCATGAATGGCGAGCGCTTGAATACCCGACAGCTCTGCGATCCGAGCAACCGTTAGGGCGTTCTTATGGGATTTGTCCCAGCCAGTTCGGATTTTGAGGGTAACGGGTACATTAACGGCATTGACTACCGACTCAAGAATTTGACTCACTAGGGGTTCATTTTGCAATAAGGCCGAACCTGCCATGACATTACAAATTTTCTTGGCTGGGCAGCCCATATTGATATCGATGATCTGTGCGCCTTGGTCCACGTTATAGCGCGCTGCATCAGCCATCATTTTCGGGTCTGCCCCGGCAATTTGAACAGATTTGGGTTCAACTTCGCCCGTATGGTCGGCGCGACGACGTGTTTTTTCCGAACCCCAAAGTAATGAGTTAGAAGCAACCATCTCGGATACGGCCATTCCTGCGCCCAACTGCTTACAGAGTTGACGGAAAGGGCGATCAGTAACCCCTGCCATAGGGGCAACAAGAAGATTGTTTTTAAGCTTGTAGGGGCCGATTTGCATGCGACAACGAATGCCTAGCCAAGAATAAGGCAAAGAGTTCTAGTCTACGCGCGAATGCTTAAAAATCGAAGACGTATTCAACAATTTATAAAATATTTTTGATGAACGTGGGGGCTTTCTTTAAGCTTAATGTGCCTCATCCCAGTGCTTACCGACTCCAATTTCAACCAATAGGGGGACTTGAAGTTGCGCAACATCACACATGAGTCCAGCCAGAGCTTGTTGAACTTGCTTGAGTTCGTAGTCTGGAACTTGAAGAACTAACTCATCATGAACTTGCATGACTAACAATGTTTGCATGCGCTCACTTTCAATCCAGTCCTGTACGCGAATCATTGCAAGCTTGATGAGGTCGGCTGCAGTTCCTTGCATGGGCGCATTAATTGCGGCCCGCTCGGCGCCTTGCTTGCGTCCGGGGCTCCCGCTACGAATATCAGGAAGGAAAAGCCGTCTGCCAAAAACGGTTTCAACATAACCTTGCGCATGTGCCTGCGCACGCGTGCGTTCCATGTAGGATGCGACCCCGGGATAACGCGCGAAATAACGATCAATGTAAGTTTTAGCAGCCGATCGTTCAATGGATAAATTTTGCGCCAAGCCAAATGCCGACATACCGTAAATCAGACCAAAGTTAATCATTTTGGCTACTCGGCGTTGATCATCCCCAACCGCCTCACGCTCCACACCAAAAATTTCTGAAGCGGTGGCTCGGTGAACATCTTCTCCCTTAGCAAATGCTTGCATTAAGCCTGGATCAGAGGAAAGATGCGCCATGATGCGTAATTCGATCTGTGAATAGTCAGCGGAGACAATGTGTGACCCCTGGGGAGCAATAAAAGCTTCGCGAATGCGACGACCTTCAGCAGTACGAATTGGGATGTTCTGTAGATTAGGTTCGCTGCTAGATAGTCGTCCGGTAACAGCGACGGCTTGGGCGTAATGTGTATGCACCCGACCGGTTTGAGGGTTGACCATTCGTGGTAATTTGTCGGTGTAAGTTGACTTTAGTTTTTGCAAACTACGATAAGCCAGAATTAATCTTGGAAGCGGGTGATCCTGCGCTAATTGCTCCAATACATCCTCATCAGTTGAGGGCGCGCCACCGGGTGTTTTTTTGATGACGGGTAAGCCTTGCTGTACAAATAAAATTTCTTGAAGTTGTTTGGTTGACCCTAAATTAAAAGGGCGACCCGCGCATTCATGTGCTCCGCGCTCAGCTTCGATCATTTTTTTGCCCAGTTCCCCACTTTGGGTTTCCAGTAACTGACTATTAATCGCAACACCATTTCGCTCCATTCGCCAAAGTACTTGCGACACGGGAAGCTCTATTTTTCGGTATACCTCTTCTAGCCGGGTGTTTGCGCCGAGTTTTCCTTTCAAGCAATGAAATAACTGAAGCGTGATATCGGCGTCTTCTGCTGCATATTCTGTGGCTCTTGACAGTTCCACCTGCTCAAATCCGATTTGATGGGCTCCTTTTCCTGCTACCGCTTCGTAGGGAATCGTTTCGGCCCCGAGATGCCGGCGTGCAAGACTATCCATACCGTGACTGAGGTGACTTTCCAAAACATAAGACTGGAGCAAGGTGTCTTCGGTGATGCCCTTCAGTTGAATGCCATGATTAGCAAAAACGTGTTGATCATATTTAAGATGCTGTCCTACTTTATGATGATTGGGGTCTTCTAACCAAGGGCGCAAAGCCTGAAGAACCTTGTTGCGATCCAGTTGCGCGCTATCTCCGCTGTAAGCATGGGCGAGCGGAATATATGCAGCATGCTGAGCTTGGATGGCTAGAGAAATACCCACAAGCTGGGCTTGCATGGGATCGAGCGCAGTGGTTTCGGTATCAATGCAGGTGATCTTCGCTTGGCTGATCAGCCCGATCCAGCGCGCTAACGCTTCTTCGGTTACAACCATTTCATACGCGCCTGACTCTAGTAGCGCATGAGCATCATGATTGGATATGGGAGGGGGGGTAGAGTCTGAAGTGGCAGAAACAGTCGGGGTGGCAGCGTGATCCAAGGTGACAGGATCTGATTTGATTTGAGGCTCTTTTAACCAACTCCGTAAATCATAGCGATCAACTAAGGCGGCAATGGCATCAGAATCGATTTCTTGGTGACGCAACTGCGCTAGAGTGGTGTCGAGTTCCAAATCACAGCGAATAGTGAGTAATCGTTTGGCCGTGGGTAGCCATTCCAGCGCGTCTCGAAGATTTTGCCCAACTGCCCCCGGCATTTCTGGAGCTGCTGCCATAATTTTATCCAAAGAGCCATATTGCAGAATCCATTTCAAAGCAGTTTTGGGGCCGACTTTACTGACTCCGGGTACGTTGTCTGCGGTGTCGCCAATGAGCGTGAGGTAATCCAAAAAAAGCGCAGGTGGTAATCCATATTTTTCTTGAGCGCTTATTGGATCAATGGATTCATTTGTCATGGTATTGATCAAGGTGACGTGATCGTTGACCAGTTGAACCATATCTTTATCGCCGGTAGAAATAATAGTGCGCTGCCCTCTGGAGGCTGCTTGTGCGGCAAGGGTACCGATGACATCATCGGCTTCTACGCCTGAGACGCAGAGAACAGGCCAGCCTAAAGCTTTCACCGCCTCATGCAAGGGAATAATCTGCTCGACCAGCTCAGGAGGCATAGGCGATCGCGTTGCTTTATAGGCGGGATACCAATCGTCCCGAAAGGTAGGTCCTTTCGCATCGAATACGCAGGCAGTAAATTCCGGCTTATACTCCGCGAGAAGTTTGCGGAGCATGTTGAGTACCCCATAAATCGCACCTGTGGGTTCCCCCCGGCGATTCCTGAGGTCAGGAAGGGCGTGAAAAGCGCGGTACAAATACGACGATCCATCTACCAGAACCAAAGTGGTCATTCAGCCGTTTTCCTCATGAGTACTAATAAAAAAATACCTTACGACGCCGATCCAAGCAGAGTAGAACATTCGGCCTACAATGCCAGGGAAGCATGGCGCACGCTGGAAATTATGGCAGAGTTCGTGGGTGCGACCGAACGCTTATCATCTATACAGCCGGCAGTCAGTATTTTTGGGAGCGCACGATTAAAGCCAGATCATCCGTGGTATACGCTGGCCCATAATATCGCCAGAAGGCTTTCTGACGCTGGTTTTTCGGTGATATCAGGCGGTGGTCCTGGGATTATGGAAGCCGCTAATCGGGGTGCGTTTGAGGGTAAGTCTCCCAGTGTGGGGCTGAATATTGTTTTACCTCACGAACAAAGCGGAAATCCTTTTCAGGATGTTTCTCAAACGTTTCAGCATTTCTTTGCGCGCAAAGTCATGTTTGTTAAGTTCGCTTCGGCTTATGTGGTGATGCCTGGAGGATTTGGTACCTTAGACGAGCTTAGTGAAGCGCTCACCTTGGTGCAGACAGGAAAAAGTCGGAGAATCCCCATCATTTTGGTGGGTTCACAATTCTGGGCAGGACTGCTGGGGTGGTTTCGCGATACGCTTGTCAATGAAGGCATGATACTGGCTAAGGATATCGATTTGATTCAAGTCATTGACGATCCGGCTGCCATTGTTGAAGCAATATTTAGGCACTATGAAACGCGAGGTTTCCAGCCTTCGCCAGCAGAACGTGAAGTGCAACTTCAGCTTTAGAATCGCTCCATCAACTCATTAAAATGCGCCAAGGAACTGAACAATGACTGTGAAATTCACTTTAAACGGCAAGGAAGTGGAACTGACCTCTTCTGGTGATACCCCTTTACTGTGGGCGATTCGCGATGAAATAGGTTTGATGGGGACCAAATTTGGTTGTGGGGCTGGTTTGTGCGGCGCTTGCACAGTTCATTTAGACGGGCAGCCCATTCGATCCTGCCAAACAACCATTTCACAAGTGACAGG
Source organism: uncultured Ferrovum sp. (assembly GCA_903867885.1). GTDB lineage: Bacteria > Pseudomonadota > Gammaproteobacteria > Burkholderiales > Ferrovaceae > CAIVHB01. The sequence goes on along the minus strand of CAIPTD010000039.1, from coordinate 49,075 downwards.
CAAATCGGTACACACCATTGAATCCCTGTCTCTAGACGCCTCTCATCCTCTCCAGAAAGCTTGGATTGCCCATCAAGTGCCTCAATGTGGTTATTGCCAGTCGGGTCAACTAATGAGTGCTGCGGCCTTGCTTGCCAAAAATACACAACCCAGTGATTCAGATATTGATGCCGCAATGAATGGAAATCTTTGCCGTTGCGGAACCTATAATCGAGTTCGTGCGGCCATTAAAGATGCCGCTACAGAAATGCGATTGCACGGTTAAAGAAATATTTTAAGTTATGGCCGTTTTTACTACAGTGAGCCTAGATGAGCTACAGCCTTGGATCAGGCAGTTTCATTTGGGGCCGGTTCAGCAATTACAAGGTATTTCTTCGGGTATTGAAAATACCAACTACTTTGTGGACACGGACCAAGGCCAGTATGTTCTTACCCTATTTGAGAAACTCTCAGCAGGTGAACTGCCTTTTTATCTTGGATTAATGGGGCATCTTGCCAAGGCGGGTTTACCCTGTCCTTTGCCCGCAATGAATAATGAGGGAGCTCCGTTCTCCAATTTAAAAGGAAAACCTGCCTCAGTCGTGAGTCGACTTGCGGGAAAGTCAGTCATGCAGCCAGGAGAAGTGCACTGCAGTGCGATGGGTGCGATGACTGCGCGGCTTCATTTGGCTGCTGTGGATTATCCCTCGAGCCAAGACAATCCGCGTGGGCCCAAATGGTGGGTGCGTGTTGCGCCTCAAGTTATGCCTTTTCTGCCGGCTGATGAGCAAGCCATGTTGAAGGATGAGTTGGAGGTGCAATTTTCACATAGGCTCGAACCACTTCCTCGAGGCGTTGTTCATGCAGATCTGTTTCGCGATAATATTTTGTTTGATGGCGAAAAAATTGGTGGGGTGATCGATTTTTATTTTGCGGGCGCAGACGCCTGGTTGTTTGATTTGGCTGTTGTGGTGAATGATTGGTGTATCAACAGCGAAGGGACTCTGGATGCGCGGCGTCTCAATGCGCTCATGTCCGCATATCAATCCGTTCGCGCCTTATCTAATTCAGAGCGTCAAGCTTGGCCTATAGTCTTGCGCGCAGCATCTCTTCGGTTTTGGTTGTCGCGTTTATTCGATCTGCATCTTCCGCGTCCCGGAGAATTGATTCATCCTCACGACCCTTCTCGGTTTCGAGATATCCTTCACTATCATCGACAAACATCAAAAGCATGGACTTCTTAGGGCGCGAAATCATTCAAGACCAGTCTTTTTTGCCTCCAGCAGAGCCAAGACACGTTTCTCCTTTGAGAGGATTGGCTTGGATAAGAGAAGGTTTTAAATTATTTGCCTCACAACCAGGCCGTTGGATATTGGTATTGGGCTTATGGCTTATTTTGTCTTTAATCATGCCCACCCTAGTTACAGTGGCCTTAGAAGACATGAGAAGAGCCATTGTGATTGCTGTCACGCCTCTGGGGATACAAGACATTATTGGCGGCTTATTAGAGCTGTTTGTCTTACTCGCGCCACTGTCTACTGTCTTGTTATTTCCCGTTGTGTTTGCTGGTTTGATGGTGGGTTGTGGAGAGGTGTCATATGGACGTCGATTGTCTACACGCCATTTATTTGCCGCTTTTTTTAGAGAGCCAACTCGATTTATCACTGTGGGTGGAATCAATGCAGTGGGACAGATTTTGATGTCTCAAGCCATCACTTGGTTTGTACATGATCAAATTGGTGAGCTAGACCTGTCATTGAGTGGTAGTTTAAGTGCCGCCCAAAATCTGAATAGCTTGATGGAAAAACTGAGTCAGTTCACGCCTCTTGTTTTACCCGTCTTGCTTCTTCAAATGCTCCTGATGGCTGCCTTGTGGTTTACCCCGCCGCTCTTGGTGTTTCATCAGATGACTCCCTTGTCAGCAGTACGCGCAAGTTTACTGGGTTGTGCAAAAAATATTGGAGCGCTGCTCGTGTATTCATTGGCTGTTGTGCTGATGCTTTCTTTTGTAGGAGCGGTCAGCATGTCTGCTGGATCGGGGATATTATTCGCTGTTTTAGCATTGGGGGTCTTGGTTGCTGCGATGACAACAGTGATTGCTTCGCTCTATGTTTCCTATCGGGAAATTTTTAGCCCACACGCTTAACTGTCTTCACCAAGATAGGCCAAACGCACTCTGGGGTCGCTTAAACATTCATTGGCGCTGGCATTAAAACGTATCATCCCTCCTTCCATTACATAGGCACGTTGGGCTGATTGCAAAGCCAGGCGCGCATTTTGCTCGACCAGAAAAACAGTCATCCCTTCTTTTGCAACGCGCTGAATCACAGAAAAAATGGTTTGAACCATTAAAGGGGCAAGGCCCATACTGGGTTCATCTAATAATAATAATTTAGGCCTACCCATGAGCGCTCTCCCTATGGCGAGCATTTGCTGTTCTCCGCCTGATAGTGTGCCGGCTTTTTGCTGGCGGCGTTCCTGTAAGCGTGGGAAGGACTCAAAAACTTGATTGAGATCGGCGCGCATCCCCGGTTTGTCTTTTCTGGTGTAAGCACCCATCGCTAAATTTTCTTCTACAGTAAGACGGGGAAATACGCCTCGCCCTTCAGGTACGAGGGCAAGACCGCGCTGAATTAATTGATGAATGGGGCTTGAATTGAGTAACTCACCTTCAAATCGAATCTCCCCTGATGCGGGCTTTAGCAAGCCAGCAAGAGCGTTAAGCGTACTAGTTTTTCCTGCCCCGTTGGCCCCGATCAAGGTGACCAGTTCACCCTGATGAATGTGGAGATTGATCCCTTTTACGGCCTCAATCCCGCCATATCGAACTACTAATTCTTTCACCTCAAGAAGTGTGCTCATGCTGCCTCAGTGCCAAGGTAGGCCGCAATCACACGGGGATTGTTCTTTACACTAATAGGTTCACCCTCTGCGATGAGGCGCCCGTATTCCAATACAGCGACGCGATCGCATAATCCCATTACTAATTTCACGTCGTGTTCAATCAATAAAAGGGTGACGCCACTCGCTTTGATTTTTTGTAATAAGCGCCCCAAGGTGGCTGTTTCAGTGTCATTCATCCCCGCCGCCGGTTCATCTAGGGCCAAGAGTTTGGGTTGGGTAGCGAGTGCCCGCGCAATCTCTAAACGACGTTGGTCCCCATACGGTAACTGGCGGGCTATTTGGTTTGCGTGATGCCCAATACCCACAAAGTCTAGTAAGCCCTGAGCGTGGGCCATCATTTCTTGCTCTTCTCTGCGCTGACTGGGTAAGCGCAATATTGCACTCAACATGCCAGAGTGCGTTCTGACATGGCGGCCTACCATGACATTTTCGATCGCAGTCATGTTTCCAAAGAGTCGAATATTTTGAAATGTTCTAGCAATACCTTGCTTACAGATTTCATTTGGACTGCTGTGCGTGAGTGAAACTCCATTAAGGTGGATCTCCCCTTCATCCGCCCTGTAGATTCCCGTTAGCACATTAAACAGTGTGGTTTTGCCTGCACCATTGGGACCAATCAGACCATAAATTGAGTGAGATGGGATGTTCAGACTAACCTGATCCAATGCGGAGAGTCCTCCAAAGTGTTTACCTATCCCTTTTGCAACAAGTAAATGATGGGTCGGCGAATGAAGAGCATTCATGGCCCTTCCTTTTGCACAGAGGCAGGCATCGCATCATTCTGATGAAGTTCGCGACGGCGAACAGGTGATGGCCATAGGCCCTCTGGCCTTAAGATCATGACCACAATCAAAGCAAGTGCGAACATCAGCATACGTAAGTTGGCGGGGTCTAACCAAACATGACCAAAAGTAATCTGCTGAAATTGTGAAAGAGGGCGAAAGGCTTCAGGGAGGATTGCTAGCAATATGGCTCCCATAATGACGCCAGAAAGATGTCCCATCCCCCCCAAAACCACCATGCATAGAATCATGACCGATTCGCCCATGGTGAAGCTTTCTGGGCTAATGAAGCCTTGGAATCCTGCGAATAAAACCCCTGATATTCCTCCAAATGCGGCGCCCATAGCAAAAGCCATCAGTTTTAAATAACGGGTGTTGAGCCCCATGGATTTGGCTGCAATTTCATCTTCGCGAATTGCAGCCCACGCTCTGCCTATGCGCGAATCTGAAAGGCGATAAGAGACCAAAACAATAAATGCAGTCAATACGATGAACAAAAAATAATAGTTGTAGATACTAGGTAAATCCCAACCTAATAAAGAGTGACTGCTGCCAAATGAAAAATTGCCAATTTGAATGGGGTCAATCAAATCGATTCCGGCGGGACCATTCGTAATATTAAGATTGCGCAAAAAGATACGAATAATTTCACCAAAACCCATAGTAACAATGGCTAAATAGTCTCCGCGCAATCCTAAAGTCGGCGCACCCAGCACAGCACCAAAACTGGCCGCTAGCAAAGCTCCCATAGGAAGTAATGCCCATAGCGGCCAATGCATGCCAATATGGGGTGAGGCCAACATGGCATACAAATAGGCCCCCACAGCATAGAAGGCGACATAGCCCAAATCGAGTAAGCCGGCATAGCCAACTACAATATTTAAACCAAGCGCTAACATGGTGTAGAGCAGGGCGAAGTCTAGCAGTCTGACCCAGCTCCTTCCCAGAAAAGCATCGGTTCCAAAGGGAAGAGCAATGACCACTGTTAAACACAATAACCCGATGTATATGCGTTTATTCATACCTTTTCTGATCCCCGTTCGCCCATCAATCCCGATGGGCGCAAAACCAGAACCGCAATAAGCATGAGAAAAGCCAGGACATCACTGTAGTTGCTCCCTATGGTTCCGTTGGTGACACTGCCTAAATAACCTGCACCCAGATTTTCAATGACTCCTAGTAGTAGGCCACCCAACATCGCGCCACCCAGGCTCCCGATGCCACCTAACACAGCGGCAGTAAACGCTTTAAGCCCAAGCATAAATCCCATCGTGTGGTTACCTACGCCGTAATAAGTGCCCACTAAAACACCTGCAACCGCAGCTAAGCCTGAGCCCATTAAAAAGGTTAGGGCGATAATCCTATCCACGTTAACTCCCATCAGCCCCGCCACTGACGGATTTTGGGCGCTTGCTCGCATAGCCCGGCCGAGTGCTGTTTTCTGAACAATAAGCCAGGTCAGTAACATCAGGATTCCGGTAGTGGCAAGAATGACGAGTTGCACTTGAGTAATGACTGCTCCACCAATATGAAATTGGGGGTTGCTCAGAACATCAGGGTAATGAAGATAATTGCGACCCCAGATGAGTGCCGCCATTTGTTGAAGTGCGATGGAGACTCCGATGGCACTAATCAAAGGGGCCAGGCGAGGAGCTTTTCGTAAGGGGCGGTAGGCAACACGCTCAATCCCCAAGCCAAGCGCCATGCAGGATGGAATGGCAACCAGGACCCCGATAGCGATCACGCCCCACCCTGTATCACCGCGTGATGCGATACGTTCAATCACGCTTAGCCCTACCAAAGCACCCACCATCACCACTTCACCATGAGCAAAATTAACAAGCTCGATGATGCCGTAGACCATGGTGTAACCTAATGCTACCAGTGCATAAAGGCTACCCTGAACTAGTCCGTTGATCACCTGCTGAAGAAAAATATCCAAGATATGTGCTGCCTATAACTAGGGCTTCGCTCCCAATGTCTCCAAGGCAACCCATTTTCCTGAGCGCAATTGATACACCGTAATGACACCACCTTTAAGATCGCCGTTGTCATCAAAGCTAATGTGGGCGGTGACGCCGTCAAAGTTACTTTTGGCTAGCTCTGGTAGATATTTGGCCGGTACAGTTGAGTCGGCGCGCTTCATAGCATCAATCATGACCATCACAGCATCATAGCAATAGGGGGCATAGTCCTGAATTTCGCCATATTTCGCATTAAAATGTTTTTTGAAATCTTCACCTCTAGGCATTTTTTCAATGGGCATCCCGGGAAGACTACAATAGGCTCCCTCACCCGAGGTGCCTGCTAAGGATAAAAACTCAGTGGAGCAACCCCCGTCACCGGTAATAAACTTGGCTGGAATTCCCAACGAGCGAATTTGCTTCATCATTGGCCCGCTTTGCGCATCCATGCCGCCATAAAAAATGATGTCTGGTTTTTTTGCTTTGATATTGGTCAGAATGGCTTGGAAGTCTGTGGCTTTATCATCAGTATGTTCGTGCGTAAGAATCATGACGCCCGCTGCCTTGGCTGCTTCTTCGAACTGATTGGCGAGCCCTTGACCATATTGCGTGGTGTCATCCATTACCGCAGCAGTTTTTGCTCCAATTTTACTTGCCACATAACGTCCCAATTCGCCCCCTTGTTGGGTGTCATTGGGGATCACACGAAATGCGGTTTTAAAGCCTTGGTGGGTATATTTTGGGTTGGTGGCCGAGGGGGAGATTTGAGGAATACCTGCTTCTGAATAAATCCGGGATGCGGGTATGGTGGTGCCAGAGTTCAGGTGACCGATGACGCCGCTGACTTTTTGATCCACAAATTTCTGAGCCACAATAGTGCCTGTTTTAGGGTCTGCCGCATCATCTTCAGAAACCAGCTCAAACTTTACTTTTTTGCCACCGATAGTCATGCCCTGAGCATTGGCATCCTCTATCGCTAGGCGGGTACCGTTTTCATTATCTTTACCTAAATGTGCCTGAGGTCCGGTCATGGGATTGCTCGCACCGATTAGGACAGTCATTTCTCCCGATGTTGCGGAATTGGGTGCGGATGTTTTTCCGCACGAAACCAAACCAAGTGTGATCAAGCTAAGGACTAAGGGTATAAGCTGGCGGGGCATGGAAGACCTCAATAAAGTGAAATAATTAAAGCATAGGACAAAGATTGCAAACCTTCAAAACAGCGCGAAGATCGGTTAGTTCAGGTAAGCATGAAACACCTTGGCAAACCCATGCATTGACTTTGCTTAAAGTGGGCCTTGGTTTGTCTAGAGTTGGAGGCAGAGGTTCTGCGGGCTCATGAGGTATGCACATTATTAAGGTATGGGGCAGGTTTGCACGCGTGAGTTCTAAAGCCCAAGCGGCCATCTCCACGCTTTCGCCGCGCAGGATAATGATACGTGGGGCAATCAAAGCTGATTCTAAGGCGAGAATGAATGAGGCAAAAGCAGCAGGCCGATCTCTTGCTTGTGGTATCGCACTGGCTAGAGCCTTTTCGGCAGAGTGTATAAAACGTATTTCACCCGTGAGGTGTCCTAACATCATCAGTGCACGCGCTGCTGAGGCATAGCCAGAAGGCGTGGCGGCATCATGTACGATTCGTGGACGGGTAATTAAGACTTCATGGTTATGAGCGGTAAAAAAATATCCACCGGCATGGGTATCCTCAAAGTCATTCAAGATGGCATGAGCAAGATATTCAGCAAAAGCCAAAATGGATGAATCCCATCGCGCCTGTAAACACTCGATACAAGCCTGTAGCAAAAAAGCGTAGTCATCAAGATAGGCATTGAATTGCGCCCGGCCGCCGGCGTAGATGGAATGCAGTCTTCCATTCATAAACATGATCTTTTGTATGCTGATCAGTGCGCGATGTGCCTCGATAATCCAATCGCTGCGATCAAACATTCTTCCTGCGTGGGCAAGGCCACTGATCATTAAGCCGTTCCAACCTGCAATGATTTTATCGTCCAAGCCAGGCCGAACGCGGGGAATCCGAATCTCAAATAAATGTTTGCAGGAAGAAAGTAGCGCTTGGGACGTGGGTTGGTCAGAACGTGCATGCCAGTGCAAATGCCAAGCATGGTGCTCAAAATTAGGGGCTTGATCTAAACCAAAACAATGTGAAATTTCTGCCCAGTTTTCAGATGGAACGTTAATTTTGACCGTTTCTCGGTCCCAGAGATAAAAGAGGCCTTCTTCGCCTTCAGAGTCAGCATCCAGAGCAGCGTAAAAAGGGCCTTCTGGGCTTTGCATTTCACGCAACAACCAGCCTACGGTTAATTGAGCGACTTCTTGTAGGCGTGGGCTACGTGAGGTACTCCAAAGATCGGCGCAAAGATGCAAGAGAGGACCATTGTCGTAGAGCATTTTTTCGAAGTGAGGAATGGCCCATTCGGCGTCCACACAATAGCGGTAGAAGCCCCCGCCCAACTGATCGAACATGCCTCGATTAGCCATCCCATGCATACTGAGCGCGACGGCATCATATTGTCTGTTATCCCCACTTAACTGAAAGCCGGTGAACAGTAGTTCTAGGTCAGTAGGATGGGGAAATTTTGGCGCACTACCAAAGCCCCCGTTGATGGGGTCGTGATTGCGCAAAAGATCCATACGCGCTCTTTGCGGTAAATCTGCATCTTGTTCAGGTTGCCATTGCTCTACCGATACTTGGGTTTGTTGAGGTGGTGAGCACTCTTCTTTGAGTGCTTCGATTAGACGCGCATTTTGCTCATGAATGGCATCGCGACGATTCACCCAGGCTTCATGGATATTATTCAACAAATCCCTGAATGCAGGCATGCGATAACGGGGTTGGGCTGGAAAGTAAGTTCCCGCAAAAAACGGTTTTTGTTCTGGAGTAAGGATCATAGTTAGTGGCCAGCCACCTCCTCGCCCGGTGAGTAAATGATGGGCGGCTTGATAAATATGATCGATATCTGGTCTTTCTTCGCGATCAACTTTGATATTGATGAACTGATTATTCATCTGCTCTGCTGTTGCTGAATCTTCGAAAGATTCATGGGCCATCACATGGCACCAGTGGCATGCTGAATAACCTATCGAGAGAAGGATAGGCTTTTGCTCTCGCTTGGCTTGTTCTAGGGCCTCTGGCCCCCACATATACCAATCGACGGGGTTATCAGCATGTTGCCGAAGATAGGGGCTAGTCGATTGGGATAGGCGGTTAGTCACGTGGGTATTTATTCCGGATCGGCGTCGGTGACTGCCCCACGGCTGGCGGTTGAAACCAGTCGGGCATATTTGGCCAAAACGCCTCGGGTTACCTTAAGGGGTGGTTGTTGCCATGAGGCGCGTCGCTTGTTCAACTCTTCATCCGAAATATTGAGTTGAAGCAAACGTTTATGCGCGTCAATAGTGATCGAGTCGCCTTCTTTGACCAAGCCAATGGTTCCTCCTACATAGGCCTCTGGGGCTACGTGACCAACCACCATGCCATAGGTGCCACCTGAAAAGCGACCATCGGTGATCAAGCCCACGTCATCGCCTAATCCCTGACCAATCAGTGCAGAAGTAGGGGACAACATTTCTCGCATGCCTGGCCCCCCTTTGGGCCCTTCATAACGAATAATCAGCACGTCACCCGCTTTGATTTTTTCGCTCATAATCGCACTCATCGCGTCTTCTTCAGAATCAAATACACGCGCAGGGCCTGTGATACTGGGATTTTTAACGCCTGAGATTTTTGCTACAGCACCTTCAGTGGCCAGATTGCCTTTCAAAATTGCGAGGTGACCTTCAACATACACAGGATCATTGAAAGGACGAATGACATCTTGGTTGGCGGGGGGGGTGTCGGGTATATCAGCCAGATTTTCGGCTACAGTCTTGCCTGTAATCGTCATGCAATCCCCATGCAACAGTCCTTGCTTGAGCAACATTTTCATCACAAGTGGTATTCCACCCACTTTGTGCAGATCAGTAGCAACATATTTGCCAGAGGGCTTGAGGTCACATAAAACGGGAACCTTGCCACGAATTTCCTCGAAGTCATCAATACTTAATTGCACCTTAGCTGCATGGGCTATAGCCAGTAAATGCAGTACGGCATTGGTTGAGCCGCCTACGGCCATGGTGACTGCAATCGCATTTTCAAATGCTTTGCGGGTAAGGATTTGACTTGGGAGGATTTGTTTCTTGATCGCCTGAACGAGGGTAAGGGCGCTCGCTGCAGTGCTTTCTGCTTTTTCCTCATCCACGGCTGCCATGGTAGAGGAGTAGGGAAGCGCCATTCCTAATACTTCAATCGCTGAAGACATGGTATTGGCCGTAAACATTCCGCCACAAGAGCCTGCACCTGGGCAAGCTTTGCGTTCAATTGCTTTGAAGTCTTCTTCAGAGGTTTTACCCGCAATAAAACCGCCCACCGCTTCAAATACGCTTACAACGGTGAGGTCTTGATGATTATGGTGCCCGGGTTTGATGGTGCCGCCATAGACATAAATGCTGGGGATATTCATGCGAGCCAGAGCAATCATGCCGCCAGGCATATTTTTATCGCAACCCCCGATCACCAGAACTCCGTCCATGCTTTGCGCGCTGGTAGCGGTCTCAATCGCGTCTGCAATGACCTCGCGAGAAACCAAGGAGTATTTCATGCCCTGAGTGCCCATCGAAATACCATCTGAAACGGTGATGGTGCCAAAGGTTTGAGGCATGGCTCCCGCTGCTTTAAGGGTGGCTTCAGCGCGATCAGCTAAAGCGCCTAATCCAGCATTGCAAGGGGTGATGGTGCTATGACCGTTGGCAATGCCAACGATGGGTTTATCGAAATCTTCATCCCTAAAGCCAACCGCACGCAGCATGGCGCGATTGGGGGAGCGCTGGATTCCAGCGGTAATGGTTTGGCTGCGGCTGTTATCGGCCATGGTCAGATTCTCCGGGAGAGCACTAGGTATAATCAATCAATTCTAACCTATTGGGCGACATTCACGCCCCTACAACCATGCTGATCCATCCAGACTTTGACCCGGTTGCTATTCATCTGGGCCCCCTCGCAATTCGTTGGTATGGCTTGATGTATTTGTTTGGTTTCATGGGAGGCGCTTGGTTAGGGAAGTCAAGGGCGCGCAAGCAACCATGGGTGAATTGGACTGTAGAGCAGGTTGATGATTTTGTGACGTGGATTGTGTTGGGCGTGATTTTGGGTGGGCGTATAGGATATGTGCTGTTCTACAAGCCGCTTTATTTTTTTGAGCACCCCATTGAAATTCCTCAGATGTGGCAGGGTGGAATGTCTTTTCACGGCGGACTATTGGGCGTGATGTTGGCCTGCGCGCTGTTTGCGCGTCGACATGGCAAGACTTGGTTTGCGGTGACAGACTTTGTGGCGCCTCTGGTTTCTATAGGTTTGGGGGCGGGGCGTGTGGGTAATTTTATTAATGGCGAGTTACCTGGTCGCGTCAGTGATTTTGCTTACGCGATGATATTTCCTCATGTGGATATGCTACCCCGCCATGCTTCTCAACTCTATGAGGCTTTCTTGGAAGGCCCGGTACTTTTGGCTATCTTGTGGTGGTTTGCCCGCAAACCTCAGCCCCCTGGTCGTTTGTCGGCAGTATTTTTGATTGCCTATGGGGCATTTCGCTTCTTGGTAGAGTTCACGCGCCAGCCCGATGACTTTTTGGGATTGCTGAGTTTAGGCCTCAGCATGGGGCAATGGCTCTGTATACCTATGATGATTGGCGGGGTTGGGCTTTATCTTTGGTCTGGAACGCAGCCAGCGAAACAGGCGTAACCAAAAAAAATGAACCTAAATTAGGGCTTACGTCAACCAGTCAATACTTTGAGCGTTAAGGATAGTAACAATTTGCTACAAGTTACCCGTTTGCCGCCGACTGTGAGACAAAAAAACATGACTGTTCAATTAGTTGCATCAAATTCACCCCTGTTTGCTATGGCTGGTGCTTTGCGCCACCAAGCAGAAAAAAAGCTAGAAGAGGCGGAACAATTGTTGGCACCTGCTTCGCGCTTGGCTGGAATATCCAAGTCTTTAGCTGAGCAATTGGCCAGTGGTTTGCGAAGAAGCGCGGCTGAACTTCGACGCAATGCAGACGCGATTCAGGTGCGCCGTGAGCCCTTAGTCGTTGTAGAAGACCGTAAGTATTGGGTCGAGCACGACCATTAAAATAATTAAATCATTGATTTAATTAAAATATAATAATTTTTTTAAGCCTTTTCATCCCCGCTATTCGCCTCATCTGAAGATTCAGCAAGCTTTCTTGTAAGCTGAATATCTAGTCAGGTCAATTCGTAACAAGCTCAGTTACAATTAGCAACATTTTCCTGACAGCCGGTTTTGCTCCGGCCCACCACAATGCTTTTCGTGATTGACTTTGATGGCACTTTATCGCTGCGAGACAGTGTGGATGCCTTGTTAGAGCGCCATGCCCCCGCTGAATGGCACGCCATTGAAGCTGAATGGGCGCAAGGGCGCATAACGGCAAAAGAATGCATGCGTCAGCAAATAAGGATGATTACAGGAAACGAGCAACAGCTAGAGCGTTTCTTTTCAACGATTCGCCTGGACGCTAGCTTCTTACCCTTTTTGAATTACGTTCAAACCTTTGCTGAAGTTGCCATCATTAGCGATGGGATTGGGCGTGCCATTCATACAGCTTTAGAAGCAGCGGGGTTTCCTGGTATTCCTGTCTTTGCCAATCGTTTAGGTTTTGTAGATGGTCGTTGGGAATTGGATTTTCCGAATACTGATAGTGATTGTGAAGTAGGAAGCGGTGTCTGCAAATGTGCGGTAACGCGAAAACTCTCTGGTGCTTCCGCACAGCCAATAGTGCTGATAGGTGATGGTCGTTCAGACATGTGCTTGTCTGGCCGAGTTGACTATGTATTTGCCAAAGAATCTCTTGCTCGTCACTGCGAGGCTGAAGCAATACCCTTTACTGAATTCCAGTCTTTCCGTGATGTTTTGGCATCAATTAAAGCTTGGCCAGTTTTGCAGGGTATGCCCAATTTAGCTGAGCTACCCCGGCAATCTAAACTTACAGGGATAGTGCGATGAATAAGGCAGAGATGGACGCCCTTCTAGAAAAAGACCGTCTGTATTGTTCATACGGCGATACGGTGCATTACGCAGATCCCCCTAAATTCTTCTCTGGCTGCCAAGGAAGTTATTTATTTGATGATGAGGGCACCTCATATCTCGACTTGCAGATGTGGTACTCAGCCGTGAACTTTGGCTACAAAAATGCTCGACTGACAGAGGTGCTTAAACGCCAAATTGATACCTTGCCTCAGTTAGCAAGCCAATACTTGCACCGTGAAAAAGTAGAGTTGGCGGAAAAAATCTGCACTTATATGGAGCGGGAGTACGGTGAGAAGGGCCGAGTTCACTTTAATGTGGGTGGCTCGCAAGCGGTTGAAGATTCGCTCAAATTGGTGCGAAACTTTACAGGAAAAAGCCTTAATTTTGCTTTTATGGGTGGCTATCACGGAAGAACGCTAGGAGCTTCAGCGATTACCTCCAGCTATCGCTATCGCCGTCGCTATGGTCATTTCTCTGATCGGGCTCACTTTGTTCCCTTTCCTTATTGTTTTCGCTGCCCTTACAGTATGAAGCCCGACAGTTGCGATATGTATTGCCACAAGGAGTTTGAAAAGCTCTTTGATACAGAATACAACTCCTTCTGGGATGACAAAGTTGGGGAATGCGAATACTCCGCTTTTTATGTCGAGACGATTCAGGGGACAGGAGGATATGTCATTCCACCTGCCACCTACATGCAGAAGCTCGCGGCTACGCTGAAGAAACGAAACGTCTTGCTAGTGGTAGATGAAATCCAGATGGGCGTATACCGCACAGGAAAACTCTGGTCATGGGAGCACTTTGGTATTGTTCCCGACGTCTTTGTATTCGGTAAAGCAATTACCAACGGCCTCAATCCAATTTCAGGGATATGGGCCCGTGAAGAATTGATCAGCCCTCAAAAGTTCCCACCCGGCTCTACGCACAGCACGTTTGCATCAAACCCCCTTGGGACCGCTGTGGCTTTAGAAGTATTGAAAATGGCCGAGGAAGAAGATATTGGCGCGCAAGTGATGGAGCGTGGCTCCTATTTTCTAAAGCAAATTCAAGCGTTGAAATCGCGCTGGAAAGTGATTGGCGAAGTAAGTGGTCTAGGTCTGGCGCTCAGGATTGAGTTGTGTGAACCCGATGGATTCACGCCTAGTCGAAAATTAGCCGATCGCTTGTTCAATGAAGGTCTTCTGGGGAATATCGACCTAAATGGAAAAAAATATGGACTCGTTTTAGATATCGGCGGCTACTATAAAAATGTCATTACACTTGCACCCAATTTAATGATCAGCGAATCTGAAATTGATCTGGGGATGCAACTCCTGGAAGCATTACTGCACCGAGTGGGCGCATCATGATGCTTGAGAGCTCAACGGCGCTGGCAAACCCTAATGCCTCTTCTGAGGCCGAAATGACCAAGCTTAAGCAGTTACTGGGTCCAACAGGATTTTATGAACCCAGAGGCAAGGATGCTGTTTTACTGATACATGGCCTAACCGGTACACCAGCAGAAATGCGGCATTTGGCGCGCAAACTGCGACGTAAAGGATTTAGTGTGATGGTTCCTCAGCTCGCAGGGCATTGCGGCTCCATCAAAGAGTTAAAGCGTTCAAGTTGGCAAGATTGGTATGCCAGTGTGGATGCAGCTTTTCGTTTTTTAGGTGATCGCCACCATCAAGTATTTGTTTCAGGACTTTCAATGGGCGCATTGTTGGCTCTAGAACTCGCAGCGAAGCATGGGCAACAAGTAGCCGGGGTGGGTTTACTCTCTCCCACCTTTTTCTACGATGGATGGAATATGCCAAAACTCAGACGTTCATTGTTACCTCTGGCTTTGATGACCCCCCTAAAACATTTTATGTATTGGCATGAAGTTGCCCCATATGGAATTAAATGTGAAAGAACCAGGGCAATGGTTCATGCTGTTTTAGAAAATAGAGATGCCCACGCTGCTGAAAAAGTAGGAATATTTAAAACACCTCTCGTCACTGTCCATGAAAGCAGTAAACTAATCTGGCATGTCACCCAATCGTTGGCGCAGGTGCAATGCCCAGTTCTGGTTGTTCATTCAACAGAAGATGATATGGCGAGTACTAAAAATGTTGATTTCGTTACGCAACGAATTGCTTCAAAAGATGTCGAGACTTGGCTGATTGATAATACGTATCACGTACTTACACTAGATCGAAGAAAGGACGATGTGGCAGAACGTGTTGGGAACTTTTTTAGTTTGCGTGCACAACCTGCGATAGCAGCTTAAGGACTATAAGGCTTTTGGATACACTTGAAACATTGCGCGGGCTGATTGCCGATAAGTTTGAGGTCGAGTCAGCCCAGATCTTTCCTGAGGCCAGCTTAGACACACTGGGCTTAGATTCGCTTGCTGTTTTTGATTTGATTTTTGATATTGAATCTGTATTTGATATCAAAGTAGCCAATGATGAAGTTAAGATTGTTACAGTCGCAGATGTGGTATCGATGATTGATCGACTGCGTCAGGAGCAAGGCAAGGCATAATGCATCGGGTTGCCGTGACCGGATGGGGTGTAGTTTCTCCTTGGGGTAATGATCCGGATATCTTTCAGCAGGCAATTCTGAATAGTCACTCAGCAGTCAGGGCTCTTGAAGATCGGGCAGATGGCCCTTGGCCTAATCGCCCCGCTGCTTGGATAGAGCAATTTAATCCGCGAGATCATTTCACGCTATCCCAACTCAGCACCCTAGACCGGGCCTCGCAATTTGCTCTTGTGGCGAGCAGAAGTGCATTGCAAATGGCCGCGGCTAACCGACAGCAACTCAATCTTGAGCAATGTGGTGTCTATGTAGGAACGGGGATGGGGTCGGCGGGATCCATGGAAGCCACTTATCATAGTTTTTTTGCTGAACAAAGCCGCAGATTAAAACCGCTGACTATTCCTTCCAGTATGGCAAACGCCGCCGCAGCGCACATTGTGATTGAAACTCAATTCACAGGTCCGAATGTGACTTTTTGCTCTGCCTGTGCCTCTTCTGCGATTGCAATAGGTGAGGCAGCCCGAAAAATACGTTATGGGGAAGCCTCGCTGATGGTGGCGGGAGGCGTAGAGGCCCTGATATACCCCAGCGTGCTTCATGCATGGGAAGCATTGCGAACATTGGCTGAGCCGGACCCCCTATCGATAAGTCGCTCCTGTAAACCCTTTTCCAAAAACAGAACAGGGATGGTGTTGGGGGAGGGCGCAGCCTTTTTTGTTTTAGAGGCTTGGGATCATGCTCAATCTCGTGGTGCTGAAATCTTGGCTGAGCTAAAGGGTTTCGCAAGTACTAGTGATTCAGTTCACTTAACCAAGCCTAGTGTTGCAGGACAAGCACATGCAATGTGCGCTGCTCTAAAGGATGCCAATTTACAGCCACAAGAAATTGGTTATATCAATGCCCATGGCACAGGAACACAAGCCAACGATAGTACTGAAGCTGCAGCCATCAGAGAGGTGTTTGGCACGCACGCTGCAACGCTTCCGGTAAGTTCAACTAAGGCGGTGCATGGTCATTTGTTGGGCGGGGCGTCAGCTTTAGAATTGCTTATTACCCTCAAATCCTTAAGAGACGGTCGCGTGCCGCCGACTGCAAACCTGGATCAAATAGATCCTGAGTGTGTGTTAGATCACGTTTTAGTCCAATCCAGAGAAACCCCAAACCTTCGGTATGCCATGTCTAATTCTTTTGCATTCGGGGGTACCAGTGGGGTATTGATTGCAGCGGCGGTGCCATGAAGCGTTATATATCGGCCTTAATTCTATTGAGTGCTGTAAGGTTTTCCTTTGCCCAAGGAGGGTTATTACTCATTGATCCTCCTCCTGAGAATAAAGCCAGTATTTCTTTCGGGGCTTCCCTGTTTGGGTTTCCGCGCGAACCCGGCAGTGATTCTTTAAGCTATTTGCCCATCCCTGCTTTTGAATGGATGGACCCCTCGGGTGCATTTTTATCTACAGATTTAGGCTTAGGTTGGAATTTTTCTGCTCGCAAAGATCTACAAATTGGCGTGCGGCTCTATGTCGATCCTCCCCGCAATGATCAGCAAAGCGGAAAAGTGTCAGGCTTATCCAAAATTCCTTGGCGGATAGAACGCACTGCATTTGCAAATTGGTGGCCAGTTGAATTTGCACAGTTGCAATCTTCGGTTCGAACCGGCTTAGGTCCCAATGAAGATGGGACCCTGGCTGAGTTTGGAAGCAGTTTTGGCGCCCCGCTTAGCCCATCTGTTTTGCTAGGGGGAACGATAGGGATGACCTGGGCAAATGGTGCTTGGAGACAAGCATTCTTTGGAGTCAATACTACGGCTGCTGCATCCAGTGGCTTGAATACCTTCATGGCAGGGGGGGGGTGGCAGGATTTTCAGACTTCGGTGGGCCTGGAGTGGAAGATGTCCCCCCAATATCGACTGGACGCTCGATTGGATCAATGGCGTCTGCTTGGGGCTGCTGCGGCTAGCCCCATTACCCAGTCACGCTGGCAGAGAGGCTTTGTACTCAGTATTTGGCACGATTTGAATTAAATCAGAGTCTTGCTTTATCAAGCAATTGAGTTGGCGGCCATGACCTCAATTTGGTTGCCCGTATTATCCTGAACATAAACGGAGCGCGTGCCATCTCGATGTGTGACTAGAGGCCCAAATCGCTCAGCGTCCTCCCTGACAATAGCCAGATGAGGAGGGTGCTGTCCAGGGATTACAAGAGCCAGCTGAATATTTTCATAGTTTAATAAAGCCCAAGTTTCATCCTGATAGGCCACTGTACATTGCGTATTACTGGTATACCAAGCCACGCTTTCAGCTACATTGTTGGTGGGAATGGCAATGTGATGTATCAGATCATTCATGGTGAGGATCAGGGCCTGTAAATGATTAAGACTCAGTAAGTGTCTATGGCAAGCAATAAGGGTGCAACGCCAATTATCTCGTATTAAAACGCCAAGAGTTACAGTCATGTATATGTAACATGCATCATAATATACATTAAAAACAGTGAACTTCTTATTGCATTCAGTGTGTCCTAGGCCTACTATTTAAAAAAGGGGACACCAAGAAGACGGCGAGCCAACGTCATAGTCTGTCCTACACAAAAAATGAAGCCAAGAGAAGAAACCGGGTTAGCAGTACCTATCAGTGCAGTGGAGCGGGAAACTGCATTATCTAAAGATACCTTGCGGATGTGGGAGAGGCGTTATGGCTTTCCTTCTCCAACGAGAGATCAGTTTGGGGATCGTATCTATCCCCCTGCCCAAGTTGATAAGCTGCGACTGATCCGACGTTTAATGGATAAAGGGTTCAGGCCGGGTAAAATCATCCCTCAGCCCTATCATTCCTTGCTTGAGTTATTGGGTGGCTCGCACGTTCAAGATCCCTTCAACCAAAATGATTTCATCACTGATTTATTAAGATTTATCAGTGAACATCGGGTTACCGAACTGCGGTCGGCGCTTCAAAGTCAAGTACAAAACCTTGGCTTACGAAGATTTATCCTTGAAGTTGCTGCCCCGATGGTTAGAGCAGTCGGAGAGGCTTGGTTTAGAGGTGAGTTAGCGATTTTTGAAGAGCATCTTTTTACAGAGGTGATGCAGAACCTGCTTCGAAAATGGGCTGGTGAAGCGCGCACTACAGAATTAAAAGCCCCCCGAGTCTTGTTGACTACCTTTCCCAACGAGCAACACGCGCTTGGCTTGCTGATGGTTGAGGTACTAATGGCAATGGAAGGCGCGGAATGTATTTCTTTTGGGATACAAATGCCTATAGCGGACATTGTGTCGGCGGTTGCAGCACACCAAGCGGATATCGTTGCTCTTTCATTCAGCCAGGCTTACCCCCGAACTCGAAGCAGTGAAGGGATCACGGAACTCAGAAAAGCGCTTCAGCAGCACGTTGAAATATGGGTGGGCGGTGCGGGAGTGGCCCGAATCAAACGAGTTCCTGAAAAAGTAATGATAATCAACGATCTAGACGGTATTCCTGCAGAGGTAGCGCGGTGGCGGCAGAAAACTGACCATTCAAGATTATTTGCCTAGCCAACACGATGTAAACAGCTTACAAAGTCACCACAAAACAGTCAGTGCGGCTTGCTAACGCTTCCGTGGCATAATTCAATTTAATGGATAAGTCCAATACAGCAGCCCATGCAGCTTTTTTCGTTCGGTCTTAATTATCAAAGTGCTCCCGTAGAAATTCGGGAGCGCATTGCTTTCCCTGAGAGTAGCCTCTCGGTGGCTCTGCGCGACCTCTCTGTTCAAGCAGAGGTGGAAGAAAGCGCAATTATCTCTACGTGCAATCGAACCGAGATTTACTGCCGAACTGAAAACCCGCCTGCAGTTGTGGATTGGCTATGCCGTTTTCATCAAGTCAGCGCTGAGCAACTCCTGCCCCATTTATATCAACTCCATGATGAGGATGCCGTAGCTCACGCTTTTAGGGTGGCATCGGGCATGAACTCGATGGTACTTGGAGAAGCGCAAATTCTGGGGCAGGTAAAGCAAGCTGTGAGAATTGCAGGCGAAACAGGTTCCTTAGGATGGCTGCTGAACAAACTTTTTCAGCAAACTTTTGCTGTTGCAAAAGAAGTCAGAACGCAAACTGGAATCGGGGCGCAATCTGTTTCTCTCGCTGCTGCAGCCATCAGAATGTCCAGCCGAGTACTAGGTGCAGTTCCCAAGCTGAATGTGCTGCTGGTCGGGGCAGGTGAAATGATGGAGTTAGTTGCAACCCATGTTGCTGCGCATACTCCTCGCTCTCTAGCTGTGACCAACCGAACACTCGAGCGCGCAACGCAATTGGCAGAGCGATATGGTGGCAACGCCTTCACTCTGGCTGAAATGCCCAGGGAGATGGCGAAGTTCGATATGGTTATTTCTTGCACAGGCGCACCGCTTCCCATTATCGGTAAAGGTTTGATGGAGAGCGTGTTGCGCCAGCGTCGTTATCGGCCTGTTGTCATGATTGATTTGGCGGTGCCTCGTGACATCGAAACCGAAGTTTCTCAGCTTGAAAACGTGTTTTTATACACCATTGATGATCTGGGTAAAATTATTGAAGAAGGGCGTGAGGCTAGGCAGACTGCAGCCACAGAGGCCGAAACGATCATTTCAGATCAGGTGAATATTTTTATGAA
Organism: uncultured Ferrovum sp.; assembly: GCA_903867885.1. Classification (GTDB taxonomy): domain Bacteria; phylum Pseudomonadota; class Gammaproteobacteria; order Burkholderiales; family Ferrovaceae; genus CAIVHB01. Next base: position 29,217 of record CAIPTD010000039.1, on the reverse strand, counting down.
TTGGTTGCGTAACCGTGAAGTTGTTCCGGTGATCAAACAATTACGAGGTCATGCAGAGTCTTACAGGCAGCTAGAACTCGAGCGGGCCCGCAAGCTGTTAGCCCGAGGCGACAAACCAGAGGATGTGATAGAGGCTTTATCACAAGGCTTAATGAACAAATTTCTACACCACCCTACGCAGTTATTGCAGCAGGCAGCACCTGATGAGCAGCCTCAGCTCATTCAACTTCTGCCGCGCCTATTCCCAGTCTCTAACGAAGGATGAAAGATTCACTGCGTCAGCGCTTATCCACATTGGATGAGCGCATCGCGGAGCTTGAACTCCGTTTGGCTAGCCAAGAAGTCGCTTCCGACATGGATGCATTTCGACGTTTGAGCCGAGAGCATTCAGAAATTCAGCCAACCGTGACGCTCTTTAGAGAGTTTTTGCAAGCTGAGTCGGATCGCCGTGACTGCGAAGACATGCTCAATGACGCCGAGATGCGTGATATGGCTGAATCTGAGATCCGCGGCATTACAAGCCGAATCGATGTGCTTGAAACAGAGCTCCAGCGCAGCTTGATTCCCCGTGACCCCGATGATGATCGTAATTTGTTTTTTGAAATACGTGCTGGGACAGGTGGCGATGAGTCTGCATTGTTTTCGGGTGATCTGTATCGGATGTACACCCGTTATGCCGAGCGGAGAAATTGGGAAGTAGAGTTGGTATCGCATAGCGATGGTGAAATGGGTGGTTTTAAGGAAATCATATTTCGCGTGATTGGCCCCGGAGCCTATGGTGCACTGAAGTTTGAGTCAGGTACCCATCGGGTTCAGCGTGTACCCGCTACTGAGTCACAAGGCCGTATCCATACTTCTGCGTGCACTGTTGCGGTGCTACCTGAGTCTGAAGAGGCCGATGAAATCACAATCAATCCTGCTGATCTTCGTATTGATACATTTCGAGCAAGTGGAGCAGGGGGCCAGCACATCAATAAAACCGATTCGGCTGTGCGCATTACCCATTTGCCGAGTGGAACAGTAGTGGAATGTCAGGATGGACGTTCTCAGCATAAGAATAAGGCCCAGGCCATGTCAGTTCTCATTGCACGTTTACGCGACAAGCAGCGACAAGTGGCGCATGACAAAGAAGCAGCAGCAAGAAGAATTTTAGTGGGTAGTGGGGACCGCTCGGAGAGAATAAGAACGTATAATTTTCCTCAAGGGCGAATGACGGATCACCGGATTAATCTCACCCTATACAAGCTGGACTACATTATGGATGGCGACCTTCAGGAATTATCCAATGCGTTAGCTTCAGAACATCAAGCTGATCAGCTTGCTGCTTTAGGGGATCTATGAGGGATCAGAACTCTACGCAGCCACTTGTCGGAACGCTGACTGTTGAAGCGGCATTAAATCAGGCCCATGATCGCTGTGAACGCATCGATCAGCGTATGTTGTTAGCACACGCGATGGCTCGTCCTATTGCTTGGCTATTGGCGCACCCAGAAGCCCTTTTAAGTGAACAAGAAAACCAACTCTACTCAGAGCATCTCGAAAGGCGCCAAAATGGTGAACCCATTGCTTATTTAATAGGGGAAAGAGAATTTCATGGATTGAGTTTTGAGGTGACACCCGCAGTACTGATCCCGCGTCCTGAAACAGAGTTGCTCGTTGATCAGCTTTTAGAAGCTTTTCCGGCAGGCGTTTCTGGAAGGGTAGTTGATCTGGGAACCGGTAGCGGAGTCATCGCAGTCACATTAGCATGTCGCCGCCCTCTGCTTGATATTGTTGCTGTGGATCGGGATGAGGCAGCATTAGAAGTGGCGATTCGGAATGCTGAGAGAATGGGCGTCAGGAAAAAAATTGAATTTCGTTTGGGGCGATGGTTTTCTAATCTTAGGGAAGAGCAGTTTGATGCTGTGGTGAGTAACCCTCCTTATATCGCTGCCCAAGATCAGCACCTCAGTGAGGGAGATCTCCGCTTTGAACCGAAAGGCGCCTTGGTTGGGGGACCGGATGGTTTACTTGATTTAGCCGCCATTATTGATCTTTCTCCCTCTCATCTTTCCTTGGGTGGCTTGCTAGCCCTAGAACACGGATATGATCAAGCTGGCGTAGTGCGTCGCTTGATGGAAATGGCAGGATTCGTGAATGTCCAATCTGCTTTGGATATTGCGGGTATTGAGCGGGTAACGGCTGGCCGTTACCGCGTTGACCGTTCGGAAACCCCCGGCTATGCTCGGGGAACTTAACACCTTATTTCTAAAGGCTAGATATGGATACTAAAGAATTGATTCAGCAACAGGTTTCTGAAAACGATGTAGTGCTTTACATGAAAGGAAGTCCTGATTTTCCCCAATGTGGTTTTTCTGCAAATGCGGTGCGCATTCTCAAATCAAGCGGTGTAGATCACATTTTCTCTGTGGATGTATTGCAAGACCCCGCCATTCGCCAAGGTATCAAGGAGTTTTCTGACTGGCCTACCGTACCGCAGCTCTACGTTCGTGGCGAATTTATTGGTGGTTCTGACATCATGACTGAGATGTATCAATCAGGTGAATTGGCTGATTTGTTAAAAAAACCAGCTTAATGTAAGGCCGCTCAACAAACCAACCACACCAAAGAATATGAGCACATACGGAGCGGTTCTTATTCGTCCTATCACCGCCTCTCTTTCGAGAAAGATTGCGGGGGTATTGGTGCTGGGTTTGCTGAGCTTGCTTTTGCTGGGAAGGCTTGCTGTGGATCAACTGGGTTCACATTTCAAGTTTGCAAGCCTTTCTTCAGGTCGCACTGATCTCAATAAGAAAGAGAATGGCCTGCCCGTTGTTCTCATGCTTTATGATGGACAAATCGCAGAGCCTCCTGCAGAGGGAAGACGCGCCGTTGAAGTATGGATTGCCTATCTGAAATCCCATCCAGAATCGCGTATCAACGTAACATTACAAGCCGGAAGCGAAGTTGCAACAGAGAACAGTCGTCGTATTGCAAGCTTAGTAAAGTTAATGTCTTCGGCCGGAATTGATCCGCACCGAGTAAGAGTAGTTGAGTTGCCGCAATTTGAAACGGCTACCGATAGACTTTCGGGTAAACCCGCTTCCCTTAATGATCGGGTTACTGTGGAGATTAAACTGGAATGATTGCTGAGCATATAGTCTGGGTGGTGCTGATGTGGTTATTCCTGTCGACTTGTTTGGGTTTCGTACTGGCGTGGTTTATTCAGCACTGGCGTTATTCCGAGGCGCGCGCTTTGGGCGCCGCACTCGAAATAGAATCCAACGAACTTAAAAATATTCAAGATGAACTACTAGATCAGTTGCAGCGAGCAGAGACTGCTTTGAACTCAGCTAACGCTAAGGATCAAAGCACTGAGTACAGCCAGGCGCAACGGTTTGAAGAACTGAAGTCAGCGCTTGCCAAGAAACAAGAAGAGCAAGCGGCTAAGGTGCTGCAGATGGAAAAGTTACAAGTTGCACTTAATGACAAAACGCGCGAAACAGACCTTGCTTTGACCGAAATCCAAAGACTGGAAATGGACCTGACGGATCAGAGAACAAGTTATGCAGTGCTGAGAAGAGAGTTGAATGCGGTTCAGTCTTCACTCAGGGAGAGCCAACAAAATGTGGAGTCTTATCGCGGTGATTTAATTGACACGCAGAAAACACTCACTTTGGCTGAGGCAAAGCATCACCAGCAAGAAGCCGAGATTGCCGAGTTGACCTCAAAATTGAGTGAAGCCAATCAAGAAAATGCATTACTCATGGAAAATATTCGTGGATTGCAAGATCACATTGCAGAGCATGAGCGAGAGATCAACGATACGCTCGAATCACTTCCTGCAATGCCAAATGCTACGCAAGAGGAGCGTGAGATTGCATTCCTTCGGCAGCAGCTGTCTGAAGCCAATGTGCGCGTACTTCAACTCGAACAAGCCACCCAGCAGCTTCAGCTTGCCCTTGTTACAGCAAAACAAGAACCCCGTGTAAGCGCCACTGCAGAAGCTTCAGCGCAGGTGCGCGAAGCGTCAGTCATGATTACCGATGATGAATTGGTCAGTTATCGTCTGGCGGCTCAGCGCTTGCAAGAACTGGAAGACTCTTTAGCCAAGGCTGTTTCACAGGCTCAAGAAAGAAAAACCGAAGTGGCTGGGTTAAAAAGCAGAATTCAAGATTTGGAGGCTACGGTTGCGCAAATGTGGAAGCAGCCTCAGTATCAAACTCATGTTGATCTGCAAGCCAGTAACGAAACTGCAGCTTAAAAGCAGCAAAATTCCCCTTTATTAAAGAGTGTCAATATGCCTGCCTTAAGTGCGCTTTTACTTGGCTTTGTTCTCTCCTGCATGGCGTTTATAGCTGTATGGGTCCGACAACTTAAAACGCGTAATGCGGGTATGGTCGACCCAGTCTGGTCTTGGAGCATGGGCGCTATGGGCGTCTTATACGCTCTGGTGGGTAGCGCCGATTTGACTACGCGCTTAATGGTTGGTGTCATTGCTGGCGCTTGGGGCTTGAGATTAGGAACGCACCTTTATCTCAGAAATGCAGGAAAGCCTGAAGACGGCCGCTATCGTCGTTTAAGAACAGATTGGGGGGAGATGGCTGATCGCCGGATGTTGCAATTTTTTATTTTTCAGGCCGTAGCAGCGAGTTTACTCTCTTTGGGGATGTGGGCGGTATGCTGGCAAGCGAGACCTTTAGAGGAATGGCAAATCATTTCAGCACTGGTATTAGCTGTATTGTCGCTAGGAGGCGAGGCCTTAGCCGATAGCCAATTAGAACGGTTCCGTACTCGACCTGAAAACAAAGGCAGAGTATGCCGATCTGGCTTGTGGGGTTGGTCTCGTCACCCTAATTATTTTTTTGAGTGCTTGCACTGGCCTTGCTACACCCTATTGGCGTGGGATACCCCCATGGTCTGGCTCTCTTTTATTCCACCTATAGTCATGGCATACCTGCTCATCAAGGTTTCTGGTATCCCGCTGAATGAAGCCGAGGCAGCCGCTAAACGCCCCGAGTATGCTGACTACATCAAAACCACGAGCGCATTTATCCCTTTCCCTCCCCGTCGATTTTGAGGTTTTTGTGACAGATTCCAATTCATCAAACTACAGCCCACGCCCCGTGATGACGTGGTCGCCCATAGACCTGTGCGAGAGAGGATGGATTCCTGATTGGATTGCGCGAGCAGGCATGCGGCGCTTAATGCAGCAACGTTTAAAAATGGAGTCTGCGCTAGGCGTTGAAGGCATCACAGAGCGCACGCGTGCGATGGTGGCTTCACTTAGGGCGAGTCCAATTGCGATCGAAACCCAAGCAGCCAACGCACAACATTACGAAGTACCCGCTGCGTTTTTCCTAAAACATTTGGGGCCGCGACTTAAATATTCCTGTTGTTGGTATCCAGTTGGCACTGAAAGTCTGCAAAGAGCAGAAGAGGCCATGTTGGAATTGTATGCTTTGCGCGCGCGACTCAAGGATGGTCAGCGAATATTAGATTTGGGGTGTGGTTGGGGTTCCTTGTCACTGTGGCTGGCCGAACGATTTCCCAATTCGCAGATTGTTGGCTTGTCTAATTCGCATGGCCAAAGAGAGTTTATTCAAGCAAGAGCTCAGGAACGGGGCATTCATAACCTAAAAATTGTCACAGGTAATGTGGTTGAATTTGATTTTATTGAAGCGCACGCAGAGGCGCCGTTTGATCGTGTGATCTCTATTGAGATGTTTGAGCATATGAAGAATTACAGCGCGCTGCTGGAAAAAGTAGCGCGTTGGCTGAGGCCGCAAGGAATGCTATTTATTCATATCTTCGCGCATCGAACTCTCACTTATCATTTTGAGGATCATGGCGATAATGATTGGATGACACGTTATTTCTTTTCGGGGGGCACCATGCCATCTGAACATTTGCTTTTGTTCTTTCAAGAGAAGTTGAAATTGTTAGATCAGTGGTGGGTAGATGGCCGTCACTATGAAAAAACCTCCAATCATTGGTTGGAGCAATTAGATGCCAATCGCACAGAGTGCATTGCGATTTTAGTTTCAGCATATGGTGATGCTGAAGCACGGATCTGGTTTCAACGCTGGCGTATGTTTTATATGGCAGTCGCTGAGTTATTTGGTTTTAATGAAGGTCGCGAGTGGGGCGTTGCCCATTACCTTTTTGAAAAGAGATGATAAATTGAATACGCATGCTAAAAAAACTAAATCTGTGGCAATGACCCGCTTATTAAGCACTGTTGTTTTGCTTGGTTCAGTGATCTTCGCTCTGCCTGCCTTGGCTGCAAAAGAACCCCGCAAATTCTATGGATTTGCATTTGATGATGCGACCGGAAAATACCTCTATACCGAAGTTCACCAACATATTTATGACGGAGACCGTTGGTTGAGTGGCAGCGTACGTTATTTCTCGCCAGATAACCATTTGATGGGTGAGAAGACTCTGGATTTTTCAAAAGACCCTTACATTCCTGTGTTCCGTTCCAAGTTTCCCGGGGAGCGTTATGAGGAAGCGGTTGCTAACCTAACTCCTTCAGCGATCGAATTGGAGAAATTATTCGAAGGTAAGCAGCAAAAAGTGTCGATCGATCGTCAACCAGGTATGGTGGCTGATGCTGGATTTAATTGTTATATCGTGGATCACTTGGCTGATCTTTCATCGGGAAAAACAGCACAGTTTTCTTTCGTTGTAGCGGGTCAACTAGACAAATACAGTTTCCGCTTGAAAAAAGCGGGTGATGGGACTCTGGATGGACACCCAACCCTTAAAATAAAAGGTGAGCCCGATTCGTTTTTACGATATCTCGTCTCCCCCCTTCAGATGACTTACGATTTACAGACCAAGACTTTAGTGGAGTATCGCGGTACATCCAATCTGCATGATCCCCAGTCGGGTAAGGCTTACGCTGCAGTTCGTATTGTTTATCCAAGCAAGCCGCCTGCAGGAGCGCCGGCACAGCTTCCGGCATTTGATAATTAATTGGTGTGGGAGGAGAAGCGCTGGGGCCTTAAAAGCTTGATTGCGGATGTTTGAAGCAAGAAACCGAGCGTTTGTCCAACGCTCGGTATACACGCGCTCAATGCAACTTAATATGGGGCTCAGTCGCTTTACGTAATTGCACAGATAATAAGTCGAGTGCGGTCTTGATAAAACCATGAAGCGCAAACTGATGCATTTGATAGAGTGATTTGTACATCAGGCGGGCGATGAAGCCGTCGATAAACATATTCCCGCCCATCAAGCCACCCATCAAATTACCAACCGCACTGCTGCGCCCCAAAGACACTAAAGAACCAAAGTCATGATAATAAAAGGGCCCCACCGTTTTTCCTTTCAATTTTTTAAGGAATAATTTAGCGAGGTAACTGGCTTGCTGGTGTGCGGACTGAGCCCTAGGAGGAATATATCCTTGCCCTCCTTTCCATTCACATTGCGCACAATCTCCCAAGGCATAAATGTGCTCATCCCGAGTGGCTTTTAGGTGATCATTCACAACGAGTTGATTAATGCGATTTGTTTCTAAGCCATCCAGTTGGGACAAGATATCAGGGGCTTTTAATCCCGCTGCCCATACTATTAAATCAGCAGAGATGATCAAGCCAGAAGCTGTGCTTACGCCATCTGAACGTACTTCAGTGACGCGTTCAGAAACTCTAATTTCGATTCCCATGCTCTCTAACAATTCGCCAACCGATTTAGATACCCGGGGGGTGAGACCAGGCAAAATTCTGTCTGCCCCTTCAATCACGGTGATCCTGACGTCTTTTTTGGGATCCATGCGATGGATGCCATATGCACCCAGAACCTTGCTGGTATTTCGGAGCTCAGCAGCAAGTTCTACACCGGTTGCACCCGCACCAATAATAGCGATAGAGACTTGATGGCTTTCCCCCTCGGCCGCACGCGTCTCGGCTCGCATACAGGCAGCAATGAGTTTTTGGCGAAAGCGCTCAGCATCAAAGACCGAATCTAAACCAATGGCATATTCCGTTGTGCCGGGAATATTAAAGGTATTAATTTGGCTACCAACTGCCACAACAAGCTCGTCGTAAGAGAGATCGCGTTCGGGCAACATGGGTTGCCCATCACTATCATTGACAGCTCCGACACGGATGGTTTTTTTAGTGCGATCTATGCTCAGCATGCTGCCCATTTGAAATTCAAAGTCATGCCATCGCGCTTGAGCAACATACTCCAGGCGATGTAAACCCACGTCCATACTCCCTGCAGCCACCTCATGGAGATGGGGTTTCCAAATATGAATAGGAGACTTGTCTACCAGGATGACTTTGGCTTTTCCTGCTTTTCCTAAAGTATTGCCAAGCGTTGTAACAAGCTCTAAGCCCCCAGCACCACCGCCAATCACGATATAGGTTGGTATATGCGCTTCGTTCATCTATTGCGCTCCAAAAAGTTGATAAGCCAAGTGTAGCAAACTAGAAGGGTTCAGCATTTTTATACCAAGCCCCTACAGGCAAGTTCGGCTGCTGAAATGACTGCCATAGACTTATTCACTGTCTCCTGCCACTCTGAAGCAGGTACAGAGTCTGCAACAATCCCAGCCCCAGCTTGAACGTACAAGGTACCATTTTGAATGACCCCTGTTCGTATTGCTATGGCCAAGTCCATATCCCCGTTAAATCCCAAGTAACCCACTGCGCCCCCATATACGCCGCGACGTGAACCCTCTAATTCATCAATAATTTCCAAGGCTCTTACTTTTGGAGCGCCGCTTAAGGTGCCTGCAGGGAAAGTGGCTTTGAGTACGTCAACGGCGTCGAAACCTTTGCGTAGGGTACCTTCAACATTTGATACGATGTGCATCACATGTGAATAGCGTTCAATCATCATATTCTCGGTGAGCTTCACAGTGCCGGCATCCGAAATACGCCCTACATCATTGCGTCCAAGATCAATCAGCATCACATGTTCTGCGCGTTCTTTGGGGTCGGCCAAAAGGTCTTCAGCCAGGGCTTGATCCTGCTCGGGGGTTTTGCCTCGCGGTCTCGTTCCTGCGATCGGGCGCAGCGTCACCTGGCCATCTTGCAGTCTTACCAGAATCTCTGGCGAAGCGCCGACTACCTGAAAATCGCCAAAATCGTAATAGAACATGTACGGCGAAGGATTTAGCGTACGTAAGGCCCGATATAAGGTGAGGGGAGCCGCGTGATAAGGCCGACGCATACGCTGGCTCAATACCACCTGCATGGCATCGCCATCATGAATGTATTTTTTGGCTTGCTCGACCATTTCTTCAAAACGTTCTTGCCCTATTTCTGAAATAGCAACTGCATCGGATTCAGCATGGATAGATGCGGAAATGGGTGGAATCGCTGAAGCAGTGCGCAGATCATCGCGAAGCTGTTCTAATCTTTTAACCGCTTTTTGATAGCTCATTGCCTCTGATGGGTCGGCATATACCACTAAACGAAGCTTGCCGCTGAGGTTATCCGCAACAATCAGCTCAGTTGATAGGAGCAAAAGAATATCCGGGGTATTGGCGCCGCCTGATTTCCATCCCTGATTTAAACGACGCTCCATATAACGCACACAGTCGTGTCCAAAATAGCCTACCAAACCGCCACAAAACCTTGGGAAATTAGCCAGGGGGGCAACTTTGTATTGGCTCAGCCAAGTGCGAATGAAAGCGAGAGGGTCTATTTGTTGCGACTGTTCAATGATTTGGTCTTCTCGTATCACTTTTACATCATGGCCATGCGCCACGATGCGAGTTTTTGCAGGTAGCCCTATAAATGAAAAACGGCCAAATCGTTCCCCGCCTTGCACCGACTCCAGTAAATAAGACCATGGTTTATTGGCTAATTTAAGATAGGCAGATAAAGGGGTATCCAGATCCGCCAAGGTTTCTAAGACCAGCGGAATACGATTAAAACCAGCTGCAGCGAGTGCCTGAAACTCCTGCTCGGTCGTCACAACTTGATTCACATCGCCTCACTTGCTTGTTGGATTTCTGAACGCATTGCTGCAATGACCTCTGAATAGTTTTTAGCACCAAAGATTGCGGATCCGGCAACAAAAGTATCCGCGCCTGCCCGGGCAATTTCTCTAATATTATCGATCTTTATTCCCCCATCCACCTCAAGCCAAATATCCCTTCCAGATTGATCGATGCGGCTACGTACTGCAGCTATTTTTTTTAAGGTTTCAGGAATAAAACCTTGTCCGCCAAACCCCGGGTTGACCGACATGAGCAAAATCAAGTCAAGGCGATCCATCACGTGATCAAGATAATGCAAGGGCGTTCCAGGATTAAAGACCAAACCCGCTTTGCATCCGCTGTCACGAATTAATGCCAACGTTCGGTCAATATGTTCAGACGCTTCAGGATGAAAACTAATGATATTTGCCCCAGCGCTCGCAAAGTCAGGGATGATGCGATCTACAGGTTTCACCATTAAATGAACATCGATAGGCGCTTGTGTATGGGGGCGTATTGCGCTGCATACCAAGGGACCAATGGTGAGATTGGGAACGTAATGGTTATCCATCACGTCAAAGTGAATCATATCTGCACCCGCATCGATGACGCTACGTACTTCCTCGCCTAAGCGAGCAAAGTCAGCGGAGAGAATGCTGGGGGAAATTCGAGCGGGATTCATTCAATTCTCCAATGCTTGCATAAGCAACATGGTTTAGTGTGGAATGTAGTCATGACAGAACCTTCAAAATATCGCATTACGGTGCAAGCTGTATCTCAGTATTTACCCGATCAATCAGATGAATTAGATCGGCGTTATGTATTTTCTTACACAGTGACCATCACCAACACGGGTGAGGAAACCGCACAACTCTTGAGCCGGCACTGGGTCATTACAGACGCCGACGCTCACGTGCAAGAGGTGAAGGGTCTGGGGGTCGTGGGCGAACAACCTACCTTGCGGCCTGGTGAAAGCTTTCAGTACAGCAGTGGGTCTGCTATCGCTACGCCGGTTGGAACCATGACTGGAAGCTATCAGATGGTGGCCTCGGATGGCACCCGATTTGATGCTGAGATTCCCACTTTTGTACTGAGCGTCCCTCGCGTGCTGCATTGAACTCAGTTTACTTTGTGTCTGATTTGTTTTTACCTTCACGCGGCAGCGTCCACCAAACTATGAACAGGGCCAGCGCGAGCGCTAATCCCGCTTCTAATAAAATCCAAGCCATGAAACTTTCCTCTAGCACTATTAGCCTCTATTCTACTCTGATCCCCAGAGCAGTTCTGGCACTTACTTTAGTTGTGTTTTCCCTTGCATCCCATACGGTGTTAGCCGCCGAAACAACTAAAACGCCCAGCATTCAATCAACTTTGGCATCTACGCCAAGCGCAACCTCAATGACTGCATCTTTAGGGTGTGCCTGCAATGAAGCCGCAAATCTAGAACCTGCTCCCTCATTAGCCAGCCGCAAAGGCAGTTTACGCCCTGCTACCTGGTCAGATTTATCTGGGTTAGATGCCAAGGCAGTATTGGCTCCTATGTGGCAATCTTTTAATTTTGGCTGTGTGGCTTTGCGATCCGACCCCATTTGGTCCGAAATCTGCAGTTCGGCAGCTACCCTAAACGATGATAATAACCAAGAAGCAAGACTAGATTTTCTCAAAACACATTTCTCGCCTTGGCAGGCAGTGGGTTCTGAGGGGCAGGTCGATGGGTTGGCCACAGGCTACTACGAGCCTATTTTGCATGGAAGCCGTAAAGCGGATGCGCGTTATCGCATTCCTTTGTACAGCAAACCCGATGATCTGTTAACGGTGGAACTGGAAAGTATTGTTCCCGAACTCAAAGGTCGGCGTGTTCGTGGTCGACTTGAAGGTAATCGCGTGATCCCTTACTACTCGCGCGCAGATATTGAACAAGACACGCCTAATAGCCTAAAAGGCCGTGAGATCGTGTGGATTGATGATCCCGTTGAAGTTTTTTTTCTGCACATTCAGGGTTCAGGTCGTGTGGAATTAGCCGAAGGTGGGGGAATGCATGTTGGGTATGCAGATCAAAATGGCCAGCCATTTCGATCCGTTGCCCGGCTTCTTATTGAGCGCGGTGTATTAAGCGTTGAACAGGCTACCTTGCAAGGTATCAAAGCGTGGGCTCTCTCTCACCCAGATCTTGTCGCTGAGTTTTTACAAGCCAATCCTAGCTATGTATTTTTTAGAGAACTGCCCGGTGAGTTACCTGGACCATTAGGCACGCTAGGTACTCCACTAATTGGTGAGGGGAGCGTAGCCGTGGATGCCCGTATTATCCCTTTGGGTGTTCCCGTTTTTGTTGACACTACTTTTCCGCTAAGCCAGCAAGCATTCAAGCGATTTGCGATGGCCCAAGACACGGGGGGGGCTATCAATGGCTCAGTGCGCGTGGATTATTTTTGGGGATTAGGAGAGGCCGCCCTTGCTCAGGCGGGCAGAATGCGTCAGAAACTAAAACTCTGGGCTTTGCTTCCTAATGGCACGCATGCTGAATCTGGATCACTTGTGCGAGAAACTGTACCGCTCATTCCAGGTGAAGCGCAGCGATAAAGCGTAATTTAAATCTGATTTAAAGATTGCGGAAGGTTGCGGCCCTTGAGCCCGGTTGGATCAAGGAAATTGGCAAGCATGCGGTGACCGTGTTCAGTCAAGATGGATTCAGGGTGAAACTGCACGCCCTCAACATCAAGGGTGCGGTGCCTGAGCCCCATGATCTCACCATCTTCAGTCCAGGCCGTGACCTCTAAACAATCAGGAAGGGTCTCTGATTTGACTGCAAGCGAGTGATAGCGGGTGGCCCGAAAGGGATGAGGTAGGCCTTGAAATACCCCTTTATCGTGGTGCATTACCGGAGAGGTTTTACCATGCATCACTTCCTTGGCATGGATCACCTCTCCGCCGAATGCCGCCCCAATACTTTGATGTCCTAAGCAAACGCCAAGAAGGGGGATTTTCCCGGCCGCAGCAAGAATAAGTGGAACAGAAATCCCCGCTTCTTTTGGCGTGCAGGGTCCCGGAGAGATGACAATACGCTCAGGCGCAAGGGCCAAGACGCCTGCCACGTCAATTTCATCATTGCGGATGACTTTCACCTCTTCGCCCAGTTCGGCAAAGTACTGCACCAGGTTGTAGGTGAACGAGTCGTAGTTATCGAGCATTAAAAGCATGGTAACCCTATTATACGAGAGCTCAGCGCGGACCGAGGGCCTTTTCAATTTCGTCGGTGGGGATCGCACCCGGAACTAAACGGCCATTAGCAAAGATCAGCGTAGGCGTGGCTTCAATGCCCAGTTTACTGCCTAAGGCTTTAACTTTATCTAAAGCAGTGGTGTCGCAGTTCCGGCCTTCAGGCAGGCTATTTTTGGCCCAATAGTCTTCCCACGCTTTAGCGCGGTCAGAAGCGCACCAGATCCGTTTTGAGTGATCGATGGCATTGGGATGGAGGGCTGGAATAGGGAACAAAAAGGTGTAGACCGTGGTGTCAGTAATCGAAGCCATGTTCTGAACTAGCTTTTTACAATAAGGGCAGTCAGAGTCAGAAAACACAGCAACTTTACGTTTACCATTGCCCTTCACTTGTTTGATCGCAAGATCCAGTGGCAAAGAATCAAATTTAACGGCTGTGATCTCATCCAAGCGTTCCCCCGTGAGGTCTTTGAACCCTTTCATCTCAAAGATATGACCAGTAAAAAGGTAAGTAGCTTTCTCATCAACGTAAACCAATTTATGATCTTCGGTGACGACCTCGAACAATCCTGCATAGGGCGTGGGTCGAATACTCGTGATGACAATTCCTTGACCCTCCTCCCCGTTTTGAACCAGTTTTTGCTGAACAAGTTTTTTAAGTGCATCAAGGTCTGCCGCATGACTCGCTAGGCTGAGCATCCCAACAAAAGCCAAAGCCGAAAATATCCGAAAGGACTGCGCTATAAAAGAGATCAAAATATATTCCTTTGAAAAAAGCCAAATAGATATTTAGCGGGGAGGGGAACCTGCTGCGTTACTCATGATCATGGACTTCAAAAAAGGCAAAGTGTTCACCAGATTCATCCCAATGTTGCGTAAAGGGCGATATATGAGTGCGTTCTGTGAGAATAACTCGTGAAGACCATCTGTAACCCCTTGCATCAGCGAAATAGAGAGGGCGCGCCGTCGCGCATATCGCCGAAGCAGGCTTTGATCGCCTACGTCGGGGCCAGGCCCTCGTTCCTTTAAAGTTCGCGCCAAACATGCGGCATCGGCAAAACCCAAATTGAGTCCTTGGCCTGCTAATGGATGCACGCCATGCGCAGCATCGCCTATTAAGGCACACCGTTCCCCGGCAATTTTGGGAACTTTGACTAATTCGAGCGGAAAGCTCTGTGCCTGGCTGAGTGCTCTGAGGGGTCCCAGCGGCTCACCGATTTTGTCGCGTAGAGCATTGATCAAGTCAGAGGAATTTAAAGCTAAAAGTTGTTGAGCTTTGTCTTGGTGGGCCGACCAAACTAAAGAAATATGATTGCCACCTAAGGGAAGGAGGGCGATCACTTCGCCATCCAAAAACCATTGCCTGGCAATCTCGTTATGCGGTTCCGAGCAAGAAAGATTGATCACAACTCCCCGCTGTTGATAGTCGTGACGTATGGCTTCCCATTTTAGGGTTTTGCGTAACCAAGAATGCGTTCCATCGGCACCCACAAGTAAAGAGGCGTTAAGCGAGGGTGATGCATTGAGTTCAATAGAAATATCACAAGGATTGAGATGCAAAGCATGTGCCTCATCAACTTGAAACCATGCTTGTCCATACAGATCATGCAATACCGATCGCAATGCTGACTGGATAGCGCCATCTTCAACCACTTGAGCCAGATAGCCTGATCTATCCCCAAAGTGAAGACGACCTTGAGCATCACCAAATACTTCCATTTCTTTAATGATGCCGATTCGGGAGGTATCTAGGTATTTCCAAGCACCCAATGTGTCTAGTAGAGCGCAAGATTCAGGGTTGAGTGCATACACACGCGTGTCGAACTGTGCAGGGGCAGCCCAAAATTGAGGTGGGCGTCGATCGATAAGCGATATCTGCAAACCTTGTTTTAAAAGCATTAAAGCCAGACTTAATCCAACCGAACCCCCTCCCAAAATAATCGCATCCTTTCTTTTTGATGGGGGTGAAAGTAATTTCATGCTGCCAAACCGTCAGACATCAGGCGTGCAAAGCGATCGCGCAAATAGGGCGTGAGGTCCATCGCGCTTAGAGCGCACGATCCCAAGCTTCGCAGACCTGGTAAAGGGAATGTGAACCCCTGAGCAAGTAAATGGGTAAGCCCTCCCGTTAACCACCTGTCTGCGCGTCGCGAGGTAGAAAAAAGTTCAAGTATGGATGCATGGCCTGGGTCTTGAGTTTGACCTCGTCCTAGGCAATCTCTTAGTCGAACCACATCCCGTAAACCCAAATTAAAGCCCTGACCTGCAACAGGATGCAGGGTTTGCGCCGCATTTGCGATCCGAATCACACGATGTTGGGCTGGGCGTAAAGAAAAACGGGATTTGAGCGGATAACGATGGCGTGGACTTGCACTTACAAAACAACCCGCACGGTCGCCAAACCAATCCTGCAATGCGGACAAAAATGCTGGATCGTCTAATTTGCATAGGTCTTCAATGCGTCTGGATGAACCCGTCCAGATGAGAGCAAGCCCTTTTGCAGAAGGTAACAAAGCAATAGGGCCTTCTGGGGTGAATCTTTCCCAGGCGAGTCCATCTTTGGCGCCTGTACTTGTAATCTGGCAGGAGAGCGCTTCTGTTCCGTAGGACCAGTTCAGCGCTCGAGGATCGTCAATCTCTGCCCCTCCATCAGCAATAATCGATAAAGCACTGAGAACACTTTGTTTGCCTGATGAAGCGGATTGATAACTTATTCGGGCTGCCGAACTAGAGCCCTCGATCGATAAAACACGGCTATTGGCTTGAACAGTAATAAGCGATTGTGACTGTATTTTTTTTCGTAATCCCATCAAGAGCAACTGATAAGACACGGTGTAACCAAAGACCTGTTTTCCTGCATCTTCGGCAGACAAAAGAACTTGGCCAGGCATTCCGCGTTGAGATACATGGATAGAACGAATTGCCTGAGCATTCAACTCGTGTGGTGCGATTCCGATTTCAGCCAATACATCCCAAGAGGACTGACTTAATGCCAGCGTTCTTTCAGATTTGGCAGTCAGTTCAGCAGACCAGTCCCCCGCTTCTAAAATAAGAATAGGCCAACCTTGTTGAGCCAATAGCAGAGCCATGCAGCAACCCGCGGGGCCTCCACCAATGATGTGAATATAATCCATTATCCTAGTCATTCAGACATCAAACTTTCAATGTCGTCGATTTCCTTAGGAGCATCCGAAGTGAGCACATCACGTCCAGTTTCGGTGACCAACACGTCGTCTTCGATACGAATTCCAATATTCCAAAATGCGCGAGGAATCGCGCGGTCCGGTCGAATATAGAGCCCCGGTTCAACCGTTAAGACGTTACCCGGTGCGAGTCTTCGGGCCTTGCCATTTAAGGAGTAACTGCCTACATCATGCACATCTAAACCTAACCAATGCCCCGTGCGATGCATATAAAAACGTTTATATTCTCCGCTTTCAATGACCCGCGCGAACGGTCCTTTAAGTATCTTAAGATCGATTAAACCTTGCACTAAGACTTTAACAGCCGCATCGTGATAACTCGTGAAGAGCGCTCCGGGCTTCACTGCTTTGATGGCGGCGAGTTGAGCAGCAAGAACAATTTCATAGCAATCGCGCTGGGCAGGAGTGAATGTGCCATTAACTGGAAAAGTACGCGTGATATCCGATGCATAGCCATCTACTTCGCACCCAGCATCAATCAACAGCAGCGACTGGTCTGCCAACGGGGCGCTGTTTTCAATGTAATGCAAAATACAGCCATTGGCCCCTCCTGCAACGATAGAGGGGTAAGCGGGAGATTGTGCGCCATGTCTTCTGAATTCATGAAGCAGTTCTGCTTCGATTTCGTACTCGAACATCCCCGGCTTGGTAGCCATCATGGCGCGAATATGTGCCTGAGCAGCGATATGAGCTGAACGGCGCATGGTACGAATCTCAGAACGATCTTTGATTAGGCGCATTTCATCGATCAAGCCCCGAATATCTGAAAATTCAGAAGGTGCGCTTATCCCACTGCGCACTTTTCCGCGCACGATATTCAGCCAGTTCATCATCCTTGTATCAAAGCTTGAGTCTGCTCCTATCGGGTAAAGCAATTTTGGCTGCCCAGCGATCAAAGAAGGAGCCAGTTCATCTAAAGCTTCAATGGGGTATGTCTCGGTGAAGCCAAACACTTGTTGCGCTGCTTTAGGGCCATAACGATAGCCATCCCAAATTTCGCGCTCCATGTTTTTTTGGCGACAAAATAAGATGGAGCGGGGCGATTTTCCACCTGTGAGAACTAAGACTGATTCAGGTTCAGGAAATCCAGTGAGATACCAAAAGTGGCTATTAAATCGAAATGGATAGTGGGTGTCCGCATTTCTCAATTGCTCATGAGCGGTTGGTATAAACGCAACCCCTTCGCCTATTTCTTTTTGTAAGCGACGTCGACGCTGTGCCTGGGCACGGAAGTCTTGCACAACCCCACGTGCAGAGGTTTTAGGGGAGCGAGTTAAAGCCATGAAAACTCCAAAAAAGGGGTGAATGAAATTAAGAGCGTAAAAAAGAGGGATTGTTCACTCTTTCTAGATCTAAAGGTGTGCCTACGTTATCCCATTTGCCGATGTGCTGCTGACCCGATACCTGATTGTTACCCACTGCCTGCCTCAATATGTTCCCTAAGTCAGCCTCTTGCCCGGCAACCAAGCCATCAAAAAAAGAGCGTTGAAACAATCCGATATTGCCATAGGTCAGGGAAGGGTTTTCAGAGCAGACAACACGTCCATCCTTAAGATCAAAATCTTGTTTTACGCGATGGTCATTGACCAAGACAAGATGGGCTGAGCAATCTGTTGCGTTGAGATCGGTAATTCGGGGAAGCCATCTATAATCAAAGTCAGAAAAAATGTCTGCACTGGCGACAAGAAAGGTATGGCCTTCTAGCTTGTTGAGGGCATTTACAATACCGCCCGCAGTCCCAAGGGCAACGTCTTCTGGTGACCAAATTATTTCTACGCCATAGGCCGCCCCATCACCTAAAGCAGTTTCAATTTGGTATCCCAGCCAGGCATGATTGATCACGATGCGCCTGAACCCTGCGCTGGCCAGTGCCATGATTTGCCATTCAATGAGGCTATGTTTACCAACCTTGAGTAAAGGTTTAGGCGTGGTGTCGGAAAGTGGGCGCATACGCTCCCCTCTTCCTGCAGCCAGTAGCATGGCATTCATCATCACGTTTAAAAGCTTAAACCTTCTGAAAGTTGGTCATGGCTATCTGCCAGAAGCCTTGATAGCGGTCGTAGTTCGATATAGCGCTCACAGGCTTTTTGGGTATAGCTCAAGACCCGTGGAATAGAATCTAAATAGGAAGATTTTCCATCGCGATGATGCAAGCGCGCAAAAATTCCTAAAATTTTGAGATGACGTTGCACGCCCATCCATTCAAAGTTGCGATAACACTCACCCATATCATCTGGAACGTGGAGCCCCATTTTTCGGGCTTGTTCCCACCAACGAACTAGCCAGTCTAATTGTTGTTCTTCATCAAACTCTATGTAGGCGTCCCGCAGCAATGAAACGAGATCGTAGGTAATAGGGCCTATCACCGCATCCTGAAAATCTAAAATACCTGGACCAGGTTCACAAGCCATGAGATTACGGCTGTGATAGTCCCTGTGAACCAATACCTGACCTTGCGCTAAGCAGTTTTGAATAATTGCTGCGCTGGCTTGCTTCCAAATCTCCTGGCTTTCTTGATTGAAGGGGCGTCCTAGATGCTGATTAAAATACCAAGTGGGGCAGAGATCCATTTCGGTTTGAAGTTTTTGGCCATCATAGAGCGGAATGTTGTGTGACGATTCAACTGAAATTTCTTGCAGCGTACAAAGCGCAGAGAGCGCTCTTCTATAGAGCGGATCGGCATCTTGGCACTGCAGAGCGTCTAAATAGGTCTGGGCCCCAAGGTCTTCCAATAGCAAAAATCCTAGCGTTAAATCTTGCGCAAAAATCTCGGGCGCGCGCAGACCAGCAGAACGAAGTACCGTTGCAATGGCGATAAAAGAGGTACAGTCTTCAAGCTCAGGGGGGGCGTCCATCACAATATAAGACCTTTTTCCCTGACTAATGCGAAAATAGCGGCGAAAGCTGGCGTCGCTCGAGGCAGGCATGAGTGAGCTGCCGGCAATATTGCAATTTTTTTCTAGCCAGTGTGCCAAGGCTTCAAGCCGCGTCATACTTTGATTCCTTTGATATTAAGCGTTTTTCAGATGGCAAATATGCTCCAAGTGTGCGATTTTAACACCCGTTCATCTAGACCATCTTTGCAGGTAAGCATGCGCAATGTGCTGTTGTTGGTATTTTTATTCTTATTGAGCTTGTCGGTCGGGCTTTGCTATGCCGATTCGCAGTCGTCTTCTGGTGCTCAAAAAACCACTGAGATCGATGCTGTTCATATTGAAGGCTTTATGAATGATGTGATCACTGCTACAGGAAGAGCGGTCGCTACCCAGCCTAACTTAACAATTACAGCAGATCAGATTCAATATCTGGTCCCGGATGAGCGTTGTATTGCTTTGGGCAATGTTGTCATCGAGCGCGGTACGGATCTCCTTACGGGCCCCAAAGGGGAATACAACCTAAAAGACCATACAGGTTTTATTGCGTCGCCTCAAATCACCTTGCCTGCAGGGGCGGATCGGATGTATGCCTCGCACGCCTCTGCCTCACTTGGGGTTTTCTTGGATGATTTACATAGTCGGTTTGACCAGGCGCGCTTTAGCACTTGTTCAGCAGATCAACCAGATTGGTATATGACTGCCAGTGATATGAATCTAGATTCTGGTACGCAAATTGGTGACGGCACCAATGCCCGGATTATCTTTGAAGGGGTGCCTCTGGTGTATTCCCCTTACATTACTTTTCCGATGAATGATCATCGCAAGTCTGGTTTTTTAGCGCCAGATTTCGGAACAACCAATAATGGTTTTGAGATCACCACCCCTTACTACATCAATATTGCGCCCAATCTAGACGACACTGTAATTCCACGTGAAATGAGTAAGCGCGGTTTGATGATTGGTAACGAGTTTCGTTACCTTGAACCCGGAATAGCAGGAAAGCTGGCACTGGAATATCTGGATCACGATCGCTTAACAGGAACCAATCGCTATTTTGGGAGTTTGACTCAGCAAGCCCAACTGGGAAATGGTTTTGGTTTAATGATTAACACCCAGGAAGCCTCTGATAATGGCTACCTAAGAGATCTGGGTTCTACCGTCATTCCAAATGCTAACGCTGCGGCAAACCCTTACTTGCCTAGGGATTTTTTGCTCACCAAACAATATGATTTGTGGTCTTTACAACTGCATGCTTTATCTTTTCAAACCTTGAATGATCCCAATAAACCCATTGGGGATCAGTATCGAATGCGGCCTCAGTTTGTGGCAAATTATTCCAATGATGTGTATGGGATGGATTTTGATTTCAATAATGAATTTACTGATTTTCTGCATTCAAATTTGGCATCAAATATTCAGGGACAACGTTATGTATCTAACCCATCTTTAAAATTACCTATCAATCTTGGATACGGATTTATTGCTCCCAAAGTGAGTTTGCATTACACCGATTATAATTTGCAGTCAGGCACCACTTCTATAAGCCAGGGAATGCAAAATTTTTCCGGCCAAAACGTCTCACGTACTGTACCCATAACCAGCCTAGACACCGGATTATTTTTTGATCGGGATTTGGAATGGAATGATCAAGCCATGATGCAAACCTTAGAGCCACGTTTGTATTACGTTTATATTCCTTATAAAGACCAGAGCTCGCTGCCGCTTTTTAATACCGGGGTGGCTGACTTCAGCTACAGCCAGCTTTTTTCTGAAAATCAATTCAGTGGCCCAGATCGAATCAATGAAGCCAATCAGATTACTGCAGCAGTGCAGTCCCGATTGATTGATACCAAAAATGGAGCAGAATTAATTAGAGGTCTGATAGGCCAAAGATATTATTTTGAAGCCCAACAGACAGCAATCTCAGGACAAACCGTGCGCTCAAGTAATTCTTCGGACATACTGGCAGGATTGAGTGGACGTATTAACAAAGAAATGACATCAAGTTTTCTTTGGGATTACAACCCAACCTTGCAGCGCACTGAAAAATTTAGTATAGATGGAAGATACATTCCCCAACCAGGGCAAGCAATCAATCTGAGCTACCGCATTAACCGAGATACCCCCGGGCAAGCTGATATTCGTCAAATTGATGCCTCTGCTGAATTACCTCTAGGAAGAGGTTGGTCTGGAGTTGCAAGGGTGAACTACGATACAGCGCAGTCAACCTTGGTAGAGAGCCTATTTGGCGCTGAGTATAATGCCGGGTGCTGGGCACTTAGAGTGGTGACAGATCGTAAGACCGTATCATCAACGCAAGTAGACTCAGTGCTTTATGTGCAGCTTGAATTAAATGGCATGGTGCGCTTGGGGAAAAACCCGCTGGAGGCGCTCAAAACTAATATTCCTGGATACAGGAAGACCAACGAGATTTATTAATGATTTGTTTTTTGCGTTTTTTGCGACTACCTATTCTTGCTATGACTTTTGTAGCCTACGCACAATCAGCCGAGCTCGGGCCACGTTTTGATGAGCGGGACATTGTTGCTGGAGATAAAGCTTCTTCTTCTCAGAATAATCGAACAGCAAAAGAAACAAAACCTGTTTTAGATAAGATCGTTACAGTCGTCAATAACGAAGTCATTACGCAGGTTGAACTCGATGAGCGAACCGAAACGCTGTATAGCCAATTTGTTCGTAAGTCAGGTCAAACTCCTGATAAAGAAGCCCTTCGTAAACAAGTACTGGAGCGGCTGATTACCGATAAAGTTTTGATTCAGTATGGCCGAGAGACGGGGCTGCGCATTGATGATGGAATGGTAGAGGGTGCGATAGGCCGAATAGCGGAAGACAACAAGCTTGACGTGCCCACTTTCCGGACTAAATTGCGGCAGGAAGGAATTGAATGGGCTAAGTTTAGGGAAGAAATTCGAAAAGAAATACTCTACGCACGCTTACGCGATCGAGAGATTGATAGCAAGACTGTGGTCACAGATGCCGAAGTAGACGCGCAACTCAAAGCAGAGGAAGCCGCAGGTGGAAATGAGGAAGAAATCCTCATTTCTCATCTCTTAGTCTCTATTCCGGAACAGGCTGATCCCGAGCAAATTGCCCGCAGAGAATCCCGTGCGCGGCAGGCAATGGATAAGTTAAAAGCGGGACAAAGCTTTGCTCAAGTGGCGGCAACGTTCTCTGACGCTTCCGATGCACTGCAAGGGGGGAGTTTGGGGTGGCGTCCTATGAATCGAGTACCTTCTATATTTTCCAGTTTGGCGCAAAGTATGAAGCCTGGGGAGGTTTCAAGCATCATTCGCGCAGGAAGCGGTTTTCATATTTTTCAAGTTGTAGAGCGCCGCGGCTCCAAGGTTTCTCAAATCGTGAAGCAGTTTCATCTTCGCGAAATTTTAATTCGCTTAAATGCAACGCTGACTGAAAACGATGCCCGTACTAAGTTGGCAGGCCTGCGTGCTCGATGGCAAGCAGGAGAGGACTTTCAACTTTTGGCTAAATTGAACTCAGAAGATGAAAACCGCAATAAAGGGGGCGATATCGGTTGGGTCAGTCAAGGCGAGAGCTTTCCTGAATTCGATAAAATCATGACTTCTTTAAAACCTGGCGAGGTGAGCGAAGCGGTGCGAACTCAGATGGGTATGCATTTACTTCAGTTGGTTGAACTCAGAGAAAACGAAGTAGGTGAAGAACGGCGACGCCTTGCAGCTAAACAAGGGGTGCGTGCTCGCAAGGTAGATGAAGCTTTTGATGACTGGGTGCGTCAGCAACGTGATACGGCTTTCGTTGAATACCGTGAAAAAGGTCTGCAGCCCTGACTCAGTTTATTGCTCTTTCGGCAGGAGAACCCGCAGGGATTGGCCCAGATCTTTGCGTAATACTGGCTGCAGAAGGTGCACTTCAAGATGTTGTAGTTATTGCTGATCAAAATGTCTTAGAAGATCGGGCACGTTTACTGGGGCTGAAAGAAGGGAAAGATATTGTGTTTCACCCGGCGAGTGACTGGGACACTGCGGCTTTAATGAATCCACTCACTTCGTCTCGTTCAGTACTTCGCGTCTGGCATCACCCTTCTGCTGTTGACGTAATACCCGGACAGTTAAATTCAGCAAATTCTGGATATGTCCTGAAATGCCTTGATAGTGCCATTGAAGTTTGTCAGCTTACAAAAGCCTCTGCGCTGGTCACTGCGCCTATTCAAAAAAGTAGCATTTCGGATGCGGGGATCCCTTTTACGGGCCACACCGAATATTTAGCCGAACACACTCAAACATCAAGGGTTGTAATGATGCTGGTAGGGGGAGGGTTGCGGGTGGCGCTGGCCACCACCCATCTGCCTTTATCGCAAGTTTCCGCCTCGATTACACCGATATTATTAGATGAAGTCATAGAGATACTGGTGACCGATCTGAAACACAAGTTCGGAATTGTATCTCCTCGGATATTGGTTGCTGGGCTCAATCCTCATGCCGGCGAGGGGGGGCATTTGGGCCATGAAGATATGGAGATCATTGTGCCGGCAATAAAAAGAGCGCGCGCTAAAGGGGCCGACATCATTGGCCCTCTTCCTGCGGATACTTTATTCACCCCAAGTGTGCTGTCAGGAGCGGATGCGGTACTGGCCATGTATCACGATCAAGGGCTGCCCGTTTTGAAAATGCAGAGTTTTGGTGGCGGTGTGAATATCACCCTTGGTTTGCCTATCATTCGTACTTCAGTGGATCATGGAACAGCGTTAGATTTGGCAGGCACTGGTCGCGCTGAAACAGGAAGCTTACGGGAGGCATTAGCGTTGGCTCGCTCTTTGATTTTAAATGGTAATCGAGCCTAAAGTTAGGCCCTATTCTTATGCCTGCTCATATTCCTCGAAAGCGATTTGGTCAGCATTTTCTTGTTGATCAAGGTGTCATCTCTTCGATTGTCGAGGCCATCCATCCCTTGCCAAATGACCGCCTAGTTGAGATAGGACCTGGGTTAGGGGCAATCACGCGCCCTCTATTAGAGCGCATCCCTTCGCTGATGGCGGTAGAGTTGGATAGGGATGTGGTGCAAAGACTGCAGAAGCAATTTTTGCCAGAGCGGCTACAGTTATTTGAGGCAGATGCCCTGCAGTTTGATTTTGCAACGCTTGGACCTCAACTTAGAATTGTAGGTAATCTTCCTTACAACATTTCTACTCCCTTACTATTTCGTTTTGCAGATTTAGCCTCGGGGATGCGGGATGGCCACTTTATGTTGCAAAAAGAGGTGGTGGATCGCATGGTGGCAACACCTCGTTCTTCTGACTACAGCCGATTGTCTGTTTTGCTGCAATGGCATTTTCATATGGAATTGTTGATCGATGTTCCGCCAGAGGCTTTTGATCCGCCGCCTAAAGTAGATTCTGCCGTTGTTCGCTTGATCCCTCGCGAACGCGGTGCGCAACTAGAAGTGAATGAACACAATTTACGCAGAGTGTTATCGGCTGCATTCTCTCAAAGAAGAAAGATGCTGCGGAGTACTTTAAAGCCCTTGTTCTCTGAAAAAGAACTGGAAGATTTAAGCGTGGTACCCACTGCGCGCGCCGAAGAATTATCTTTAGAAGACTTTGTGAGGTTGGCGCGAACCTTAACGCTCAATGGTTAAAAAGATCGGTATTGCTGATCTTTTATATCAAGTAGTTTTGAAATGGGTTTCCAGTTGGGATAGAGCGCACTGACTGTATTCCAAAACTCGGCGCTGTGATTCATATGAACAAGATGCGCACATTCATGGGCAATGACATAGTCAATTTCTGCTGGACTGGCTTTTAATAAACGCCAATTCAGGCGAATCACTCCAGTACGATTGCAACTCCCCCATCGTCCTTTAGCCTGGCTGACTTTAACAGTTCGTGGGTAACGCCCTAGTTTTTCTGCAAAAACTTGAGTACGAGATTTAAACCAAGGTAGCGCATGCGTCATGTACCAAGAGGTGACTGCTGCGAGGCGATCGCTGCATTCTTCCCAAACAGGAATTGCCTCAAGAGCACTTGCTTCACCGATCGTGAGCGGCCTAGGTAGGGCGTGGTTTAATGAAACCAAGCGAATGGGAATTTCTTGACCTAGCCACAAAACGCGATCACCCTCTTCAAAGAGGAGTGGCGAGCAACTTGGTGCACGTTCAGACCAGGTTTTAAGCTTACTCAATATCCAGTCAGATTGAAGATGAATAGCCTGCGTAAGATCGGATTCTCTTACCCATGTAGGGCTTGTTACGGTGAGGCCTGCTGTATCAATTTTAAAGCCTATGGTCCTGCGTTGTGTGGATATGCGAAGACCATATTCAAGGCGTTGCCCTTCGACAACAATGCTGCGAGACACACTTTGAGAAATGGGTTTTCGAGGCATGCAGCGCACTCAAGTGTCCGATTGGTCGGAGCGATGTTGAGAATTTGGAGTTGATTTCTGATTGGGCAACAGGGTTTGCGCGGGAGGATGTCCAAACTCTTCTATACAAGATTCAATCCACTCTTCAGCTCGGCGCGTTAAGCTGGTTGATGATTCATCTGCTGAGTTTGGCCATATGGGCGCGCTGACCCTAACTTGAATAACGCCAGCGCGTTTGTCTAAGAGGCCTTTTTTCCAGAAAAAGCCGGCATCATGGGCAACGGCAATGACCGGTACCCCAGCTGCCAAAGCCACAGCTGCTCCGCTACTTGCATAACGCCCACGAAAACCAGCGGGTGTGCGCGTCCCCTCTGGGAAAATATTCACCCAATGTCCTTTTTTTAAACGCGCTAAGCCTTGCGCTTGAACCTGCGCCCTTGCTTCGCGCGGTGAAGAGCGATCAATCGCAATAGGCTCACACATTGCGAGGCCCCAACCAAAAAAAGGGATGCGAAGCAGTTCTTTTTTTACAACAATAGCAGCGCGGGGAAATACTTTCATTAAGAAAAAAGTTTCCCAAGCGGAAGAGTGTTTGGCGAGAATTACTGCGGGGCTTGTGGGCAAGGGACTGTCCCAAATAATGTGATAACGCATACCAAGAAAGGCGGCGATATCCACATTTAAAGCACACCACATGGATGCCAAGCGCATCACAACTTTTCCACCAAGAGGGAGCGCTAGAATCATCAGTAAAGCAAAAACAGGAGTGGTGATGCACTGAATCAAAAACAGGGCTACCCCCCGAAGGATGTTCACTCTGATTTCTCTGCAATGATTTCTCTCACTGCTTCAGCAAGGTCATCAAAAATGCGCGTACCTTTAGGCAGCCCTCCGGTGGCCAAGGTTTTTTCTCCCTTGCCAGTGCGCACTAAAATGGGCTGACCGCCCACTATATTTGCCGCTTGCAGATCGCGAAGGGAGTCCCCGATACACGGTACATGGGATAATGGAATGCTATAGCGTTGACTGATTTCTACAAACATACCAATTGCAGGTTTGCGACATTCACATCCTAAGTTGGCGGCATGCGGACAAAAGAAAATGGCCTCAATACGCCCTCCCACGCGTGATAAAGCATCCATCATTTTTTCATGGATGGCATTGAGCGTGACCATGTCGAATAATCCGCGCCCTACCCCAGATTGATTCGTCGCAATCACGACACGATATCCTGCTTGATTGAGTTGAGCGATGGCTTCAAGGCTTCCTGGAATGGCCTTCCACTCATCTGGATGTTTAATGAATTGGTCGCTATCAACATTGACCACACCATCGCGGTCTAAAATCACTAATTTGTCTTCGCTCGCTTCCATGTTTTTAGTTTGAGAGTTTTGAAATATCAGCAACGCGATTCATTAATACGTCTAAACGCGCTAATAGCGCTAAACGGTTATTGCGGATTAAAAGGTCATCGGCCATGACCATTACGCCATCAAAAAACTGATCAACGGGTCCGCGCGCAGATGAGAGTACTTTTAGGGCTCCCACGTAATCTCCTTCTGAAAGTAAAGCTTCTACAATAGGAGAAAGTCTGAGAATTTCTTCATAGAGTTGATGCTCAGCATGCTCCGAAAAGAACTGCGAGTCCACGCTCAGCCGAGGAAGAGGTTCTGATTTGCGCAAAATATTACGTATTCGCTTATTTGCCGCTGACAAGCTGGGTGCCTCATCGAGTAGGCGGAACTGCTTCACCGCTTCTAGGCGAGCAGTGATGTGATCAAAACGCGATGGGGAAGAACAAAGAACGGACTCAACTTCCTCAGAAGAGAACATTTTTTCACGCAATAGATTGCGCGTTCTATCCAAAATAAACGCATACAATTTTTCCGCGGTGTCTTCTGCTAATACACCATTAGGGAACGTGGAGGCTGAGTGCTGAAGTAAGGCGGGCAATTCAATGGGTAGGGAGCGCTCCATCAATATTCGCACTACACCAAGTGCTTGGCGCCGCAGACCAAAAGGATCTTTGTCACCCGTTGGAATTTGTCCGATGCCATACATTCCAGTGAGTACCTCTAGCTTATCAGCAAGAGCAACAGTGCAGGCTGTAAGGCTATTGGGAAGAGCGTCACCTGCAAAACGCGGGCGATAATGCTCTCCAATGGCCAACGCTATGGCTTCTTGTTCGCCATCATGACGGGCATAGTACGTTCCCATCACGCCTTGTAACTCAGGAAATTCGCCTACCATTTCAGTGATCAGATCTGCTTTGCACAAACGAGCTGCACGCACAGCAGGTTTGGGGTCACTATCCAGCGCTACAGCAATCCATTTGGCTAGGTTCTCTAGTCGCTCAATGCGGGTGAGCACACTGCCTAGTTTATTGTGATAAACAACATTGGCAAGGCCAGTAAGACGGGACTCAAGCGTGTGTTTTTGATCCTGTTCATAAAAAAAGCGCGCATCGGATAAACGCGCGCGCAGAACGCGTTCATTGCCATGAATGATTTCATCTGGAGCACTTGTTTCGATGTTTGAAACGAGCAAAAATCGATTTAGCAACGTTCCCTTGCTGTCACCTAGCGGGAAATACTTTTGATGTTGTTGCATTGAAAGTGTGAGGCACTCAGGGGGAACCTCGAGAAAAGAGGCATCAAACGTACCTGAGTACACACACGGCCATTCAACGAGAGCCGTTACCTCATCAAGCAGTTCAGGGGCAGAAAGTAAAGTTGCTCCTTTTGCGGCCTTCTCCAAGCCTTCTTTGATTTTTTCGCGGCGTTGCGCAAAGCTAGCTATGACTTTTCCTTCACGCTCTAATGAACTTGCATAGTCTTCAGCACGATGGAAGGTAATAGGGCCAGAGGATAAAAAGCGATGCCCAAGGGTAGCGTTACTTGCTTGATGACCGAGTGCCTGAATGGGAATAACGGTGCTGCCATGCAATGCAACTAATCCGTGAACTGGGCGAACAAATTGCTCCTCTCCTGCCCCCCATCGCATTACTTTTTGTACCGGTAATTTTGCAAGAACTTCAGAGAGTATTTCTTGAAGACCTGCAGCTAAAGTTGAACCGGTATGACTTGAGCGGTGGAGATAAATTTCTATTCCTTTTGAATCAACGCTGGTTTTTAGTTCTTCAATGGCTACTCCGCAGGACCGAGCAAATCCGGCAAGCGCTGGAGTTGGATTGCCTTGGGCGTCATGTCCTGCCGCCTTGGCAGGACCTTTACGTTCTATGATTCGGTCTGGCTGAAAGGGTTCTACGCCAGTTACTCTGACCGCAAGTCTGCGGGGTGCTGCATAGCCTTCATAGGGGGCATGCTGAGGGCAATACCCGCGCGCTTTAAGCCCTAATGTGATGCCCTCAGAAAAAGCTTGCCCCAGTTTCGGTAATAAGAGCGGCGGGAGTTCTTCTGTTCTAAGTTCTAGGAGTAAAGTCTCAGCCACGGCTTGCTGCTCCATCGGTAGAGCGCTTTGACTCTATTTTTAACATGGGGAATCCAAGGGCTTCTCGGGACTGATAATAAGCCTGCGCAACCTGTCGGGCCAATGTGCGAATGCGTCCGATATAAGCGGCCCGCTCAGTCACTGAAATTGCTCCTCTTGCATCAAGCAAATTAAATGTATGGGAACATTTAAGGGCT
>CAIPTD010000038.1 GCA_903867885.1 uncultured Ferrovum sp. | reverse complement strand
GTCCAAAACTAGAAGCAGAGTGGCGTGATGTTTCTGCGCGAGCCAAGCTGATTAAGGAAAAAACAGACCTACCAACCAATAAATGGGTGTCAGGCATTAGTCATGTAAATGCCCATCAGGAATCAAAGTTATCCATCTAATAAATAATTGGATAAGAAAAAAGGCGATCATCTGATCGCCTTTTTGGTTTTCAAGCATTGAGTGCTTGAAGGCTTTTTCAATTAAACGGTCACAGTATCTGCAACATCGCTAAATGACTTGATCTTATCAAAGCTCATATATTTATAGACATCGCTGGCTTTAGCATCTAGCGCCTTTACTTGCTCTAAATACTCGGCTGGCGTAGGTAGACGTCCCAACAGGGCGGCAACAGAAGCCAGTTCGGCAGAGGCCAAATACACACGCGTATCAATACCTAAGCGGTTAGGGAAGTTACGTGTGGAAGTTGATACAGCCGTTGAACCTTTGCGGATTTGCGCTTGGTTGCCCATGCACAATGAGCAACCTGGACTTTCCATACGAGCACCAGCAGCACCCAACATACCGTAGTAGCCTTCTTCCATCAAGATCATGGCGTCCATCTTGGTTGGAGGTGCTACCCATAAACGGGTTGGCATATCTTTTTTACCTTGCAACACTTGACCAGCGGCACGGAAGTGTCCAATGTTGGTCATGCATGAACCAATAAAGACTTCATCAATCTTGTCACCGGCAACTTCAGACAATACTTTTACATCATCTGGGTCGTTAGGGCATGCAAGGATCGGCTCTTTGATTTCATCGATATTGATTTCGATAATTTCCGCATAGTCGGCATTAGCATCAGGTTGCAGCAGTTGCGGGTTTGCAATCCAAGCTTCCATTGCTTTGATACGACGACCAAGAGTACGCTTGTCGTCATAACCATTAGCAATCATCCACTTCATCAAAGTGATGTTCGATTGCATGTACTCAATGATAGGTTCTTTGTTTAAATGAACGGTGCAACCACCAGCAGAACGTTCAGCAGAGGCATCAGATAATTCAAATGCTTGTTCAACCTTGAGATCGGGTAAACCTTCGATTTCTAGAATGCGACCAGAGAAAATATTCTTCTTACCTTGCTTCTCGACGGTGAGTAAACCCCTCTTAATTGCATACAAAGGAATTGCATTGACCAAGTCACGTAAGGTGATGCCTGGTTGCATCTTGCCTTTGAAGCGAATCAAGACAGATTCAGGCATATCTAAAGGCATAACGCCTGTAGCAGCAGCAAAAGCAACTAAGCCTGAGCCTGCGGGGAAAGAGATGCCAATTGGGAAGCGAGTATGACTATCGCCACCAGTGCCACAGGTATCAGGCAATAGCAAACGATTTAACCAGCTATGGATCACGCCGTCACCAGGACGCAATGCAACGCCACCACGATTGGTCATGAATGGCGGCAATTCATGCTGAGTACGAATGTCTACCGGTTTTGGATAAGCGGAAGTGTGGCAGAAAGACTGCATTACTAAGTCAGAAGAGAAGCCTAAGCAAGCTAAATCCTTTAATTCATCACGAGTCATCGGACCAGTGGTGTCTTGTGATCCAACGGTAGTCATGTG
>CAIPTD010000037.1 GCA_903867885.1 uncultured Ferrovum sp. | reverse complement strand
GGCTGCAATATCTGCAATGAAATATGTTGGAAAATCGCGCCCTATTTTTTTCCCGTTAATTTCTAAAATTGGATTAGGCTTCTTCATAATATTCCTTCGCAACTCGTTTGATTTCATTTCTCAGAGATGGCAGTTTGATAGTCAGTGTATTTTCAAACTTCGAACATTCCATCCGCATATCCTTCGGGCGGTAAGTCTTGAGAAATGTAACTTGATCGGTTGAGGTCCGCGTCATGACGCCTGCTGAAAGATTCAGTTCCTCAGCAAAAGCAAAGGCGAAATCAGCCTTGCTCATTCCCCCATGGGTACCCAAGTTGAACACGCCCACAGGCTTCTTCCGAATAGTCAATTCGATCATATTCGAAAGAGTATCCATAGCGAGCGGACTGAAAAGTACATCATCAAATACTTGGATAGTGTCACTATTCGAAAGAGAGCGAAAGAGCCAGTCCGTCAGGCTTGTTCTTTCTGCGCAATGACTGCGGCCAAAGAAATTTGTTCTAAGGATGGTACTTGGCGCACTCGCTGCAGCTAATTCACCCGCATATTTAGAAAATGCATAATAGTTTGTTAATGACACTGTATCTTCGGTATGTGGGCTAACGCCATCGTAAACCATATCGGTCGATATGTGCACTAAATGACAGTGGGTATTTTTTTGTCTTATCCAGTTAACAATATTCTCTAAGGTGTGAACATTTGCCGAGTATGCTTGGCTGGGCAAAGCTTCACAACGATCCACGTCCGTCAGGCCTGCGAGGTTGATAATTATGTCTGGCCTGGTTTTATCAAGCAGCTTGAACACTTCGTCTGTAACCGAAAGATCGGCAAGGAAATCAGCATCGCCAGAGCGCGCATGAGTTATCACTTCATACCCTCGCACTTTCAGTAACGGAACTAGGCTGCTACCCAACAAACCTGTTGCACCTGTGACTAGAACTGTCTCCATTGATTTATCGTTTGAGGACAGTTCAGTTCAACCGTTTAAATCCACCGTGACACACTGGCCCTTTGAGCAGGCTCATCACGTCACGTCCGTATTCGCATTCTTTGACCAATGCAAACACCGGATCCAGCGCCTCGAAAAATTTGTCAACGATTTCAGGTGTATGTTCAGTACATGCATACATGCTCGTCCCGGCTAAATACCCCTTGAACAACATCTCCTGCGTAATGAGTGTTTTGTAGGCCAGGGCATTGGGGCTGTTGAACGCGAACCCAGTCAGTGCGGGCAAGCCATTGGTGGTAATGGATAGGCCATGTTTAACGGCCAGTGCTTTCCACTTGGCGGTTACCTCCAGCCCCGTTTGGGTGATCTGCTCCCACGACTTCACACGCTCCATCACCTCCAAGGTCTTGAGTGCGGCAGTGGGGCCGATACGCTCGGTCCAGAAGGTGCTGCTGATGAAGGTGGTCTGCGCTGCCTCCATAATTTCTTGCCTACCAATAGTGGCGGTAATGCCGTAGCCATTACCCAGTGCCTTACCAAACATGGCCATATCGGGTTCGACACCATATTTTTTATGCAAGCCACCAAATGTTTCACGGAAGCCCGAGGTGCACTCATCAAAAATCAACACAATGTTGCGCTCAGTAGCAAGCTTGCGCACCTTGTGCAAAAAATTATCCAGAGGACCCATATTGCGAACCACTTCCATTTTGATCACGCCAATGTCGTGATCATTAACCAAGGCTAACAGCTCGTCATAGTTGTTGTAGTTGAACGGGAAGACTGTGCCGCGCAAACTTTGAGGCACGCCTTTGGGCTCCAGACCCGGCAACAAGTGACCAGCGAGGTTTTTATCGTCGCCGAGATTGGCGGACAGATACCAGTCATGCCAGCCGTGGTAGCCACATATGGCCACATTGTCTTTACCCGAAGATGAGCGTGCAATACGAATTGCAATCGCGTTGGCTTCTCCTCCTGATCTTGCGAGCCGCACCATGTGCGCCCAAGGATGTATCTCGATCAACTTCTCAGCCAGATACACTTCTTCTGGGCAATTGAAGGTGGACATATTGCCGGAATCTATGGTCTTGCGTACCGCATCATCCACTTCCTGATGACCGTAGCCCAATATGTTGGTGCCGATGCCCATGATCGACATGTCGATGTATTCGTTGCCATCCAGGTCCCACACCTTGCAACCTTTAGCCTTGCTGAAGTAGGCAGGCCATTGCTCCGGCAGGAACATTTCAGCGCGTTTGGAGAGCAGCATATTGCCCCCAGTAATGACTTGCTTGGCGCGCTTCCAGAGTTTTTGGCCAGTGTTACTCATTATTGCGCCCCCCAGCGGTACATATTGGCGTAACCCGCTTCCGTGTAGGGAGCTGTCAACTCGATCAGCTTCGGATTTGCGTCCAAGAAGGCGACTATTTCAGTAACTGGTATTCTCGGGGTTGAACTCTTGAAAGTGTTGTACACAATTCGACACACCACTAAATCTTCTGGATTGTCGACTGTCAGCCTTAGGTCCTTCCGGATCAATTCCATCGGTGGGCTCGCTTTGATTATCCTGAAATTCTGGTGGTGTTCTCGGATGTACAACGTGCAAAGCTCGGAGCGGTGTTTTATATCGCCTTTTGCATGTGACTTTTCAAGCGCTTTTAAGGAAACAATTTCAAATCCACATCCATCAACAATATCGTCCAAAAAGGTGGCATCTGCTTGTTCTTCTTGATGGCGACGCCACAAATTTTCGATTGGCTCAAAATAAAGGAAGGGGGATTCACTGGTTATACGAAAAATATCAGTAGCTCCGGCAATTTGCCCGCACATGACAAGTCGGGACAGCACATCAATTTGATCACCGACAACGTAACGCAGCCCCTTCACTTCGGCGATATTCTTGAAAACTTCATTTTCAATCCCTTCAGAGATGCCGAGAACGATCTCATCAATGCAGTCAACTGTCCGCAGACAGTCAACGATGTTGTCGAGAATCCGGATGCCCCTTTCTACATCCAGATTCTGGATAGGCTTGCCGTACAAGCGTGATCCTTGATTTCGGCAGGCGATAGCGGCTACAAGACGCCTATTCATATGAAATTACCTTCAATCAATGTCGTTTAAGGACAGCGGCGAGTTTGCCTTGAGCCCGCGTTTGGTTATTCTCCCGTAAGCCAATTCCAGATCTGTGATGACTTTTTCGGCAGAGGCGCGCTTGAGTACAAGGTCGGTCGGCGAAAGACAGGTGCCAATGGGGATGTCTCGACTTGTTACTACTTGCCTGCGGATCCACCTTCGATAGCCCTGTTCAGCTTCGCTCATATTAAAGTCCTCGATTTGTCTGGCCACCCCGTAAGCCTCGGCACAACCACGCAAGACTTCACAAA
This sequence comes from uncultured Ferrovum sp., assembly GCA_903867885.1. GTDB lineage: Bacteria > Pseudomonadota > Gammaproteobacteria > Burkholderiales > Ferrovaceae > CAIVHB01. The sequence continues at coordinate 15,157 of CAIPTD010000037.1, read as the reverse complement.
AATCCACAAACTCATCCGGGTTAAGCGCAGATTCATGATCTTCCAGCTTCATGATTTTCCCCAGGGTCAGGTGTTTCTCGATCACTTTCGCCCCCGTACCTATGGCGGTTGCTGCTAGTGCATAACACAGAGGGTTTCCCGGAGGTGCATGATCAGCAAATCCTATTGTCACTTTTGCTTGGCTGAAACGATCCGTCAACAATTTAATGCGAGCAATCTGGTTGTTTTCGTTCGGTGTGGGATAGCCTTGAAAACCAAGGAGAACCACTACCTCTTTGCCAGAAAGTATCTCTATGGCTCGATCGATTTCACTGGCATATCCGCCCCCAGCGCCCAGTAAGACTTTTGGAACTGAGCTGCTGGAAACCTGCTCCAGAAAGCCAATGTTGGCGATATCGGTGCCATGAAGTTTCACAACGTTTACGCCGATTTGTTCTGCCAGCCGTAGGCTACGTGTTCCGAAAATATCTACATAAAGCCGGATATCCAACTCTCTCGCGTATGCGGCCAACCCCGCCCAAACTTCATCTGCCATCTCAAGAGAGCGAAAAAGGTTGTAGTACTTATAGTCGGGTGTGGCCAATTCATCCGCATACACAAGTTGATATTTTGCGGCATCGGCGCCTGCTGCTGCTGCTGCCTTCATCAGTAGGCGAGCTAGCTCCGGGCGGCCCTCAAAGCCTTGAGCTAATTCGGCGATAATTTCGATCGTCATTGTATCCTTTATTTAGAGGCTGGATGCCTTCGTAGGGGTTGCTAGGTTGGGTGAGCGCACCCAATTTACTGGATTTATTAATGCAAGGTCGCTTGTACTGAGCGCATCAGGAATTTGCGGTAATGGGCCTGTTGCAGCCACAAGTATCGCGTTCAACTGCGGAAGATTATCGACGCCAACGATGACTTTACTGATTTGTGAAAATGACAAAGCATAACGGAGACAGGCCTGCAATGGTGTCAGCTCACTCTGTTCAAGCCACTCGTGCCATGCGCGCCACAATTCCGACCACGCTGCAAATTCTTCCGGAATTGTTGATTGCGGCATCAGCAACAAGCCCTGCAAGAAGGCAGAACGGGTGTGAATTTCAACACCCTCATCTTTCAACCGTTGCAGCCAGCCTGATGTCTGTAAGCGGCGATCCAGCAGATTGAACGGAGCCTGCACCAGATCGAAGCGGTATCGTGGAATGAGCGCTTCCAATTCACCCGGAGCGTAGACGGAGACACCTACTTTTTGTACCTGCCCGGTTTTTTTCAGCTCTTGCAAAACTTGATAAATTGCTTCGCCGCCCGATTCCAGCAACTGCTGGGGACGATGCAGCAACAGGCCATACACGGCATTTACGCCAAGGCGGGACAGCGATCCGGTAACTTGTTCTTGAACCCAGTCGCTGACATCAACACAACCACCGGGGACTGCAGGCAGTTTGGTCACCAGCTTGAAGCCCTGACTTCCCACTTCGCCTAGGCAGGTTTCGCTTTCGCCATAGGCGATGGCGGTATCGAGCGTGTCAATACCATTTGCCGCTGCCAGTTGCAGCATAGCATTTGCAACCGGTCGCGTGACCTTACCAGTTTGATTGGCGATACCGTAGGGTAGTCCGAATTGTACTGTGCCGAGAGCAATTTTTACAGAATTAGACGTAATCACTCAAATCATGCCGATTTTTTCGCGGTTCTGATCGATCCATGCACGCAACGTATCGACACTCATCCAGTCGGTGTTATTGTCCGAACAGTAGGTAAAGTCCGGTGCGACCTTTTTACCACCGTTGATGCGATAGGGGTCTTGGCTCCAGTTATGAATCGCCGGCAAAATCTTGTAATGATTCGCGTATTCGAAGGTGTACAGCGCATCCTCGGATCCTATCATCTGCTCATGAAGCTTTTCGCCAGGGCGGATGCCGACGATGTGATGGCGCGCATCGGGTGCAACGGCACGGGCGATGTCGGTGACCTTCATGGAAGGGATCTTGTTAACATAGATTTCGCCACCGACCATGTCCTCGAAGGTACGCCAGACGAGGTTCACGCCCTGCTCGAGCGTAATCATGAAACGGGTCATGCGCTCGTCGGTGACTGGCAACACGCCCTTTTCGGCGATGGTGAGGAAAAATGGAATCACTGACCCGCGCGAGCCCATCACATTGCCGTAGCGCACCACGGCAAAGCGGGTATTACCAGCGCCAGAGTAAGAGTTACCGGCGATGAAAAGCTTGTCTGAGACCAGTTTGGTTGCGCCGTACAGATTCGCCGGGCTGCTGGCCTTGTCTGTCGAAAGCGCCACAACGCGTTTAACCCCCTCGTCTATGCAGGCATCAATGAGGTTCATGGCGCCGTTCACATTGGTCTTCACGCACTCAAAGGGGTTGTATTCCGCAGTCGGCACGATCTTGGTGGCGGCCGCGTGAACGACGAAATCGATGCCGTTGAGCGCTCGCGAGAGGCGATCTTTGTCTCGAACATCCCCAATAAAAAAACGAACTCGCGGGTCATCCCCATACAGTTTTGCCATTTCCCACTGTTTCATTTCATCGCGCGAATAAATGACAAGGCGCTTCGGGTTGTATTTGGCTAGGGTCATCGATACGAAAGTGTGACCAAATGATCCTGTGCCGCCGGTGATTAATGTAGATTTATCTCTAAGCATTTTTCATGGCCGGAAATTAATTAATTTTAGATAGTACGTTAGTAATAGCAGACCGAATAATTTCATGTGGCGGGTTAACTGGATCATAATTATTGATGTAGCGAGCCTGATCACGCGTGAGTTTTTTATATTCCTCGTTCTTCATCTCCAAGAGCATCAACACGCGCGACTTAAAAGCATTGTAATCGTCTTCACAAAAATAGCTGATGCCCGCCTCTACCATTTCATAATGGTCATCATTGAGAATATTGCACCATAGAACCTTATGCCCCCAAGAATAAATTTCTGCTAGCGTGGTTGAATTCAATGCGATCGACAGTTGACTCTGTTCAGCAATGCGGTAGGTGGAGAAATTCATTCGGTCAGACTCAGCAATTCTTACCCTCTCCCCAAAAATATCTTTGTAAAAAGATATCTCTGCCTGATCTCGATCATTGCGTGGGCAGACAATTAGATTCAGATCCGTCTCCTCCAATAACCGATGCAAAAATAAATTCAATCCCTTTATGCCAACGCCAGTCCTTCTAGCAACCTGCGCTGAAAAATCATCTCCCACGATTTCACTAAAAAAATGGTCATGCCACTGCGAGATAAGGCATATATCAAATCGCGGACTCACATTTGGAACAGAGATTTCGCTCTTATAGTAACCACCTATCAGAGAGCCAACCGGGAAATATTTATCCACCTTGTGATCATGTCGAACAAATAAGTCAATGTCTCTTTGGCCAAAACAAAAAAAATTGGTCATCGAAATTATGGCCAATGGATGAGGGGGCAAGGGTAACGAATCTCTTACACAAGCAAGTGTTCTAGTGCCATTCTGAATTGCCAAATAAACCCTATACCTATCAATTCTACTTAAATAGTGAAAAAAATTCGAATTATCAATCCTCGTCAAGACGACTTTTGCTTTTGTTTGATCTAGACATGCCAGAATATATTGATAATATACTTGGCGGAATAATTCTTTAAAAGAGAAGTTCCTTTTGATATTAAACCAGTTAATCAACCTTAAGCGCAAGAGAGTTCGGCCGATCAACATAGGGGTTACATAAATTTTACAATCATCTGGATAAATGTTTATTGTTGTTGCAGGAATATCTTTCAAAATTAATTTCCTAATCCAGAAATCTTCTGAATAGAGAATCGCGATTTGATTTGCTTTGGGACTTTCGAATTTTATTTTTGCTAACACATTAAAAAATCATCATTAGTTAAGGAATTTTACAACTTCGAACACTTCTGCCATTGGCACGCCAATCCTCTGTCCAGCATTTTCAGCTTCATTTTTAAAAAAACTAATCCATTTTTCGCCAGTTCTATCAATTTCAGTTACATGTGCTCGAATTGCCTCTTCTTTTGCATGCCAGAATTTGGTAATGTCTAGATAGAAATTTCCCCTAAACTCCACGGTGGAATGGTACCAGTTACTGCGATACATAAGCATTCTTGGCACATGGCGACAGCTATGCAAAGATGCCCTAGCAACAGCCTGATGGTCATGATGAATGTCTCCCGTCCAATGTACATATACCTGATCAATTTTTTTCTCTTGGACAGTCTTGAGTATTTCAATGTTTAGCGCATCAACGAATTCAACTTCCAGTGTTTTGAAATTGCCGCACAGTAACTCTTTTACACCAAGTATTTCCATAGCATTACGAGCCTCTTCGAGCGCATGCTCATTGGTTCGCACGGCCTGATTATATTGGTTGGAAAACCCCGAGACCGTGGCAACAAAAACATAAACGTTATCGCCTTCTTTGGCATGACGCGCCAAAGCCCCTCCGCAACCAAGCTCTACATCGTCAAAATGTGCACCAATAGCCAGTATATTCATCCACCCCTCCTCAGTATTTCTCTCGACGCCGTTATGCCATGATTGAACAACACGTCCAGCGCACTCAGATAAGGCACAAAATCACCGAACTGCTGCGTATACACCGGATGCGTGAAATCCTGCCAGACCACTTCAACTCCCGCCTTTGCAAACGGCTGAGGCTCAAAATAGTCGCGTGCACCCACGCCGGATAGATATTGAGTAGCGGAAACTTTCTGCAGCAAGTCGATCAATAACTCGTTTTTTGCACCTACCGGGTTGAGGCTGCTTGACCACACCCATGGGACACGCACATCAAGCATATCCATCAACATTTCGATAAAGACCATATTGAAATCGCGCAACATTAGAAATGGATGTGCATACAGGCGTTCTATCTCCGGCACTAACTCACTATAGTAGGGTGCCTTGCGATAGTTCTGCTCAAGCAAGAACAGATTATCCTGCCGCCATTCGGTATCGGTAGAAAGCTCGATCTGGTTGATCGCAGTATCGCGCGGTGTTTTTTTGACACTAACCGTCAGCCATTTCTCACCCTGAGCAGTTTTGATCTTGTCACGGTGCGTCCAGGCACGGCTTCCGTAAACGAACTGCACATGATCCAGTGCGATATAAAAATCCGCACGCAAGAAACGATGAAAAAACCCGAGATAGGGCACAAAGTCGGGCTGGTGGATTACAACTATTTTCTTGCTCATTTAACCAACTCAAGCAGCTCATTAATAACGCGTTGCGTACCTTGCAGACCAATATTGCGCAATCCGTCCCGACTCATTTCTTCCAGAGGCAAGTCTGCGCCGAACAAGGGCAACAACAGTGACTCATGATGCCCAACAAAGAGCGAGCCGCCCAGTTTATGCAAGGCTATCCCAACAGGGATTTCAAATAGCTCATTGGCAATCACCACACAAGGCAAGCCGGATGCATTGGCCTCGAACGGAGTAATCCCACCACCTGTAATCGCCAGATCGTGATGGGAAAATTCCTCGATCATGGATGGCACGCCGCGCTTCAATGTAAAGTCATCGGTAAGCACTTCATCCAGCTTGTCCATGTGTATGAATGACGGCCCCACCACTACGGTCGCAGTCAGGTTCATATCTTTCAACAACTTAACCACCTTGATGGTCACACCATAAGTATCACTACCACCCAAGGTCACCAATATACTAGATCGTCTCACGCGATGTCGCACGTAGTCGCTAATTCGCGGATTCAGTATCAAATAGCCTGCACCACGCAACAGTTTGGTACCGGCAAGACGCTCCTCAACATCGAAGGCTAGTGCGGCAATGTGCAAGTCTGCCAATGCTGCGCCCGTCCCACGGTCATCAAATGTCACCAGCGGAACAACGGATGCTTTGATTTTTTCTGCATGACGAGCATCTGTATTGAGGCGATCATTCACCCACAACGTGATGCCGTCCTGCTGTATCAGAGACGCCTCCCAATTACCGGTGAAATCATCCAAATTTACAACTCGGTGCGGCACACCTCGCTCAATAAGGATTTTTTGGGAAGGGGCGTGATCATTCAGATAGAACTTGTACGGTAGACCTGCCTTCGCCAGACCCTCCGCCAGATTTAGGGCGCGGTAAAAGTGCCCCATGCCACGTGCATGGGAGCTTTCTATGCAGAATGCAAACATAGCTGGATTGCCTCTTCCGTCCCAACCCATCGGTCGTAAGCATGTTCGGCAATGGCGCAGGCGCGGTTATAGTCATCTTCGGTATCCACTGTCAGGCGCAGATTCGCGCTTCGTTTGGTTGCGGGTATTTCCAACACACCATTCCTGAAAACACCCGGATGCTCCTGAATATATTCGTTGACGTGTTCGCGGTGACTGGGTGCGTGGCCTTCCCGCGCGCTCCTTTCTAGCGCAGCGAAAGTAAATATCTCAGCCCCTACGCCCTGCGGCATGCTGCCAAAAGAGTGGGTGTAATCGTTGTGCTGGGCCAGGTGCTGCGCTATCAATCGCTGCAACTCTTCCATATCGGTAAACGGATTATCCGCCGTCAGGCGAATCACATGCTCAAAGCGATTCTCGCGGGCACACTGATAATATCTGTCCAGTACATCGATTTCGCTGCCACGAAATACTGCCACACCCTTGGAGATACAATGACGTACGATGGCACCGTCCTGCGGCAGGTCGCTAGTGGCAACCACCACCTTTACCGGATATGTCAGCAAAGACAGCCTGCCCAGCACATGATCCAGCAGCACCTTACCCGCAATTGGCATGAGTACCTTGCCGGGGAGACGGGTTGAGCCCATTCTGGCTTGAATGATGATGCCAACTGTCACGCCAGATCATTCCAAGTAATCACGGAATCTTTTTCCATGTCCGCAGCCAGCGAGCGTCCAATAATCTGTTCAAAATACTTTGGGCCGATACCGTAACCCGGGCGTTTGACTGCAATATCCTGTTCGGTCAAACGCTCCCCCGCTTTCACGTTACGATTAAGCACCACACTCTTGCGATTGTTGAGCCGAGTGATTTTCTCACTGTCAGCCGGGCGTTTAATTCCGGAACCGCGCATAATTTCAAAGTTACGCACTGCTTCCACCAGCCATTTCATTTCCGCCGGATCAGCCGAAAGCATGTGGTCGGGGCCGTCCGCTTTTTTGTCCCAGGTAAAATGCTTTTCAATCACCCGCGCGCCCATGGCCACCGCGCATAAACAGGCGACCGGCGAAAGCGTGTGGTCGGAGTAGCCGATGTCCAGTTGCGGAAAAGCTTGCATCAAGGTTTGTATCGCAGCCAGATTGACGTTCTCCGCATGGGTCGGGTAGCTGGTGATGGCGTGCAGCAGAATCAGTTTTTCATTACCTTCCGCCAGGATCGCAGCTACCGATTCGCGCACCTCTTCAAGCGTGCACATACCGGTCGAGAGCAGTACCGATTTGCCGGTGCGCGCGACATAGCGAAGATAGGGAAGGTTAACGGCATCGTCCGATCCGATCTTGTGTGCGCCGACGCCGCATTTTTCCAGCAACTCAACATCGGTCGCGTGCGAAGGCGTGGAGAACCAGTCCAGCCCCTTGGCTTCGGCATACTTGAACACATCGTGATGCAACGCTTCATTGACTTCATATTTTCTGAACAGGTCATGTTGCGATACCACGCCGGTGTTTTCCATGTCGAATATGGCCTTGGTGCTAGTGATCGTGTCGGCGCGATAAGTCTGCAACTTGACCGCATCCACGCCGCAACCATGCGCTGCATCTATTAGGCGTTTGGCTTGATCGAATGTGGTGAAGTTCCCGCCAATCTCGGCGATGATGTAACAACGGTTCAGCTTATAGTTTGCGAACATGTTTATTTCTCAAGAATGTAGCATTGAAATGCGGGGTTTTTACCTTGTGTTAGGCTGTTATCCATATCTATTAGTGGCTCCATGAATTGGCGTAATGTCGAAGTCCACTCTCGCTTTATATCAATTAACTCCTAAGGAGGAATCGCTTCTGCCATTCGGCACAACACAGGAAACATTGGTCTAAAGCCAATGTCCCACATTTGAATTATCGTCTTGGAAAAGTGTGATTTGTGCCCAGCAACTCACAAGCCAGCCGATTTAAACATTGCTTCCCATGTACTTTGCGCGCGCTTGGCGAATATTGTCCGAAAAACGTCCACGATCTAAGTTTTCCAGAAACTTCCATTTTGGGTCGCCAAGCGCCGTTTCTGGTCTTAGCCAAAATACATTAAGCAACTCATCAAGCGTGTCGTTTTTAGTCATTCTATTTCCCAATCAATTGGATGCGATGGACATAGTTGCGCACGGTAAATGTTCGCTCACCTACCTGCGCCTCTTCATCCTCGGTCTTTCTTGGTAGATAGCACTTGCGACATACTGCGCTTTGCATAAAACCGCGGGGTTGCAGATGCATGTTGCGCACCGCCTGCATCTTTTCACCATGCCACACCTGATGCACGGTTTCCTGCTTGATGTCGCCGATCACTTCCCGGTTTTCTTCGTCATTCGAGCACTTCATCACCAAGCCATCGGCACCAATCACCAGCCGCTGGTATTGCTGCGGGCAGGTAAATTCTTCAAGGTATTCGATATGCTTATCGTTGGACAGGTAGTCAATCAGCGGATTGAACGCCACTAGATCGGCGCAACGTTTGAACGTGTCGTAATACACATCCGGGCTGCTCTCAGCTATCGCGGGCCAAATGCCCTGTACCTTTATAGTAGGCCGTTTAAGCTTGTGTTCTTCCTTGTATTTTTTGATGTCCGTTAATTTGCTCAACAGGTCGTCAAATTTCAACGGCTTGCGGACGCGCTCATAAGTCTCGCCCACCCCATCAACCGAAACTGTTATCCAATCCATTCCCGCTGCTGCCATTTTTTTAAAATAAGGCAGCGTTAGTTTGCCGCCATGGGTCAGCATGGAAACTTCCTTGATGCCATGATCTTTGGCGTACTTAATCGCCTCGATGAACTTTGTGTGCAAGGTAGCTTCGCCACGCAGGCTCAGGCGGATCGCAGTAACCTTGCCTCCAATCTCATCGATGATTTTTTTGTACAACTCCCAGTCCATACGGGTGGTATTGACCTGCTTCTTGAATTCGTCGGTGATGGTGTAGCACATCGCACACGTGAGATTGCACAGCGACGACAGCTCGATATCAACCAATAGCGGATAGTCGGATACCTGCTGATTTTTCGCGTATTCCGACCAATTTCGTCGGTACTCGGCATATTCCTGCTCCCAGCCATCGCCGCGATTTTTTTCAAATACGGCCTCTCTTTCCGCCGTGTCCATCGAATAGTTGCCTTTATTGATGGGTACATTACGTGTGTTCATATTTTCTCTTTTCCTATTCTGAATTTAAATAAAGATTAAATTTCTAGCTCCGCTCGTCCGCAGTTGTAATCAGCTAATTCTATTAGCCGATAGAAGCGGCGCTAACTTTTTGCAATCAACCGTTCGCCATGCCCCTTCGGCTACGCTCAGGACAAAAGCCTTGTCGAAAGACATATTGGCGGGTCAGTGTGGTTCGACAGGCTCACACCCAAGGGGTGCAAGAACCTCTACGAGACCATTAACGGGCTGGATTGTTGTCGCTCTTATCAGGAAATGGCTTAACGCACTTTCTTCGACATCAACTATTAATTTTTGTAAAATTTAGTTCACTTTATGGGGTTGTTAAACATTCAAGTTAGGAAGTGAGCAGACAGGCAATACTTTCTCTGTTCGGTTTATTTACAACACCTTTTCCCCTGATCAGAGCAGTAACTAGCTCTGCTAGCGTAGCGTCAAACGCTGAATTGCGAACTTAAACTCCCTTCGCCGCCCGCTGGATTTCCCTAAGTCCAGTTACCTCATCGGCAGCCATTTCCTCAACAATGTAGTGGAAGGGAGGGATTTCTAGATTCACGCAGGCTAAAGTAGTTGCATATCGTGAGTGGGTGTGAATCACGGCACCAATTTCCGAGCGTGCCGCCAAAATATCACGGTGGAATCGCCAATCACTTGAAGGTTTGCCAGCGCTAAGGATTTCGCCAGAGAAGTCCATTGCAACCATTCCGTCCGAAAACATTTCTTAAGCAGGAATACCGGAAGGGGTCACCAAAACACCTCCCCGTGCCAGACCCCAAAATTCCCTGATGTGCCACGATTAAGACCAAAAGTGACTAATTTTTGGGCAGATGCCGCCATCTCTTGATGGATATTTTCACGGATTGGCGTGCCAGAGAGATGTGGTGGTAGATGCAAAATCAATCTCCGAGCTCGCGACCAAATACTGCATCGAGGCGCTTCATCATCGCCGAGTCCCACGCTTCAGGCGCGGTAGTCAGTGCGTGCTGGATTGCGCTACGACACGCACAGGCTGATGCCGTAGTGTCTGAATGCAACCTGGGTGCCACTTTTTTTATCATGCTACGTGCCTTATCTGCACTGCCCAACCCAACAACACCTTGATAATCGCTTCCACGGTTACATCATCATGATTGGGATGCAAGCAATCAAAATCTGTCACCATCGCAGCTCCAGCTTCGATACAGCTCTGATTCGGCCAGACTGGAAAGGCTGCGGCCCTTCTACATCAAGATTTGTGCCGCCACGGGCAGCCTCCCTTGCAGCCGCCTCAATATGATCACCGGGTCGGCCGCAAACCGAATGTGCTGTAGAGACATGCGCCACTAGCCTCGCGCCAAAGAAGCTCTTCTCACGGGTAAAAGTTCGATCAATAAACTGGTCGACGATCACAAACATGCCTGGGCGAAAATTCTCACGCAAGGAACTTACCGCACTGACCGAGATAACGTCTGCTACACAAGCACGTTACGATACATAAATATTGGCGCGAAAGTTAATCTCGGTTGGCGAAATTCGGTGCCCGCGTTCATGACGAAGAAGAAATACCATCCGCCGGCCATCCAGCTCACTAAACAGCAGCTCGTCCGAAGCTTCACCAAACGGCGAATGCACCCGTTCCCAGCGCTTGTTAGTCAGCCCTTCTGTCTTAAACACCCCTGCCACCAATAATGACAGCTGGTCGAATCGTATCAATCAAGTTATTCGATTTTTAATAGGGATAATATATTCGATTCCCTCACGGAAGGAATATTTTGGATGCCACCCAAGCTCCTTAGTGGCTTTTGAAATATCCGCAACAACATCCATCAATTCGTTGGTACGCGCCACACGGTCGCAGATGATTTCTTTAGCTGTACCAGCAACCTTCTGAATAATATCAATCACCTCTTTGACACTCAGCGAATTACCCGAACCAACATTGTAAACGCTGTATCCTTTTGGTCTGCCCAGCGTTTCCAACAACGCCATCAACAAGTCTTCCAAGTAGACATAGTCACGCTTTGGCCGCAGGTCCTTTACGATAATTTGTGATTCATTGAGTGCTTGGTGAATGATAGAAGGAATTAAGAAATTCGCACTCTGTCCGATACCGTAAACATTAAACGGACGTATAGTGGTCACCGGCAGGTCGTATGCACTTGCATAAAACTCGCAGGCTTCCTCTGCCATACGTTTTGTCAACGCATAGGGATTGCTTGGCCGGATCGCGCTGTCTTCTCCGATTGGCAGACTATCGGGATGCCCATACACATATGCGCTGACGTAGGTCATGGGAATGCGGTTTTTCCTGCAAAATTCCAGGACATTGACCGTCCCCAGTATATTGGTCTGACAAAATGCCTGCGGGTCTTCCCAGCTATCCGGAACGAAAGTCTTGCCCGCCAAATGGAATACATGCGCAATATTTTGCTGCTCGAATTTTGCCAGAGTTTCCCGGTTTGCAATGTCACCATCCGCTGAATCCATCGACACCACATCACAACCCAAGGCTTTCAGCCTGGCTGTGAGTGCGCGACCGATGAATCCACTCCCGCCAGTGACCAGCATCTTACTCACCCAAAAACCTCGGTTTTATCTGGTCAAATTCTTCTATGGCTTGCATATAGTCATCGGGCCTACCGATATCCAGCCAATAGCCATCAAATTTCCTTACTGATGCTGGCTGACCTGCTGCTATCAGATCGATCATCAGGTTATCGAAGCCGTAGCTTTGACCTTGTGGAATGAAGCCCATGATGCGACGGCTAGCCATATACACACCCATACTCACTAAATACTGAGATTTAGGCTTTTCACTAAATCCAGACAAATAACCGTCAACGTCCATTTCCAGTACACCATAATCAATTTTTTGTTCACGCACGTGAGATGAAATGGTGAAGATATTATTTTTGATGACGTGCTCCTCAAATAAATCCGAGAAGCTGAGGTCGGTCAGAATGTCACCGTTCATGATCAGAAAGTTTTCCGGTAGATCATTAATCAGGTGCAACGGCGCCATGGTGCTGAGCGGCTTATCTTCAAACGAATAGTCAATCTTGATGCCCCATTTCGCTCCATCCTGAAAAAACGCCCTGATAATCTCGGCCTGATGATTAACTGCCAATGTGACGTGATCAAAACCGTGCTGCGCGAGTTGGCGAATGATCACTTCGAGTATCGGATACTCTCCGATTGGCATCAGTGGTTTGGGCAATACTACGGTGTAAGGGCGGAGGCGCGTGCCCTTGCCGCCGGCAAGAATGATGGCGCGTTTAGACATTGTAGATATCCGCCTTATAGCCGCGCAGGTTGCCCGGTTGTGCAAACCATTCAGCAGTTTCTGCCAGGCCGCGTTTGAATCCCTCGCGCCCACCATAGCCCGGTTGCCAGCCGAAGAGTTGTTTAGCTTTTGCGTTATCAGCCCACAAGCGCTCAACCTCAGAGTTCACAGGTCGCAAGCGGGCTTCGTCTGTGATGATCTCGATCTCGGTATTCATCGCTTCTGCAATTAGCAGGGCTGTGTCGCCAACTGAAATCTCAAAATTACTGCCGAAATTGACCACTTCGCCCAGGCCCTTGTCGGAATTCAGCACTGCGATAAAGCCTGTCACCGTGTCCTGTACAAAGTTGAAATCTCGTGTGGGTGACACCGCGCCAAGTTTGATCTGCCGCTTGCCATTGGCGATCTGCGTGATGATGGTAGGTATTACGGCGCGGGCTGACTGACGTGGTCCATAGGTATTAAAGGGGCGTGCAATAACAACCGGCAAGCCAAAGGATGCGAAGAAGGAATAGGCCAGCTGATCTGCAGCGATCTTGGTGGCCGAATACGGAGATTGCCCCTGCAAGGGGTGTTCTTCGGTAATCGGCACAAAACGCGCTGTACCATAAACCTCGCTGGTCGATGTATGAACAACTCTCTCAACACCAAGCTCACGTGCCGCCTGCAGCACATTCAACGTGCCTTTTAGATTGGTATCGACATAGGTGTCGGGTGAGTGGTAAGAATAGGGAATTGCGATAAGAGCAGCCAGATGCAGCACTGCGTCACAACCCTTCATCGCCTCCTTCACACCATGCGGGTCACGGATATCGCTAGCGAATACCTCAAATCTCCCCTTTACATCGACGGCGCAATGATCTAACCATCCCCAGGAGTTAAAGGAGTTGTAAAGCACGAAGGCCCTGACCTGATAGCCCTGTCGCACCAAGGCTTCGGTGAGATGTGAGCCAATGAAGCCATCCGCACCGGTTACAAGAATTTTTTTACACACCAATTGCATAGTAAGGCATACCCTAATATAGATTCCATACCTGAATCAGTGATTTAACATCAAATAAGTGTCGATTTATCTTTATAAATAAAAAACTTAGCCCGCATGTACTACCCACCCTGAAGGTGAGCCCAAACATGACCGAATTTGTCATCAAAAAAGTGCCCTACGACCTCAGCTCCCAAGCCGGTCTAGCCTTCGTTGGCAAATACCTCAAGCGCATCAATCTTAATACACTGGTCGATCCAGCGTTACTGTTTCGCTCTGGCGTTGCCAACAGCGAGATCCTTTCCTTAAAAGTTACCTGGCCCTGCTGTGTCTGGGCAAAAACGACTTCAACGCCATCGAGAACTTTCGGGTCAACGCCTTCTTCTTCCGTGCTCTTGGGCTTGGCGGCGTTCCTTCGAGTTCCACCCCCTGCGTCAGCGTCTGGACACCCATGCTACTTCCTGGTTTGATCTGGCCGCTCGAATGAACCAAAGTTTGCTGAGCAGTCGCATCAACGGCCAGCCCATTGATTTCGGTGCTCTGTCCTGTGGCTACACTCCGGTTGATCTCGATACCTTTGCCATGGACAACGGGGGTACCAAGTCCCGATATGCTCCAGCTCTAATAATTCCGCCCTCACCCAACTCCACAATCTGCGTGCAGTTTTTGAGTGTGGTGAGGCGGTGGGCGGTGATGAGCAGGGTAAGGTCTTCGCTGAGGCCCTCGATAGCTTCCATGACGGCTTGTTCAGTTTCGTTGTCTAGTGCACTGGTGGCTTCGTCAAAAATGATCACATCGGCTTGCTTGTAGAGGGCGCGGGCAATTCCGATGCGCTGACGTTGCCCGCCAGAGAGGCGAATACCGCGTTCGCCGACAAAGGTTTGGTATTGCTTGGGCCAGCTTTCAATACTGTCGGCAATCTGGGCCTGCTGTGCGGCTTGCCGGACGCGCTGGGGATCAATCTGGTCTTTGGGTATGCCAAAGGCAATGTTTTCTTCAATGCTGCTGTCGGAAAGAAATATGGCTTGCGGCACATGAGCAATATGGGCTTGCCAGGCGCGGTTATTTGTGGGCGTCACAGGTTGGCCATCAATCTCCAAGGCGCCATCGGTTGGCTGTAGCAAGGCCATGACGATGTCGAGCAGGGTGCTTTTACCACTTCCAGTGGTGCCGATAAAACCCACGCGGCCACCTTTGGCGATGGTGAGGTTGAGTTGCTTTAGAACATAGGGCGTTTGCGGGCTGTAGCGGAACGCAAGCTGCTTGAGGCTGATGTTGTGCTTGAAGGGCAGCGGTTGGGCTGCTGGCTGGTCGGCGTAGTCGGGTAAGGGTTGGTAGAGCAGTTCGAGGGTATCTTGTAGAGAGGCTTGGCCGCCTCGAATGCTTGTCCAAGATCCATAAGCTTGTTGCAATACGGGTAGTAAACGCTGCGCGCTGAGCGCCAAGGCGCCGAGGATGGGGATGGCTTTGGCGATGCCATCGGCTTGCTGGGCGAGCGAATACGCCATCGCGGCGATCAGCATCATGCCCAGAGCTTCCATGCCGTAACGTGGGCTGGAACTGATAAATAGATTGTTGCCCTGTGCG
>CAIPTD010000036.1 GCA_903867885.1 uncultured Ferrovum sp. | reverse complement strand
CGCTTAGTCAGATGGGCCGCTGCAGGCTCAACCCAATCCGGCTCGATCTTAGCTACAAAACGGGCATACAGCCGCGTGGTATCCGCAATCTCGGCAGCCATGATCCACTTTGGTTTTAGCTTGGCTACAGGACTACCAGGCGCAATCAAAAAACGAATTCCGCGTCCACCTAAGTATTCATCTGCCTCAGGATCTTTACATCCAATCTGGCCCAATAGTCCCGCCAACAATGCGCGATGCAATTGCTCATAGGTTGCAGGCATGGTGCTTAAACGACATTCCATCTCTGCAGCTAAGCTACTCAGTTGCTGATGAATATCGCGCCACTCACGCATGCGGGTGAAGGACAGAAAGTTCTCTCGACACAGCGCTTGTAGCTTACGTTGTGAAAGTCGTTCAGAGGCCTGCTCAAAGAATACCCATAAATTCAGCAAGCCTAAGAAATCTGAATGCTCATGCGCAAACTGGCGATGGCGTTCATCCGCTGCTTGCCGATGCTCCATCGGTCTTTCGCGAGGATCTTGAATGGATAAGGCCGCCGCTACAATCAAAATCTCTTTTAAGCTCTGAAAATCTCTACCCGCTAACAACATCCGAGCGATACGAGGATCAACCGGAAGCTTCGCCATTTCTCGGCCTAGCGCAGTCAATTGCCGCTCACCATCCACCGCCCCCAACTCATGCAAGAGTTGATAGCCATCCTCAATCATCTTCGGAGCAGGAGGATCAATGAAAGGAAACGCTTCCACGTGTCCGAGTTTCAATGACTCCATGCGCAAGATCACGCCTGCCAGTGAACTGCGCAGAATCTCTGGCGTGGTGTAAGCCGAACGCGAATTGAAATCTTCTTCCGAGTACAAGCGAATACACACCCCTGCAGCAACACGACCGCAACGCCCAGCCCGCTGTTTAGCGGCAGCTTGAGAGATTTTTTCTACTTGGAGTTGCGTGACTTTATTGCGCACACTGTAGCGATTAACCCTTGCCAAACCTGTATCCACGACATAGCGAATACCAGGCACAGTCAATGAGGTTTCAGCCACGTTCGTCGCCAACACAATCCGCCGCCCTACTGCAGATTTAAATACGCGATCCTGTTCCTGTATGGAGAGCCGCGCATACAGGGGAAGTATTTCAGTGTGGGGAGGATGATGGTGCTTGAGTGCTTCGTGGGCTTCGCGAATCTCGCGCTCACCGGGAAGAAACACCAAAATATCGCCTTCATAAGACAAAGCGGCCAGTTCATCAATCGCATCGAGCAAACCCGTGCGTGGGTCGCGGCCATCGCGTTCCTCTTTATCTTCGGGCTCACCCAAAGGCCTCCAGCGCACTTCCACAGGATAGGTTCGCCCTGAGACTTCAATCACGGTGGCATTGTTAAAATGCTTAGATAAACGATCAGCCTCTAAGGTCGCAGAAGTAATCACCACTTTCAGATCGGGGCGCTTTGTAACCAATTGCGAAACATAGCCCATCAAGAAATCAATGTTCAGGCTGCGCTCATGCGCCTCATCAATGATGAGGGTGTCGTAGGCACTTAAAAAACGATCTTCATGGATCTCAGCCAGCAGCACTCCATCCGTCATCACTTTGATAAAGGTTCGCTCTGAGCTGCGATCGGTAAATCGGATTTTAAAACCCACGTGCTGGCCGATTTCTGATGAGAGCTCAAACGCAATCCGCTGCGCCACCGTGCGCGCCGCAATTCTTCTGGGTTGCGTGCAGGCAATCATGCCCGCTACACCGCGGCCAAGCGACAAACAAATCTTAGGAATCTGGGTAGTCTTACCCGAGCCTGTTTCACCACATATGATGGTGACAGGATTGTCACGAATCGCCGCAGCAATCTGATCCCGGGCCTCTTCAACGGGTAAGCTGCCCTCAAATACGGGTTGAGGAAGAGCGGCTTGACGTGCCGCAAAGCGCTGCATCGAGCGCCGACAACGCTGACGCCAACGTTCTATTTTTTCTAATAAAGGATCAGATGTGGGGGTGTGGGGTGCTTCAACCGGTTGTTTTTTGGGTTCTGGTTTTTTTGCAGTGGATACTGTGCGCGGACTCGTTGCGTTGCCCGCAGGATTGAGATTAGATTTATTGTTTGCAGCCTCTTGGCGCGCAAACCCCCAACGAGATCGTAACCAGTGACGATCTTGGATTAAACAGAGGGGAAGCAGCGCCTCAAGCGCTGGGGCAGAGGGGAGTCCCTCTGCCGGGAGTGGTGTACTCAGTGACTGCTATGTTTAGCGAAGACCACAATGATCAAAGTAAGGATGACAACGATTCCGAGTTCGATGATGCCAATTGCGGAGGAGTCCATAATTTTCCCGTATCTAGAGAGGTGTAAAAATTGGTTCGGCTCAAATTCTTTTAAGCTATTTGCTTATTCTAACGGATCCCATCACATTATCCCACCAGAATGATGTGTACGCGCCGTGGGCCATGCGCCCCGATGACGATGGTCTGCTCAATATCGGCGGTGCGGGAGGGGCCGGAAATAAAATTAGTGGCACGGGGCAATTGATCTAACTCGGATTGCATCAAAGCAAAGGCTTGCTCCATGCGCTCCACAAGCCGATCCACGCGCAAAATAGCAATATGGGTTTCGGGCAATAAACTGGTGGTGGAAAAATGGTCTACCCCAGAATGCAGCAAAAGTGTTCCTGTTTCAGCAATGCCACAGAAGGTCTCTGTGATCCCTAAACGATCCTCGCTAACGGGAGGCCTTGCTTCAGCTGTCAAACCCGAGGAAAACCAGTCTAAGGCTTTCAAACTTGGCCAAATGACACTTTTCCGAGGCAGGCCCTGAGCCTGTAAATACTCAGCAACCGCTGCGGGAACAGCATTCAAATTAGCGACTTGAGCAACGGTACTCTGCAAGGACTCTGCTCGCGCAATAAAGTCATTCAACAGATGCGAAACAGGGCGCGCCATGGGCGCCAAAGATCTGTCAGGTCTGGCAACCGAAACGGGTGTGGGTCGTTTTAAACCCGCACGCACTCGCTCCAGAATTCGATCGCGCGCGCTCATTTCTTAAGTCCTGCTTTTTTTTCAGACGGTGATGGATCAAGCCGAATGGGGATGATTTTTCGCTCAGCGGCCTGTTTCTTGCGCCACTGGTCGCGAAAGGTTTCACCCTGAGGAGCGGGCATATCCCTACCCTCAGTCCATCCATCTAAGCCAGGCAGGGTATGCAGCAGGCGATCGCTGCCTGCCATCCCTCTCAGTAAACGCGTTCCCCAGCGTGCAGCGAAAGCATACCAACCAGGGTGCAGCGCTAACCAACGCCATAATCGAATTGAAAGCCGCTCATGCCAAGGCCGTAATCCTTGTGTCAGTTCTTTCTCACGCAAGACCCGCATTAAATCGGGTAGAGGAATCCTGACAGGACACACCACCTCACACGCAGCGCATAGCGTAGAGGCTTGAGGCAAATCCAGTGCCTTCTCTAGGCCCAAAAAAGCCGGGGTTAAGATCGCACCGATGGGGCCCGGATACACCCAGCCATAGGCATGACCTCCAATGTTTTGATACACCGGGCAATGATTCATACAGGCACCACAACGAATGCAGCGCAAGGCATCATGCAAATCCCCCCCCAACAAACGGCTTCTGCCGTTATCCACCAAAATCACGTGGTTTTCCTGCGGGCCATCCATCGCCCCTTCATCCCGCACACCCGTCAGAATCGAAACATAGTTGGTAATATCCTGACCGGTTGCCGAACGTGGCAAGAGTCGCAGAATAGCACTCAAGTCTTCTAGGGTAGGGAGCACCTTCTCAATACCTGTCATCGCCACATGCACGCGCGGCAAGGTCGTCACCATTCGGCCATTACCTTCATTCGTCACGATAGTGACAGAACCTGTTTCTGCAATCAGAAAATTCCCGCCCGACACGCCCATATCCGCAGCCAAAAAATGGGGACGTAGTTGACCGCGCGCTTCTTCACATAGTGAAGGAATGTCGTCTGTGCGAGGGGTGCCATGATGCTTTTCAAACAGAGCTGAAACCTCATCACGACTCTTGTGTATAGCCGGTGCGATGATGTGCGAAGGAGGTTCATTCGCAAGCTGCAAAATGTATTCGCCTAAATCGGTTTCCGTGACAGTCATCCCCGCCTCAGTCAACACCTCATTCAGACCTGACTCTTCACTTACCATGGATTTAGATTTCACCACGCGTTGCACACCCGCATTGCGCGCGATATTCAATAAAATCTGATTCGCCTCAGCACCCGTCTCTGCCCAATGCACCTGGGTTCCCCGTCGCTGTGCTTCTGCTTCAAATTTAAGAAGCCAATAATCGAGATTCTCTAAAACTTCGGCGCGAATACTGGCTCCACGATCGCGCAACGCCTCAAAGTCATCTACCTTAACCAAAGCATCCCGGCGTCTATCAGCGAATCCCCCACCAAAGCGACTCAAATTAGATTGCAGCGCTTCATCGGCTAACTGCTTTCGCACATTACCTTTGAATTGCTCAGAGCGAATCTTCATGATTTTTCAAGCTGCGGGTTCACAAGAGACTCTGCTAAAAGCTCAGCCACATGCTTCACTTGAGTATGCGGATCACCCCGGCGACGCAAGCGCCCTTCGATGTTCAACAGGCAACCCAAATCTCCGCCCACAATGGCATCACAACCGGTTTCAAGCGCATGGGCGCACTTCTTATCGGCCATTTGCGTCGCGATATCACCTAGCTTGATTGAAAAGCTACCACCAAAGCCACAGCAAATTTCAGCATCCTTCATTTCGCGCAGTTCCACTCCCTGAGTCTGCTGCAACAAAAAACGTGGTTGCGATTTGATCTCTAGCTGACGCAGACCAGTACAGCTATCGTGATAGCTCACCGTCATACTCAACCGCCCTGGACTTAGCGGCTTGGGCGCATGATTCACCAAGAAATCAGTGAGCTCATAACATTTTGCAGTCAGCACATTCAATCGCGCCTGCAAGGCCAAATCATCTTTAAAAAGTGTGGGGTAATCGTGAATCATTCCAATACACGATCCACTAGGCGCAACGATGGCGTCAAAGCCTTCAAAGTCTCGCAAGAAAGCCAAGCCTAATTGAATGCCCGAAGGCCGATCACCAGAATTAAATCCAGGTTGACCACAACAGGTCTGGGTATCGGGGATGGTGACTTCGCAGCCTGCCGCCTCAAGCAAAGAAACCGAGGCAAAACCAATACTGGGGCGCATCGCATCTACCAAGCAGGTGACGAATAAGCCAATACGCATTATTTTTACCAGTCAGAAAGAAACTAAAAGAGTGATCAGCTACGAGCTTGAGAGTTCAGTTTAGGACTCACGTCTCGCTGACCTAATTTAGCTTCCTGCACAGCGCGATACTCTAGCCATTTTCGTACACGCTGGGCGTCATTGATACGAGAAAAACGGCCATGAGAATCCAGCAGCACCATAGTCGTTAAACGGCCATCAATCCTTGCCTGCATGACCAAACATTGACCAGATTCATTGATGAAACCAGTCTTGGATACCACCACATCCCATTGACCCTGTCGCACGATCATATTGGTGTTTCTAAATACATAGGGGCGCCCACCTATCGCAGGCGCAATGACGGCTTGGGGTGTCGTTGTGAACTCTTGTATGACGGGGTAACCTGCGGAAAAATGAACAAGTAAAGCCAAGTCTCTTGCAGAAGATTGATTTTGGCCATTCAAACCACTGGTATCTTCAAAATGCGTGTGATTCATTCCTAATTGCGCCGCAACAGCATTCATGCGTGCAATGAAAGCCTCGCGACCTTCAGGAACACTCCTGCCCAACGCAGCTGCAGCCCGGTTCTCTGATGCCATTAGAGCCATCAGCAACAAATCTCTTCGTGTATAGCGAGTACCCACCTTGAGCAAGGAATGCGTATGGCGCAACTTATCTACATCTGCTTCATCAATTTCAATCAACTCATCCAAGGGCAAGCCCTGTTGCAGCACCACGACTGCCGTCATAAGTTTGGTGATGGATGCGATGGGCTGAACCTGATCCGGATTCCGGTCAGCCAGCACCTTCTGATTGGTCTCATCATAAATATACGCCGCATTGGAGAGCAGCGATAAGCCATCTGGCAAATCATTGCGCGTATCACGTGGCTCAGGAGCAAGTGCTCTTGGAGAGGCCTTGGGTGAAAACACGCGACGATGACGCGCCAATACTGCATGCGGTTTTTGGCGAGGCGAAACTGCGCCTGTTTTTACATTCACAGTTCGAACATTCGCCTGAGTTGCCGTAAGCGATTCAGTGTGATGCATGGCAAATGCCGGAGAAAGTGGCACCCCAATAAAACAGATCAGGACTAGCCGGCGCAAATGACGCATGAAGTAAACGTATCGCATCTTATGAGTAATACCACAATTCTTGAGCTAGGGATGGGCTCAACAATATCAGTAAATCCTTGTCATACAAAGTGGTTTTTCGTAAATTGCTATGCAAGACTAAAGGGGACATCAGCTTGCGTTTCTTCACCTTGCTGCTGAAGCGCCCACATACGGGCATAACGGCCATTCAAGGCAAGAAGCTCAGCATGACTTCCCCGTTCAATCACACTTCCTTGATCCAGTACCAAAATCTCATCCGCACTCACAATAGTAGACAATCGATGCGCAATGACTAAAGTGGTGTGGGCCTGAGAAATCCGATCTAACTCTTGTTGAATCGCTTTCTCAGAATGGCTATCCAGCGCTGAAGTGGCCTCATCAAAAATCAAGACACGGGGGTTTTTAAGAATTGTTCTGGCAATCGCTACACGCTGCTTTTCGCCACCAGACAGTTTCAGCCCCCGCTCCCCAACCATCGTTTCATAACCATCTGGCAGCTTTTCAATGAAGCCATGAATATGCGCTGCTTTTGCAGCCCCCTCAATGGATTCATGGTCTGCCCCAGGACAACCATAAGCAATGTTGTAAGCAATCGTATCGTTGAACAGCACCGTATCTTGCGGCACGATCCCTATTGCCGCCCTAACGCTCTTTTGTTGAACGCGACGAATATCCTGACCATCAATCAAAATACGACCCGAATTGACATCATAAAAGCGAAATAGCAAGCGCGAGAGCGTGGATTTACCCGCGCCACTTGATCCGACTACCGCAACTTTGCGGCCGGGTAAAACCTCAAAAGACACCTTGTGCAAAATGCTGCGCCGCGCGTCATAACTAAAATCCACCCCTTCAAATTGAATATGACCCGGCCCTTCTTGTAATGGCAAAGCATCAGGTGCATCTGCCACTTCTTCGTTCACTGCCAGTAAACGAAACATGCGATCCATATCAGACAAAGCTTGTTTCATTTCCCGATAAATAACACCCAGAAAATTCAGGGGAACATATAACTGGAGAAGGAGTGCATTGATCAGCACCAAATCACCAATCGTTAATCTTCCTTCTAGAACTCCCGATGTGGCGCGCAGCATAAGGGCCGTTGAGCCAATAGCAATAATGAGACTTTGTGTTGTATTCAGTGCAGCCAATGAAGTTTGACTCCTGACTGAAGCCTCCTCCCAACGGCGCAGATTCTCGTCATAACGGCGGCTTTCCCATTCCTCATTACCAAAGTATTTAACCGTCTCGTAGTTCAGCAAGCTATCAATAGCGCGGGTGTTGGCTTTTGAATCCATTTCATTCATTCGCCGACGAAACTGGGTACGCCATTCTGTAATCGCCACCGTCAGCGAAATGTACAAAATTAATGTCACCAAGGTAATCAAACCAAACCACACGTCATAGCGCACAGTCAAAATCACACCGACTAAAGTCATCTCAACCAAAGTAGGGAAGATGCTAAAAATAGCAAAGCGCAATAAAGTTTCTATTCCACGTGTTCCGCGCTCGATATCCCGAGACATGCCACCGGTTTGTCGTTCAAGGTGAAAGCGAAGAGACAGACGATGCAAATGCTGAAATACAGATAATGCTGCTTCGCGAATAGCCCGCTGGCTCACGCGTGCAAAAATTCCATCACGTAATTCGGTAAATAGTGTGCTGGAAAAACGCAGAAAGCCGTAACTCACCAGCAAAGAAAGAGGAACCGCTACTGCCATTTGTTGTGGGGTGCTTAATCCATCAATGATGGTTTTTAAAACAAGTGGAACCCCTACGTTTGCGACTTTAGCAAGAACAAGACATGCAGCAGCAGCAGCAATACGAAATCGATACCTGGATAGATAAGGGACGAGTGCTCGCAATGCACCCCACTCATTTCTATTCGAATGAGATTGCTTGCTTGGGGTATCTGAACCAGAGGAGGAATAATGTCGCATGCCGCTATTCTACGCTACCTTGACACACCGTTTTGCCACATAAATACGAGCGTGAACGGTCTTACCTAGCTCCTGCCTTAATGGCACAACGTGGGTATTTTGAACACTAAAACCAGCTTGTTCTAACCAATTACGAATTGCTTTGTCGTCATGGACATATCGGCCGTGCATCGCTAAATGCCAGCCTTCGGCTGAGGCAACACCCGCATCATCTTCAACTGTGAATGCAATCAAACCCTCAGGCTTCAGCGCTTGAGCGGTTGCCTTAAAGACGGGGAATAAGGCGCCAAAATAATTAAACGTATCGCAAGCAAAAATGACATCAAAAGCATCATGCGCAACTTCCAAAAAATGCGTCAGCTCTGATTTAATAAGTTGGTCGTAACAATGGCGTGCACGGGCTTTTTCCATAATGACCGATGAGATATCCACACCAACCAACTCAGCAGCCAAAGTCTTGAGCAAGGGCCCACACAAACCTGTTCCACACCCTGCGTCAAGAATCGTTAATTGATCTCTTCCATTCAATGCTGAACTCAATGCTTGGGTGAGTAGTTGCGGTCCTTGGTAATTCAGCCCGGCTAAATGGGCATCAAAACTGGGAGCAAACGCATCAAACATCGCCTCCACACAGTCGTCTGGCATACGTTCCGGCACCCCTTCACTCAGACAAGAAGCAAGACGATGTTGTGCAATAGGGTTTTCTGGCTCAACTTCTAACCACTGCCGATACACATCTGCTGCACGATCTTTCTGTCCAAGATGATAGTAGGCCACCCCCAGCATTTCAAAACTCTTACCCTCTCGCGGGCCCTCCACATAGGCAATGCAATGATGACGCGCTGCTTCAAGCCCTTCGCCGCGAAGATCCAACAGTTCAGCAAGATTTTGATGAGCCGCAAAAAACTGATTTTGACGAACAATCGCTTGGCGAAAAGCAAATTCAGCAGATTGGTTTTCCCCAACCTGTCTTAACATTCCACCAAGATTATTCCAATGCATGGCCAAGCCCGGAGCAAGGCGAACAGCGCGACGAAAGGCACTAACGGCTTCCCCAAACTGATGCGCATGTGCGCAGATATTTCCAATATCGTTCCAGCATTCCGCACTGAATTGCGCCTCCTTACTTCCAAAGTTCGCCAAGACGCGCAGCATATCCAACGCAGATGAAATCTGGCCTTGTTCAAAAAGAGCGAGGGCCTTCTCACGCGTAGGTGCCACAACATCGTCTATTTTGAGAGGGGGAGGATTCATTGTTTGGGGCGAATTAAATATGGGGTGATTCTGACATGAGACGCACCGCAACAAGCTGTCCGTTGGCTTGCGGCTTTGCCAACCCAAGAAACAAACCATCCGGCCAATACACCCGAACCGTTTGATCAATAAGCATGGAAGGGATAGGGGCAAGCAATACTGGGCTCTGACCATGCCTTAAGGCCTGCGCCTCATTGATTCCGATATCAAGTCGCGGGACCTCATGCACCAATGTTTCAGGTGACATCAAAAGCAAAGCACGTTGAGAATCATCCAATGCAGCAATCGCTTCAAGCGTGAGTGCATCCTCAAGAACAAATCCCCCCGTTCGATTTCTTCGCAAAGAAGACAGCCATGCCCCGCATCCCAGGCGCCGACCAATTTCTTCTGCAAGCACCCGTATGTAAGTCCCCTTACTACAGTCCGCTTGAACACGTAAAAATCGGCCTTCAAGTCCAAGCAATTCCAATTTAAAAATACATATTTGTCTGGCAGGACGCGCGATTTCAATTCCAGCCCGCGCATAGTCGTATAAAGGCTTACCTTCATGCTTGAGTGCAGAGTGCATGGGTGGAATTTGCTCCTGCTGACCAAGCAGAGAACGCAAAGTTTCCTCGATCACCGCGCAACTTGAAGGAATAGGGCCATGACCCGGAGTAAGCTGACCCTCAGCATCACCCGTATCACTCGTCTCACCTAAACATAAAGTGGCTTCATATCCCTTCGGAGCATCAAGCAAATAAGAGGAAAACTTTGTGGCCTCTCCAAAACAGAGAGGGAGCAATCCCGTTGCCTCTGGGTCTAGCGTTCCGGTGTGGCCTGCCTTTTCTGCGCGAAACAAATGACGTGCTTTTTGCAAAGCTACGTTAGAAGAAAGCCCTCTTGGTTTATCTAGCAGCAATACCCCGTGTACGGGACGCAGCGGCGCTCGGGAGCGCTGTGCGGTATCGCTCAGGAGCGTACTCCTGGTATGGCGCGAATATCAAAAGTCTCCGCGGTACTAGGGATCTCCTCTCCGGCAGAAGACTTGATCAGCTCAGCGTCAGCTGCAATCGCACCATCAATCAAAGCACCCATTCGCACCCCACGCTCTATGGATTCATCAGCTGCAAAGTGCAATTGTGGAACGGTTCTAAGCTTCAGTCCCTTACCCAACTCGCGGCGCAAAAAGCCTGCCGCTTCTCGTAAACCTTCAAGCGATTGACTGAGCGATTGCTCGCCTAATAAAGAAGAAACAAATATTTTGGCATGGGCATAGTCCGCCGCGACTTCCACCCAAGTCACAGTAAGCATTCCTACCCGAGGATCTTTTAAGCGTAAGCGAATCAACGCCGACAAATCCTTTTGGATTTGATCGGCGATCCGTTTTTGGCGGGTATCGTGGGTGCTCACGCTATACAGACCAAAGAAGCGACCGCCTTAAAGCGACCGCGCCACTTCAACGATCTCAAAGGCTTCTAACTTGTCACCCAGCATCAAATCATTGTAATTGCGTAAGGACAAGCCACATTCAAAGCCAGACTTCACTTCTTTTACATCATCCTTGAATCGTTTCAATGAATCGAGTTCGCCTGTCATCACAACGACGTTATCGCGAATCAAACGGATTTGAGAATTGCGTTTCACCAAGCCTTCTGTGACATAACATCCGGCTACCGTACCTACACGAGAGATTCGGAAAATCTCGCGAATCTCAACCATTCCCAAGATGCTTTCTTTCTTATCAGGGGTCAACATACCAGACAATGCAGCCTTCACATCATCCACGGCATTGTAGATCACATCGTAGTAGCGAACATCTACACCGGTGTTATCGATCAATTTACGCGCAGCACTTTCTGCACGCGTATTAAAGCCCATGATCACAGCCTTAGAAGCCACAGCCAGGTTAACGTCAGACTCCGTAATTCCTCCCACGGCTGAGTGCAAAATATTCACGCGCACTTCTTCTGTAGATAGTTTTTCTAGAGCGGTTTTCAAAGCTTCGAATGAACCTTGAACATCTGATTTGATGATCAACGAGAGATTCTTTACCTCGCCCTCGCCCATCTGATCAAAGATATTTTCAAGCTTGGAAGCATGGGCTTTAGCCAGCTTCACATCGCGGAACTTACCCTGACGGAACAGTGCAATTTCACGTGCCTTGCGCTCATCATTGAGCACAATCACATCTTCACCTGCTGCAGGAACGTCGGATAAACCTTGAATTTCAACTGGAATAGAGGGGCCTGCCTCAGGAATCGGCCGACCCGCCTCATCCAACATCGCACGCACGCGCCCAAATGCCGCGCCGGCCAAGACCATATCGCCACGTTTCAAAGTACCACTCTGAACCAGTATTGTGGCAACCGGGCCCCGACCTTTATCTAATCGAGCCTCAATGACAATCCCTTTTGCAGGAGAATGACGGGCGGCACGCAATTCCAATACTTCAGCTTGAAGCAACACGGCTTCCAGCAATTCATCAATACCCTTACCCGTCTTGGCGGATACGGCAACAAACATGGCATCGCCACCATATTCTTCAGGCAGCACGCCTTGTGTGACCAATTCGCCTTTAATCCGATCGGCATTTGCTTCGGGTTTGTCAATTTTGTTGATTGCCACCACTACAGGTACACCCGCCGCCTTGGCATGGTGAATCGCCTCAATGGTTTGAGGCATCACACCATCATCGGCAGCCACCACCAAGATCACGATATCCGTTACTTTTGCTCCACGGGCTCGCATCGCGGTAAAGGCTTCATGTCCCGGCGTATCTAAAAAGGTCACCATGCCACGATCAGTTTCAACGTGATAAGCGCCGATGTGCTGGGTAATTCCCCCTGCTTCACCGCTCGCTACACGACTGCGACGAATGTAATCCAACAGCGAGGTTTTACCGTGGTCAACGTGTCCCATTACTGTGACAACAGGTGCACGTGCGAGCAATTCGTGATCAATCTCCTCTTCCCCCAAACCTTCCAGATGGGCTTCGGGATCGTCTAGTTTGGCCGGCTTGGCCACGTGGCCCAATTCTTCTACCACAATCATCGCGGTCTCTTGATCCAAGACCTGATTGATGGTGACCATGCTGCCCATCTTCATCATCGATTTGATGACTTCGGCTGCTTTGACCGCCATTTTTTGTGCTAATTCACCAACCGTAATCGTTTCAGGAACGAGAACTTCGTAAACGATAGGCTCTGTAGGGGCTGAAAAAGCATGACTAGGATCTTCCTCACGCACGCGATTGGATTTACCGCCAGATTTATCTCGCCATCCACCGCTTCCTGTACCCATGTCATTACGACCACGACCGCCTGCCCCTCCAGGGCGACGACGCGCCCCATCTCCGGCACCCCAACTATTCGTAGGCTTGCCTCCAGTACCTGCGCCCTTCTTGGCAGGTAATGTTGTGCGACGGGGAGTAGGAGATTTATCGTCTGCGGCAGGAAGAACTGCGGTTGGGTTAGGCTGGCGATGCAGCGTTCCCATATTCTCTGCAGTCACCAATCTTCTAGCAGGGGGGGCGTTAGGATTCGGAACCACTTCCGGAACTGCATCTACTAATGCCTCAGTAACAGGCTCAGCTACAGGCATCACTGTTGCGACTTCAGCCTTCACACCTTTTTCTTCAGGGTTGTGGGTGGCATGGGTGGCCGCCTTACGTGACTTGGATTTGCTTTGCTTCGCTTCCACTTCAGCTTGCTGCAATGCTCTTAATTCAGCTTGGCGCCTTTGCTCCTGATCACGCAGCGCCATTTGCTCTGAATCAATAACCGATACAGGTGCTATCGGCACAGTATCAACCGCAGAAGGCACGGACAAAGGTTGAGGTGCAGTGACAGGCTCAGGGGCTGCGACGACCTCAGTAACAGTGATAACGTGTTCTACTTCAGGCTCAACCGGCGCTATTTGAACCACTTCAACTTCATGAGCAAGCGCTGTTTGGGCTTCGGCTGCGGCTGCGGCTGCGGCTTCAGCTTCGGCTTCAGCAGCCAATTCAGAAGGATCACGTTTAACAAACACGCGCTTCTTTTTAACTTCAACCTGAATCGTTCGCGCTTTACCTGTCGTGCTATCCGCTTTTTTAATCTCGGTCGTTTGCTTGCGGGTCAGCGTGATCTTGGTCTTGGTTTCTTTACTACCATGGGATTGGCGCAAATATTCAAGCAACTGAGATTTATCTTGCTCAGTCAGATCATCCGATTCTTTAATTTTCGAAACTCCAGCCGCTTTCAACTGCTCAAGCAAATGGGCTGGGGTAATTTTGAGTTCGGCGGCGAAATTCGCCACATTTGTTGCTGCCATCAGGTCAATCCTTTGCAGGCGCTTAATTAAACCAAGGTTCGCGTGCGGTCATAATCAATTCTCGGGCACGGTCTTCGTCAATGCCCGTGAGTTCATGTAGCTCATCAACAGCCAAGTCAGCTAAATCATCCATAGTACGAATACCTTTGCCAGCTAAATTACGCGCTAGCTCTGTATCCATTCCCTTCAAATTCAGCAAATCATCCGCGATGCTGTCCACTTGCTCTTCTGAAGCAATTGCTTCAGTCAGCAAGGCATCCCGTGCTCGGCTTCTTAATTCGTTCAGCGTATCTTCATCAAAAGCCTCAATTGCTTGAAGTTCTGCCATGGGTACGTAAGCGATTTCTTCTAATGTACTAAAGCCCTCTTGAACAAGAACATCAGCCACATCTTCATCTACATCCAAACGCGTCATGAAGAGTTCGCGCACTGAGGTGCGCTCTTTATCAGATTTTTCCTCAGCTTGATCAATCGTCATGATGTTGAGCTCCCATCCAGTAAGCTCGCTTGCCAAACGCACATTTTGTCCACGCGCGCCGATAGCTTTAGCCAACTGATCTTCTTCCACCACCACATCAATGCTGTGTTTATCTTCGTCAACCAGAATCGAACTCACCTCGGCTGGAGCCAAGGCGTTAATCACAAACTGCGCCGGATCATCAGACCAAAGAATGATGTCGACGCGTTCGCCACCCAATTCACCTGTTACTGCTTGAACACGGGTACCGCGCATTCCGACACAGGTTCCAATGGGATCTATACGGCGATCGTTAGATTTCACGGCAATTTTTGCTCGCATACCAGGATCGCGAGCAGCAGCAAGAATCTCTAGAAGACCTTCTTCAATCTCAGGAACTTCAAGTTCAAACAACTTGATTATAAATTCAGGTGCAGTGCGCGACAGCATCAACTGAGGGCCACGGTTACTTCGTTCTACCTTTTGCATGAATGCACGAACACGATCGCCGATCCGTAAATTTTCCTTCAAAATCATTTGATCGCGGGGTAATAAAGCTTCAAGACGGCCTGATTCGATAATGGCATTGCCGCGCTCAATTCTCTTCACCGTTCCGGTAACAAGGTTATCGCCTCTTGACAAGAAATCCGCCAAAATTTGCTCACGTTCAGCATCACGAATTTTTTGAAAAATGACTTGCTTGGCAGCCTGAGCACCAATGCGACCAAAGTCTATAGGCTCAAGGGGGTCTTCAATAATATCGCCGGGTTGAGCATCTGCCTTTCGCTTGGTGGCTTCACTCATTGGCATTTCTAATGTTTCGGAAAGCCAATCCGAGTCGTTAACTACCGTCCATTTTTGGAAAGATTCAAAGAACCCAGAATGACGGTCAATCTCAACCCTTACCTCAATATCATCACCATGCTTCTTTTTAGTTGCAGAAGCCAGTGCCATTTCAAGTGCTAAGAAAACGATGTCCGTATCAACATTTTTTTCACGCGCTAGTGCGTCTACTAACAGCAAAATTTCCTTGCTCATTTTCTCTCCAACTCAAAATTCAGGAACAACATTGGCCTTGTCAATGACATCAAAGGCAAAATCTGCAGGCCCATTGTCCAGTTCCAATCGGATGCCACTCTCTGTGACTTCCAATAACCGTCCACTCCATACTTTTCGCGCCTCACGAGGCAAGCGAAGTCTTAATTTGACCTGTTCTCCAATAAACCTCAGGTAATGCTCGGGTTTACGTAGCGGCCGATCCAACCCCGGCGAGGAGACCTCAAGGCGCTCATAATCAATGTTCTCAACTGTAAATACGCGTGTCAGTTGATCACTGACTAACACACAGTTTTCAACAGTAATCCCATCAGGATGATCAATAAACACCCTCATCAGGCCACGCCCAGCGCGCTCTAACGCGACAAGCTCAAAATCCAGAGCCTCAACGGTTGTTTCTACCACCTGCATCAGATCCATTGTTTCCCCTTCGCACCCTGCTAAGTCTGCGCTTGAGGCCTATGAATTCAGCACAACAAAAAGCCTGCACAATAAAAAAAAGGGCCCTTGGCCCATCGACTTACCCGTGTTTGTGGCAAAAAACACCCCAAACGTGTTCTAAGCCTGCAATTTTAGCACTAAATCTAACTTAGTATCCATCTCATGGCGAACTACAGGCAGCATGCACATTCATTTCTGGGTAAAAGACAGTGTGAATACCGTTGTCGATAGCGCTTTGAGCATGTCACACTCACTATTATGAAACCCTACCTTGATTTACTCCAGCGCATCCTCACCGAAGGAAACTGGCAAGAAAACAGAACAGGAATTCGCACCATCGCGATTTCGGGCGCTTCTCTGCGCTTTGACCTCCAACAAGGCTTTCCTGCCGTCACAACCCGCAAACTTCCCTTTAAAACTTTTATGGGCGAGTTAGTTGCTTTCCTGCGCGGCAATACCAGCGCGGCTCAATTTAGGGCATTAGGGAGTAAAATTTGGGATGCCAATGCGAATGAAAATAGTGCTTGGCTAGTCAATCCACATCGTACAGGCACCGATGACTTAGGACGCGTTTACGGGGCACAGTGGCGAGACTGGCAAGGATGGCGTGCCCTTGCCCCAGATAGCCCCTCCCTTCAGCATGCCCTGAAGAGTGGTTGGGTCATGCGCGGAACGCTAGATGACGGTAATGTGATGTTGTCCCGCCAAATCGATCAATTGCGCGAGTGTTTAGATAAATTAATCCACAACCCCACCGATCGGCGCATTCTTTTTCATGCGTGGAACCCGGCCGAACTAGATCAAATGGCACTCCCTCCCTGCCACCTGCTTTACCAGTTCAACGCTAATGTAAGCACGCGCTCACTATCGCTTTGCCTCTACCAACGTTCGGTAGATGCCCCACTTGGTTTAGTTGGGAATATTGCTGAGGCAGCCGCCTTACTCACCCTCTTTGCCCGCTTAAGCGGCTTTACTCCCGCTTACCTGAACTGGTTTGGGAGCGATGTACATATCTATGAAAATCAATTAGATATGGTTAATCAGCAACGTGCCCGGAGCCCATTGAGCCCGCCTCAACTCATATTAAACGCGCGCATACCTGACTTTGCCGTCACTCAACACTACCAGCCAGAATGGCTAGAGAAAGTAGAACCCAGCGATTTTGAGTTAAATGCTTACCACCACCATCCCCCATTGACTGCAGCGATGGCCGTATAATGTTAAGTACGTTTAGGAAAACTGATTTACTCAAAAATTCATAAATAAACGTTAAATTAGCCGGATAAGGCTTTACGAATTGTCTATTTTAATCCCGTATCAAATGGAGCAAGTATGAGCGAGCAGAATTCCACTAATAGCTACATCTTGGCAGGTATCGACGATGGTTTTGCGGATACCAAGCTCGTTACCCAGGACAGAAAGGTACGCGTCGCTTCTTGCGCCCGTGCCGGCCATGATGGCCTTTCTGCTGTGAATGCTTCGGATGAAGTGATTGGTGCCAGTTATGAAACAGCTGGCCGCCATTTCACTGTAGGTGATTTCATACACGGCGAAGAAACCCGTTTTGATGACTTCCCCACCTCAGATCTAAATCGTGTAGTGGTGCATCATGCTTTACGCTTGGCAGGATTATCCGGCCAGCGCGTCAAAATTGCATCTGGATTGCCCCTCGATATGTTTTTTAAAGGCAGCGTGCGCAACGAAGCGGTGATCCGCGCCAAGCAAGAAGCACTTCTTAAGCGGGTCAATGTGGCGCACACCGGCGAGACTGCTCAAATTATCGAACATGTTGTCCTACCCGAAGGCGTGGCCTCATGGTTTGACTTTGCATTTGATGATGATGGTAACCAGCTAGTGCTGGATGGCCCCTGCGGCGTGATTGATATCGGCGGTAAAACAACGGATTGCGTTACCATTTTGCCAGGCCATCATATTGACCACATGCGCAGCGGAACAGGCAATATGGGTGTGCTTGATGTCTACGAACAAGTCAGCGCGCACATGAGAACGCAATTTGGAGAAGGCCAAGTATCTCGCCGTGTTTTAGATCGCGCAGTTCGCACAGGCACAATTAAGCGTTTTGGTCGCGAGCATTCGGTTCAAGCAGCCGTCACCACATCTTTAGATGACATTTCAGAACGCGTGTTACGCGAAGCCAAGCGTCATTTTGGTTCAGGGGCAGATTTAGATGTGATTTTATTCGTGGGTGGCGGCGCAGCGTTGATGACCAAGCTCACCAGCTATTTCCCTAATGCACGCGTACAACCCGAGCCCGAATTTGCCAATGCCCGCGGAATGTACAAGTACCTGAAGCTTAACGGCTAAAAACCGGCCGCCCAAAAGGCGCCGGGAATGCATGCTCAAACAAATTATTGTCACCCTCGACACCAGCGACCCGCTTCAAGCGCAGTTGCTGGTTGAGTATTTGGCTTCTAATGATCGCGTACGGTTTGGTCGATGTTGCATGCTGTTGGGCTATCTTGCAGGCACGCAACCCCCCCCCAATAAAGATCTTGCTGCCGCCGAAGATATCTTAGCGACGCCAATTTTATCTCAACACGGGCCTGGCCCAGAAAACGCTGAAGTTCATGCAAGCACAATGCCTGACTCGGCCCTACCCCCTGCCAAGGAAGAGAACAAAACCTACGCCAAACCTAAGATTGGCGGAGGTTTGTTCGGGCTCGACTAGTTTTTACTGAACAGCGACCGGCGCTACTTCCTCGTCAAACACGAGATGAATTTCCCCTGCCTCATCCACATCAATGGTGACCTTGCCCCCACCTGACAGGCGGCCAAATAACAATTCATCTGCCAAGGCACGACGAATAGTGTCTTGAATCAGCCTTGCCATTGGTCTGGCACCCATTAATGGATCAAAACCTTTCTTGGATAAATAAGTGCGAAGCGCATCGGTAAACGTAGCATCTACACGCTTCTCCTGTAATTGCGCTTCTAGTTGCATTAGGAACTTGTCTACCACGCGCAGGATGATGGATTCGTCCAGAGGGGCAAACGAAACAATCGCATCGATACGGTTGCGGAACTCTGGGGTAAACATCTTCTTAATTTCAGCTAGTTCATCACCAGCGCGTTTATCCGAAGTGAACCCCATCGAGGATTTGGTCAGAGACTCTGCCCCGGCATTAGTAGTCATAATGATCACAACATTCCGGAAATCTGCTTTGCGGCCATTGTTATCCGTAAGCGTTCCATGATCCATCACCTGCAGCATGATGTTGAAAATATCGGGATGGGCTTTTTCAATCTCGTCCAAAAGCAAAACAGAATAGGGATGCTTCGTAACCTGTTCGGTCAGCAAGCCACCCTGATCAAACCCCACATAACCCGGAGGTGCGCCAATCAAACGCGAAACCGCATGACGCTCCATGTACTCACTCATATCAAAGCGCAATAATTCCACGCCCAGCACATAAGCCAGTTGGCGGGCCACTTCAGTTTTACCCACACCGGTTGGACCAGAAAACAAGAAAGAACCAATCGGCTTATTCGGATTTCCTAAACCGCTGCGGGCCATCTTGATCGCTGAAGACAAGGCATCAATCGCTTTGTCTTGGCCGAATACCACTGCCTTCAAATCACGATCTAAAGTCTTCAGGGCAAAACGGTCATTCGTAGACACATTTTTTGCTGGAATGCGTGCAATCTTTGCAATGATGTCTTCAATCTCGTTCTTGCTAATGACCTTGCGCTGCTTGCTTTTTGGCAAAATACGTTGCGCAGCCCCCGCCTCATCGATCACATCAATCGCTTTATCCGGCAGGTGTCTATCATTAATGTAACGCGCAGAGAGTTCAGCCGCAGAGGTTAATGCGGCTTCACTATATTTCACGCCATGGTGACTTTCAAAACGTGACTTCAATCCACGTAAGATTTGCACTGTCTCATCTACCGAAGGTTCCAGCACATCAATTTTCTGGAAGCGACGAGATAAAGCATGGTCTTTCTCAAAAATGCCTCTGTATTCGGTGTAGGTCGTTGCCCCAATACACTTTAATTGACCTGAAGATAAGGCTGGCTTGAGTAAATTCGAAGCATCCAAGGTCCCACCAGAGGCTGCACCAGCTCCAATCAGTGTATGAATCTCGTCGATGAAGAGAACCGCATTAGGGTTCTCATTGAGTTGCTTTAACACCGCTTTCAAGCGTTGCTCAAAATCACCACGATATTTGGTTCCGGCCAATAATGCGCCCATATCTAAGGCATACACCACACAATGAGAAAGGATTTCAGGAACCGTACCTTGCACTACGCGCCAAGCCAAGCCCTCTGCAATCGCAGTCTTACCCACTCCCGCTTCGCCCACCAGCAAAGGATTGTTTTTACGACGACGGCATAAGATTTGAATCACGCGCTCAAGTTCTTTATCTCGGCCAATCAGCGGATCAACCTTTCCGTTTTGAGCTTGAATATTGAGATTTTGCGTGAAGCTCTCTAGGGCGCCACCCGCACTCGCATCCACTTCAGTTTCAACTTCTGCCTCTTCCTTCTGAGCTGCGTTACGTGGCACTTTACTGATGCCATGCGAAATAAAGTTCACCACATCCAAGCGATTGATGCCCTGCTGATGCAAGTAGTACACCGCATGGGAATCTTTTTCCCCGTAGATGGCAACAAGCACATTTGCACCCGTGACTTCTTTCTTACCAGAAGACTGTACATGCAAAATAGCCCTCTGAATGACGCGTTGAAAACCCAAAGTGGGCTGGGTATCTACCTCTTCTGTTCCCGCTACCGTAGGGGTGTGTTGCTGCACAAATTCGGTGAGCTGCTTACGCAATTCATCAATTTTACCGCCACAGGCTTTCAACACCTCAAGTGCTGAGGGGTTATCAAGGAGCGCCATTAATAGGTGCTCAACTGTAATAAATTCATGGCGCTTTTGACGTGCTTCAACAAAAGCCATGTGTAAACTTACTTCTAATTCCTGGGCAATCATTTCAGTTTTCCTCCATCACGCATTGAAGCGGATGCTGATGCTTCCTGGCAAATCCCAAAACAAGATCCACCTTGGTTGCAGCCAAATCTTGCGGATAAATACCGCAGACCCCGCGTCCTTCTGTATGAACCTTAAGCATGACACGATGAGCCTGCTCAAAATCCAATGAAAAAAATCTTTGCAGAACCGCCACAACAAACTCCATAGGAGTGAAATCATCATTCAAGAGTAAAACCTTGAACAAGGACGGCGGCTCGACTTGTTGTTTCTCGCGCTCGAGAACTGTTCCCTGCTGTTGCTTACCACTCATCAGAAAAACCCTGCTACGTTTAAATACAACGGCTATCACATTACGCTTTCAGTCTAATCCTTTGACTGATTTTCGCAAGACGATTTTGATAAATATCCGCTGTTAAATTTCAAGTCGATAAAACAGTAAAAATTTAATCAACAATATCATCTTGATACATGGAGACAAGCTAGCAAATATCAAGCGGCTTCATTGTCTAAATATAGGTTCTTAAAACTGGCTTTAAATGAGAGTGCGTTGTAATCATCACTCAATCACTTCGCCTCTACTCAATTATTGTTAATTAGAACTTGCTAAATATATAAATATGGCGTAAAAGGAGTTTGGAGTTTGGTTCAAGTTGTTGGCGGTATCCTCCGTGCGCCTTGCGCGCCGGCTTGATTCCCAAACAAGTCATGGGTTTCTAGCCCTTTTTTTTACGCAAGGATGTTTCTGATATGGCAACAGGTACGGTTAAATGGTTCAATGATTCGAAGGGTTATGGTTTTATTACTCCCGACGATGGTAGCGAAGATTTGTTTGCTCATTTCTCTGCAATTCAGATGAACGGGTTCAAAACCCTTAAGGAAGGCCAAAAGGTCTCCTTCGAGGTGACGCAAGGCCCGAAAGGCAAGCAGGCTAGCAATATCCAGAATGCCTAATCTTCGTTTCATGATTTGAAAAAATCACGAAATGTAGAAAAAAAACCCGCCTCGGCGGGTTTTTTTATGACTCAGGCGCGGATACCCGCCGCGTTATACTTAGCCCATATGAGCAATCATCGCTTGGCCAAACCCCGAACATGACACTTGGGTGGCTCCATCCATCAAGCGGGCAAAGTCATAGGTCACAGTGCGAGCCTCAATCGCCTTATCCATTGCATGCACAATAAGATCTGCGGCCTCTACCCATCCCATATGACGCAACATCATCTCAGCAGACAAAATGAGGGATCCTGGATTCACGTAATCCTTGCCTGCATACTTAGGTGCAGTCCCATGTGTTGCCTCAAACATAGCAACTGAATCAGACAAATTAGCCCCTGGGGCAATCCCAATCCCCCCCACCTGCGCAGCTAAGGCATCAGAAATATAATCCCCGTTCAGATTCATCGTAGCAATCACATCATATTCTTCTGGGCGTAATAGAATCTGTTGCAGAAATGCGTCTGCGATCACATCTTTGACAATGATGCCTTGGGGTAAACGCATCCAAGGCCCACCATCGAGCAGTTCAGCCCCAAACTCCTGTGCTGCAATGCCGTAGGCCCAGTTCTTAAACGCGCCCTCCGTAAATTTCATGATGTTGCCTTTATGAACAATCGTCACTGACTGACGCTTGTTATCGATCGCATATTGCAAAGCTTTACGCACTAAGCGCTCGGTGCCCTCTTTAGAAATGGGCTTAATACCGATTCCAGACGATTCCGGGAAGCGGATCGAAGTCACCTTTAATTCATTTTGAAGGAACGCAATCAATTTTTGTGCTTCTGGTGTCCCTGCTTCCCACTCAATACCTGCATAAATATCTTCTGAATTCTCACGGAAAATCACCATATCGGTTTTCTGAGGCTCGCGCACAGGGCTTGGAACGCCCTTAAACCATCGAACGGGGCGCAAGCAAACATACAAATCTAATTGCTGCCGAAGCGCGACGTTAATAGACCGAATGCCACCGCCCACTGGCGTTGTGAGCGGGCCTTTGATCGAAACCACATATTCGCGAACCGCATGCAAGGTTTCTTCAGGCAGCCAAACATTGTCACCATATACCCGAGTTGATTTTTCCCCTCCGTAAACCTCCATCCAAGCAATTTTACGTTGGCTGCCATAGGCTTTATTCACTGCTGCATCCACTACCGACATCATGACAGGAGTGATATCAACCCCTGTCCCGTCCCCTTCCATAAAAGGAATGATGGGGTGATCAGGAACATTTAAAGAAAAATCTGGACGGACCACAATACGCTCGCCCTCAGTGGGGACTTTGATGTGCTGATACATAGGCCGCTCCTTTTAAAAAAATCACTTTACTTAGGTCTTATATATGATATCTTACTCATGACAGCGCGGTGCCAATCGATCGCCCGCATCTCCATCTCAATCTAGTGTACTTCGAGCGAGCCAACATGTCCTTTAAGACTGCAGATCTTTGCGATGCACATAGCGATGAAATCAGGATCATGGAGCCGCTTTTCTCCAATTTTGGAGGAGAACCCAGTTTTGCCGGTCCCGCAGTCACACTTAAAGTATTTGAAGATAATTCCTTAGTTCGTCAAACGCTCGAAGAACACGGACAGGGGCGTGTTCTGGTGATCGATGGTGGCGCATCAATGCGCTGTGCCTTAGTGGGCGACCAACTGGCTCAACTCGCTGTCCACAATGGTTGGGCTGGCATTATCGTACAAGGATGCATTCGAGATTCTGCAGCCATTGGCGAAATGCCGATTGGCATTCAAGCCATGGGAACCCATCCCCTTAAAAGCGTGAAGCGCGGCGAAGGTCAAAAAGAGATCGAAATCCAGATTGCAGGTATCTGGGTAGAACCCGGTGATTGGGTGTATGCGGATGACGACGGAATTGTCGTTTCCGAAGCCCCCATTCACTAACCTCGTACCATTCAGCAATATTTCTTTGTCTTTAAACGTAACTATGGAGGTAGTGATGAACAAGCAACAGCAAATTGATGCACTGAAAAAAGATTGGGCAGAAAACCCCCGCTGGAAAGGCGTTAAGCGTCCTTACACTGCAGAAGATGTAGTCCGTCTGCGTGGTAGCCTGCAAATTGAATACACCTTGGCCAAACGCGGCGCCGAACGTCTCTGGAAAGACTGCAATGAGCTCCCTTTTGTAAATAGCCTAGGGGCCTTGACGGGTAACCAGGCAATGCAACAAGTTAAAGCAGGCTTAAAAGCCATTTACTTATCTGGCTGGCAGGTTGCAGGTGACGCGAACGATTCCCTGC
This sequence comes from uncultured Ferrovum sp., assembly GCA_903867885.1. Lineage (GTDB taxonomy): Bacteria > Pseudomonadota > Gammaproteobacteria > Burkholderiales > Ferrovaceae > CAIVHB01. The sequence continues at coordinate 15,537 of CAIPTD010000036.1, read as the reverse complement.
AAATGTATCCTGACCAATCTCTCTATGCCGTGAGCTCGGTTCCTACTGTGGTTCGACGCATCAACAACACCCTGCGTCGCGCTGACCAGATCGCTACCATGGAAGGCGATGACAGCATTGATTGGTTTGTACCCATCGTTGCTGACGCAGAAGCAGGTTTTGGTGGCGTCCTGAATGCATTTGAATTGATGAAAGCCATGATTGAAGCCGGTGCTGCAGGCGTTCACTTCGAAGATCAATTGGCCTCAGCCAAGAAATGTGGTCACTTGGGTGGTAAAGTCTTAGTCCCCACACAAGAAGCCGTTCAAAAACTCGTTGCAGCACGTTTTGCTGCTGATGTTCTGGGTGTTCCTACCATTCTTCTGGCTCGTACCGATGCAGAAGCTGCAACCCTGATCACCTCTGATGTAGACGACCTCGACAAGCCTTTCTTAACTGGCGAGCGCACCTCCGAAGGCTTCTATCACACCAAAGCAGGTCTGGAAGCATCGATTGCTCGTGGCTTGGCTTATGCAGAAGTAGCTGACATGGTCTGGTGTGAAACCGGCAAACCTGACCTAGAGTTTGCACGTCAATGGGCTGAAGCCATTCGTGCCAAGTTCCCAGGCAAAATGCTGTCTTATAATTGCTCTCCTTCCTTCAACTGGAAGAAGCATTTGGATGACGCCACCATTGCTAAATTCCAACGTGAATTGGGCGCCATGGGTTACAAATTCCAATTCATCACTTTGGCAGGCTTCCATAGCTTGAACTACGGCATGTATGAGTTAGCCCATGGCTATGCTCGCGACAACATGACTGCCTACGTCAAACTGCAAGAAGCTGAATTTGCAGCAGAGAAAATGGGCTATACCGCGACCAAGCACCAGCGTGAAGTCGGCACCGGCTACTTTGATGAAGTCACTCAGGTTGTCACCGGCGGAAAATCTTCCGTGACCGCACTGACTGGCTCCACCGAAGAAGAACAGTTCCACTAAGTTTTTTGGGGGGTTGTTCTCATTAAGAGGCGTAAGCCCGAGCGAGAGACCCCAACCCTGAGATCCCGTCCAAATAAATTGGGCGGGATTTTTTTCAAACTGATTTCTAGATATTTTGTATATCAGACTAAAAATTCTATTTTAAAGACTTACTGTTTGGATTAGTTTCCGTTATAGTTGAAGTTATGCTGCATAGCAACAACCCTATTTTATCGACTCCAGTACAAGATATAGCGAGACCTTAACAATGAGCCTATCCCTTCCTGCCGGCGTGCAACTGACCCTTCCCGTTCCTGATGTAGCCGCTGATATCCTGTCCGCTGAGGCACTGGCTTTTTTAGTCGATTTGAGCCGCACATTTGAGCCTCGTCGTCTGGAGTTGTTGGCTTTGCGCCAAACCAAACAAAAAGAATTCAATGCGGGTAAGCGTCCTGACTTTCTTCCAGAAACAGCTGCGATTCGTGCCGGAGATTGGAAAGTTGCACCCTGCCCTGCAGACATACAAGATCGCCGAGTAGAAATTACCGGTCCTACCGACCGCAAGATGGTGGTTAATGCCTTGAACTCAGGTGCGAATGTGTTCATGGCAGACTTTGAAGACTCCACCACCCCTACCTGGGAAAACTCCCTGATGGGGCAGGTCAATCTCAAATTAGCCAATGCGCGTCAAATCGATTTCACCAGTCCAGAAGGAAAATCCTACAAACTGGCAGACAAACACGCAGTGTTATTTGTGCGCCCTCGCGGTTGGCATCTTCCAGAGAAACATGTCGTGATTGATGGCCATGTCATCTCTGGCAGTATCTTCGACTTTGCTCTGTACTTTTTCCACAACGCAAAAACCTTGTTAGCACAAAACAGCGGCCCTTATTTCTATCTGCCTAAGATGGAATCCCACCTTGAGGCGCGTTTGTGGAATGATATTTTTGTTTACGCACAAAAAGCGCTCGGCATTCCTAATGGAACCGTCAAAGCTACCGTCCTGATTGAGACCGTGTTGGGCGCTTTTGAGATGGAAGAAATCCTTTATGAACTGCGCGATCATAGTGCGGGCTTGAATGCGGGTCGATGGGACTACATTTTCAGTTGCATCAAAAAATTCAATCGTGACCCCGACTTCATTTTAGCGGACCGCAACAATGTCACCATGCTTTCCCCCTTCATGCGTTCCTACGCGCTATTGCTCGTAAAAACTTGTCATAAGCGTGGAGCATTTGCAATGGGCGGCATGGCAGCTCAAATCCCCATTAAAAACGATCCCGCCGCCCATGAAAAAGCCCTAGAAAAAGTTCGCTCGGACAAGTTGCGCGAAGTCACCGATGGCTTTGATGGTACCTGGGTAGCGCACCCAGGTTTAGTGGCCACAGCAAAAGAAGTATTTGATCGCGAAATGCCTACCCCCAATCAAATCAGTCGTCAACGTGACGACGTCCATTCCACTGCGGCAGATCTCACTCAGTTCGAGCCCCGCTCACCGATTACGGAGGCCGGCTTGCGCATGAACATTAACATTACTCTGCAATATATGGGATCGTGGATTGCCGGCGTAGGTTGCGTCCCCATCTTCAATTTAATGGAAGATGCCGCCACCGCTGAAATTTCTCGTGCGCAGATCTGGCATTGGATTAGAAGCGCTAAAGGTATCCTGGAAGATGGTCGCAAAGTGACAATCGAATTGTTCCGCCAACTGCTCCCTCAAGAACTCGAAGCAGTCCATAAAGAAATTGGCGACGCACGTTGGGCCGCCGGAAAATATCAAGAAGCAGCGGTGATGTTTGATCAACTCACATCTGCAGATGACTTTGCTGAATTCCTTACACTCCCTGCCTATGAGGTCATTCCCTGATCGAGCGTAAAAATCAAAAAAAGGATGGAGGTAACAGGCGTCCTCGCGCTTCGCCTGCCTCCCAGGTGCAATCATTCAAGCGCCCCCTCAAAGACCCGTTGACGCGAGACCCAACACCCAGAGATCGTGGCCCGTCCAGACTAGTGATGTTTAACAAACCCATGGGCGTGATCTGTCAATTTAGTCCAAATGAAGGGCATCCCACCCTGAAAGACTTTATTCCGGTTCCCGATATCTACCCTGCTGGGCGACTCGACACCGATAGCGAAGGCTTGTTGCTACTCACCAACGATGGCCAACTGCAAAAAAAGATCACTGATCCCAAACACAAATGGCCTAAAACCTATTGGGTACAAGTAGAAGGGATTGCAGAAGATGCCGCACTTCAAGCGCTGGCTAACGGCATCCGATTAAATGACGGCCTAACACTACCCGCGCAAGTCAAACAGCTCACCCCTCCTGAAACGCTATGGGAACGCTCTCCTCCCATTCGTATCAGGGCGGCGATTCCTACATCATGGATTTCCATCACGATTCGAGAAGGCCGCAATCGCCAAGTACGCAGAATGACGGCAGCAGTCGGACTCCCCACCTTGCGGCTGATTCGCTGGTCAATCGGGCCTTACAGCCTAGAAGGTCTCACCACAGGAACATGGCAAGATGTTAAAATAGATATGGGTTTTAATCGTGCTGAGTCAACCGATTCTTAGCGCTGGCGTTATTGTAAATATGGTGCCTGACACCTGATTCGTCCCAACCGGACTTTTCCACTAAAGGATTTAAAATGAACAAGCTTTTGTCTACTCTGATTGCCGCCTCTTTCGTTGGTATGACTTTCTCTGCTATTGCTGCTGATGCACCTGCTGCCCCTGCCGCTCCAGCTGCTGCACCCGCTGCCGCTGCCGCTCCTGCTGCTGAACCCACTGCAAAACATAGCAAAAAGAAGCACAAGAAATCCAAGAAATCTGCTGCACCTGCTGCTGACGCTGCTGTCGCTAAGTAATTCAAAGCAGTTCACACTCAAACGGGCAGGGTTATCCCTGCCCGTTTTTGTTTAATATTGAATCATGATGTCAATTCCACCCTCCACTCATAGTCCCCAACGCGGCGATCGCGTGATCGTCGGTCTATCTGGGGGCGTAGACTCCGCCGTCAGTGCCCTACTGCTCAAAAACCAAGGCTTTGAGGTAATGGGTGTCTTCATGAAAAACTGGGAAGACGATGAAGAATGCAATGCGCGACAAGATTTAGTAGACGCAGCGAGTGTCGCAGATCAAATAGGAATTGAAATTGATGCGGTGAATTTCAGTGAGGAATACCAACAACGTGTGTTTTCCTATTTTCTTGCTGAATACCAGGCGGGGCGAACACCCAACCCCGATATTCTCTGTAACACTGAAATAAAATTTAAGGCTTTTCTAGACCATGCGTTCAGCCTGGGAGCCGACTGGATCGCCACTGGTCATTATGCCCGCGTCAGGCACTCCGCAAGCAGCACAGAATTACTACGAGGCCTGGATTCCAATAAAGACCAAAGTTATTTCTTGCATCGTCTCTCGCAAGATCAAATCGCGCGGGTTCTGTTTCCAGTGGGTGAATTACCTAAACCACAAGTACGTGATATCGCAAAAGATGCAGGACTAGCCGTTCATGATAAGCGGGACAGCACAGGAATTTGCTTTATCGGAGAACGGCCATTTAAAGAATTTTTAGGACGCTATCTCAAAGGCCAAGCAGGCCCCATGCAAACTCCTGATGGCCGGGTCGTAGGGGAACATCAGGGATTGATGTTTCATACCGTTGGGCAGCGTCAGGGGCTAGGCATAGGGGGCGCAGGCTTACCTTGGTATGTGGCAGGCAAGGACATGCAGCAAAACATTTTGTACGTAGTGCAAGGGCATGATCACCCAGCTTTATTGAAGAACGCGGCAATCCTAAAAGATTGTTCCTGGATCGCCCGCACCCCACCCGAAAACCATGGGCTCAGTGCAAGGTTGCGTTATCGTCAAAAGGATATTCCCTGCCAGCTATCACTGCGCGAGGATCAGTCCGTTCACTTGCAATTTGATCAAGCACAATGGGCAGTGACCCCAGGACAGTTCGGCGTGTTGTACCGCGATGAAGTCTGTCTAGGGGGAGGGATTCTATCCGCACACTAAAAATTCAAGTCCAATCATGAAAGGTATGAACGCGCACTACCTCTGCCTCAAAGCGCTTAACTTGTCTTCTTGGCTTTCTTAACGGCAGGCTTTTTAGCACGGGCCGGCGGTGTACTGGCAGGGATGATTTCTGGTTCAACTTCATCTGCTTTTTCGTTTGGAAACTTGCCTACGCCAATCGCAGGAGGCTGCGCCAAGGCCAAGGATGCAGGAGGCTGTGTCTCTTCAAACGATTTACGATGTTGATGCTTATCAGCAAAGTGAACCAGATTAGGATAATGCTCGCGCCACAGAATATTAGGGAAGCGAAAATCAAGAAAAAACAAAGCAGAACCTACTGCAGCATCTGCCAAGGAGAAGGTTTCTCCAAAGCAGAAATTACGTTCCCCCAGATCATTCGACATTTGCTGTAACGCACGTTGAATTTTACTGTATTGACGTTCAATCCAAGCTTGGCTGCGCTCATTCTCAGGACGACGGCTTTCCATAATCAGTAAAACACCTGCATCCAGCAAGCCATCCGCAATCGCTTCCCAGCGTTTTACCAACATACGAGGACGTGCATCGTCGGGAATCAAACGACCAACCGGAGTAACGGTATCTAAATACTCAGTGATAACGGCCGAATCGTGAACGGGTGTGCCATCATCTAAAACCAGGACGGGTACTTTGCCCAAAGGATTAAATTCAAGAGAGGCATTATTCGGCACCGAAACATCAGTGGGAATCAATTCACATTCTAAACGTTTCTCAATCAGTACCACCCGTACCTTACGTGCGTAGGGACTCGTATGACTTGCAAATAATTTCATATTCCTTCCAGCTATCACTCTTCTTACTAGTATAACACCCAGCCAGCTTTCGTTTAACTTTGGCCATACGCCTTTATGTCAAGTATGGTCAGCGCAAGCTCGCGCTGAGGCATCGAAAGAGAATGGTAGAATGCATAGCTTGTTTTGTTTCTCCTCTTTTCGAGGCTTTCTCCGATGCCCCTAAACCCCTTAAATGCCCTATCGCCTCTTGATGGACGTTACCGCTCACGCACCGAAGTTTTAAGCCCCTTCTTCAGCGAATGTGCTCTCATTCGCTATCGCGTTCAAGTTGAAGTAGATTGGCTCATCACCCTATCCGAGTGCAAAGACATCGCAGAGATCGAACCTTTCTCTGTTGAAACCCTAGATCAATTACGCGAACTGGTCAGTGGTTTTTCAGAATCCGATGCTGCTCAAATTAAGGCCATCGAAGTTCGCACCAATCATGATGTCAAGGCAATGGAATATTGGCTACGTGAGAAACTTGCAGACAATCCTGAGATTGTTCGTGCAGGTGAGTTCATTCACTTTGCCTGTACTTCTGAGGACATCAACAATCTCTGCCACGGCATGATGTTGTCTCATGCCCGCGATCAAGTTCTATTACCCGCTATCGACGCCATTACTGAACGGTTGAATGCATTGGCCGTAAAGCATGCTGATTTAGCCATGTTGGCTCGCACCCATGGCCAAACCGCTACACCCACTACTCTGGGTAAAGAAATGGCTAACGTCTCCCGTCGTTTAGCAAAAGCACGTCATAAGCTCGCTGTGCTAACCATGCCCGGAAAGATGAATGGCGCCGTAGGTAACTACAATGCGCATTTGGCGGCTTATCCAGATTTAAACTGGGAATCGCTGTGTGCAGAGTTTGTAGCAGCTCACGGTCTTGAATTTAATGCCTACACTACTCAAATTGAACCGCATGACGGTATCGCGGAATGGATGGATGCTTATGCCCGCATTAACACCATCCTGGTAGATCTGGATCGCGATGTTTGGGGCTATATCTCCTTAGGTTATTTCCGCCAGCGCCCCAAAGCAGGCGAGGTGGGCTCTTCTACCATGCCACACAAAGTCAATCCTATTGACTTTGAAAACTCCGAAGGCAATTTAGGATTGAGTAATGCTGTCCTGCGCCACCTTGCCGAAAAGCTACCCATCTCAAGATGGCAGCGCGATCTCACAGACTCTACTGTGCTGCGTAATCTAGGCGTGGGATTGGGGTATGCCCTGTTAGGGTACGACAGTTGTATACGCGGCATAGATAAATTGGAAGCTGACCCAGTAAGAATTCACGCTGATTTATCTCAAGCATGGGAAGTCTTGGCTGAGCCCATTCAAACCATGATGCGTAAATATTGCCTTGATAACCCTTATGACCGATTAAAGGCGTTGACGCGTGGAAAGTCGGTTGATGAAGCCATGCTCAAAGAGTTTGTGGCCTCCCTGCCGATCCCGGAATTTGAGCGCGAACGTCTCGCAGCAATGACACCCGAAAGCTATATCGGTCTTGCTGCAGTGCTCGCTCAACGCGTTGGCTAGGATTTCATTGGTGAGCGGGAAAAAGCCTTCATGCTGAATTCCGAGCAGACCTCAAGCCACCAATCAAAGCAGGCAATAAGGTCACAATGATAATACCCAGGCTGATCAAAGAGAGGTTGCCTTTGATCAGCGGAATGTCACCGAATAAATACCCTGCTCCAACCATTGTTCCCACCCAAGTGATGGCGCCAACCACACTATAAATCTGAAACCGATGGGCTTCCATTGTTCCTAAACCCGCAGCAAAAGGGGCGTAAGTACGAACGATGGGAATAAAGCGGGCAAGAATCACAGTCTTACCACCATGCTTTTCATAAAAAGCATGGGTTCTCGCCAAGTATTCAGGATTAAGCCAACGTGAATTTGAGTTTTTGAATAGGTGCGGAGCTAACCAACGACCCATATAAAAATTACTCAGATTCCCTAAGGTCGCAGCGAAGCTTAAAACAATCACAATGCTTCCAATATCAATTGCTCCACTCGCTGCAGCAGCTCCCGTCACGAATAACAAAGAATCACCGGGCAGCATGGGCAATACCACTAAGCCTGTTTCACCAAAAATAATAGCCCCGAGAATGAAATAAGACCAAAAGCCATAGTCTTTGATCAGCGCAAGCAGGCTTTGATCCAGGTGACCGAGTATCTCCAGCATCGGTTTATTCGCCTAGATTTCTTCGCCAGGGCGAATCACTTCCTGTTTTTTCTCCACATGCACAAAGTCATCACGTGTCATACCCAGCCACATAGCAATCGGGCTTGCAACAAGCACTGAGGAATAAATACCGAATATGATGCCGATGGTCAGCGCCAGCGCAAAGTAGTGCAGTGCCTCCCCGCCAAAGAACAACATTGAGGTCACCATCAACTGAGTACAACCGTGAGTAATGATCGTGCGGCTCATGGTGCGCGTGATGGCATTATCAATCACCACCGCCACCGATGCCCCACGCATCTTTCTAAAGTTTTCTCTCACCCGATCAAATACCACCACCGACTCATTGACCGAGTAGCCCAGAATTGCCAGTACTGCAGCCAAAACTGAAAGGCTAAACTCCCATTGAAAGAAAGCAAAGAAACCTAAGATGATCACTACATCATGCAGGTTAGCAACTATGGTGGCAACGGCAGGCCGCCACTTAAAGCGTATGGCCAGATACAACATAATGCCAATCGAAACAAAAAGCAGCGCAGCAGAACCATCACGAACCAACTCATCACCCACTTGTGGTCCCACAAACTCTACCCTTTGCATCTTGGCACTTTGATCGGCTTGGATGAGTTTTTGCATCACTTGATCCGACAACTGAGCGCTGGACAGCCCTTGTTTAATCGGCAAACGAATGAGCACATCACGCGATGTACCAAAGTTTTGAACGCTAGCGTCATTGAAACCAAGCGTAGACAAAGCACCACGAATACCTTGCACGTCAGCAGGCTGGGCGTAATTGACCTCCATCACCGTACCGCCGGTGAAGTCGACAGACAAATTCAATCCCTTGGTAAGAAGAAAGAACACTGCCAGCAAAAAAGTCAGCAAGGAAATTGCAGTGGTATAACGCCCCCAACTCATGAAGGGGATGTCTTTACGAATCCGGAAAAACTCCATTCCTAACGGCTCCTACTCGGGTCAGTGACCCATTTATATGAATCTATTGGGGAGGTGCTTCTTCACGCCACTGGGTATTTCCGATGGAGAGCTTCTCTATTTTGCGTGAGCGACCATAGATCAGGTTAACCAATGCTCTAGATACCAATACCGAGCTAAACATTGAGGTCAAAATACCTAAAACCAAGACCACTGCAAAACCTTTCACCGGGCCTGATCCAAAAGCAAAGAGCGCGATTCCAGCTATACCCGTCGTCACATTTGAATCCAAAATCGTGGCAAAGGCACGGTCATATCCAGCAAAAATCGATGCCGCGGGGGAGTTACCATTTCGTAACTCTTCCCGAATACGTTCATTGATCAGCACATTGGCATCAATCGCCATACCCACCGTCAGTGCGATACCCGCCATACCGGGCAAAGTTAATGTTGCTTGAAGCAAGGATAGCAATCCAACCAAGAACAACACATTGATTGCCAACGCAACCACCGAGATCAAACCAAACAGCATGTAGTAAGCAACCATGAACGCACTGATAGCAGCAAAGCCAATCCAGGTGGAATGAAAACCTCGTGCAATATTCTCAGCGCCCAAGCTCGGGCCCACCGTCCGCTCCTCTAAGAATTCCATGGGCGCAGCGAGCGCTCCCGCCCGCAGCAAGAGCGCCAGATCATTGGCTTCTTTAGGACTCGACAATCCGGTGATTTGAAAGCGCGCACCCAGTTCATCTTGTATCGTTGCCACGCTAATGGCTTCAGTACGTGTTTTCTCAATCAACAGAATCGCCATACGCTTTTTCAAGTTCTCACGAGAAACCTGTTTGATAATGCGCGCACCTTTCCCATCCATACTGATGTTCACCGAAGGACGGCTAGACTGCGAATCAAACCCAGCAGAAGCATCCGTAATCACTTCACCCGTCAGCACCACTTGCTTGCGAACAAATACCGGAACCCCTCTGCGCTCCACCACCAGCTCATCGCCAAATGGCGCGGGCTCAGTCATGGAGGAAGGAGCAGCATGCTCTTCATCTACCAATCTAATTTCAAGGCTTGCTGTGCGACCAATAATTTCTTTGGCTTTAGCAGTATCCTGAACACCAGGCAACTGAACGATGATGCGATCTTCACCTTGTTGCTGGATGATGGGTTCCTTTGCACCTAACTCATTTACCCGGTTACGCAGTGCCAATATATTCTGTTTCAGAGCAGAATCTTGAATCCCTTTGTAAGCCTCTGGACGCAAAGTCAGAGTAATACTCAAATCTTGTCCTTCACCTTCGCTTCTTAAGATGAAATCGGGAAACAATTTTTCCAGTAATTTATTGGCTGCATCCCGCTGTGCCGGTTCTTGGAATCGCGCAGTGATCCGATTGCCATCGCGACTGATACCGGCATAAAACACCCTTGCATCGCGCAACTGGGAACGAACTTCACTGGTAGCAGAATCGATGCGTTTGTTGATCGCGGCCTTCATATCCACTTGCAACAAGAAATGCACTCCACCCGATAAATCGAGGCCTAAGTACATCGGCAAGGCCCCAATCGACTCCATCCATAGGGGCGCATTCGATACGAGATTCAATGCAACCACAAAAGCGGGCTGCTGGCCCTCCGGGTTAAGGGCATGTTCCAAGACATCCCTTGCCTTCAACTGTGCATCGGTATCCTGAAATTTCACACGAATACTCGATGCTTCCATCGATGTACCCGTGGCAGAAATATTTGAACTCAGTAATGCGGCAGCGACCTGTGCACGCAGGGCATTATCTGGCTTGGCATTGGCAGCTAGAGGGGAAACCTGAACTGCAGGAGACTGCCCAAAGAAATTGGGCAGCGTGTACAACAAGCCGAGGAATAACGCGATCGCAATCACCGCGTTTTTCCACAGAGGGAAACGATTCATTTTAGGGTACCGTTGGGGAGCAAGGCGGTCACTGCTTGACGTTGTACTTTCACAACGGTGCCTTTAGCAATTTCTAAATCCAAGTAAATTTCGTCTAAGGCTTGAATCCGACCAAGCACGCCACCTGCAACCACTTCGTCGCCTTTTTTCAAGCTGGTCAACATGGTGGCCACCTCTTTTTGGCGTTTAATTTGCGGACGAATCATGAGGAAATACAGCAACGCAAACATCACAATGATAGGCAAGAAGCTGGTCAGCTCTGCAATCGGGGCGCCAGCGCCATCAAAAGCGCCTGCAAATGCGTCAGTAATAAACATATATAGAACTCACTAGAAACGGTAACTCATGAGTTTAGCACGGCGCGCTGTCGCTGAAACTGTGCGCGAAAGTCTGACAACCGACCAGCCAGAATGGCCTCACGCAGACCCAGCATTAAATCTTGGTAGTAATGCAGGTTATGAATGGTATTGAGCCTGGCCCCCAAAATCTCTTTGGCTTGTTGTAAATGATGCAGATAGGCCCGGGAAAAGTTTTTGCAGGTATAACAAGAGCAATCTGAATCCAGGGGTGTCGTATCTTGTTTGTACTTGGCATTACGTATCTTGATATCACCATGGCGGGTAAAGAGCCAACCATTACGTGCATTTCGGGTAGGCATTACACAATCCATCATATCCACGCCATGTGAGACGGCATCTACAATATCTTCAGGTGTTCCCATTCCCATCAGATAGCGCGGCTTTTCTTTAGGTAAGCGCTGCGGGGTGTGGGCTAAAATACGGGCTCTGTCCTCGGCGGGTTCCCCCACTGATAAGCCACCCACGGCATACCCCGGCAGATCAAGGTCTACCAGTGATTGAACAGACCACTCACGCAAGTCTTCGTACATCCCACCTTGAACAATCCCAAACAACGCATTGGGATTTCCCTCATGGGCACGCTTGCTTCGCTCTGCCCAGCGCATGCTCATTTCCATCGACTGTTTGGCAGTTTGATAGTCTGCAGGATAAGGCGTGCACTCATCGAAAGCCATTACGATGTCTGAATTCAATACTTTTTGAATGCGCATGGATTCTTCTGGATCAAGGAACAAGGCATCGCCATTAATAGGAGATCGAAAAGTCACCCCCGCCTCGCTAATCTTTCTTAAATCACCCAAACTAAAAACTTGAAAACCACCGGAGTCGGTAAGGATTGGGCCATTCCAACTCATGAATCCATGTAAACCTCCGTGCGCCTCTATCACTTCAAGCCCAGGTCTTAGCCAGAGATGAAAAGTATTGCCAAGCAGGATGTGAGCGCCAAGTTGCCTGACCTCCAGAGGCGAGAGGCCTTTGACAGTGCCGTAAGTACCTACCGGCATGAAGGCAGGCGTCTCCACCAATCCATGCGGCAACTCTAGGGTGCCGCGACGGGCCAAACCATCTTCAGCTAATAAGGAAAATCGCATCATCCAATCTCAAAAGAGCAGTGACATCTATTTGGTTACGAAAATATCCGGGATTATTCCAGTGACATACGATCAATCACCATCGCATCACCATAACTAAAAAACCGATAACGCTCTTGAACTGCATGCTGATAAGCCTGTTTTAAACGCTCTATTCCACCAAAGGCTTGCACCAACATCAGCAAGGTCGATTTAGGCAAATGAAAATTGGTGAGCAAGCGATCCACGATTTTAAAATGGTAGCCGGGAGTAATGAAAAGGCGGGTATCGCCCTGCTCCGCCATGAACCATCCTTCCTGCGCTTCATCTACGGAGGCCTCTAAGGCACGCAGACTAGTCGTTCCGACTGCCGTGATACGGCGATCGTCTGCTTTGGCTTTTTGAACGGCTTCCATCGTTGAATGAGGGATGAAATAGCGTTCTGGGTGCATACGATGCTCTGCAACGTTTTCAACGCGCACAGGCTGAAAAGTTCCTGCCCCTACATGCAAGGTCACAAATTGAATCTCAACACCTTTGTTCTTCAGTGCATCTAAGAAATCTTCTGAAAAATGTAAACCCGCGGTAGGCGCTGCCACCGCTCCAGGATCTTGGGCATACACCGTTTGATAGCGTTCTTCATCGTCCTGCTCAGGGGGGCGTTCCATATAGGGAGGTAAGGGAAGCTGTCCGTACTCACGCATCACCGCTTCCATGCTCTCAGCACCAGACTTCAGTTTCAGGAGAAATAAATCCCCTACCCGCCCCCGCATTTCTAAACACACCTCGTCCTTATTTCCGAAATACAGAAGGCTGCCCACTACAGGTGTATGGCTGGCTCGCAACATCGCCAACCAACTCCCATCAGGCTGAGGGCGCTCCAACATCACTTCCACCTTGCCGCCACTTTCTTTTCGGCCAAGCAAACGCGCTTTCACTACCCGCGTGTCATTCATCACCAACAAGTCTCCGGGATCGCACATTTCCAGAAACTGAACAAACTGGCTGTCTTTAGGCTGCACTCCGCGCAAATCCAAAAGACGGCTCATGCCTCGTTGCGCCGGCGGATGGAGCGCGATCAAATTCTCAGGTAAAGCGAAGTCGAAGTCAGAGAGCAGCAAAATGAGGGATATTAAAAGTGATCAGCGAATACATATTCTAGCTGATTACCCGCATCCGATTGCGCTTCGGAAAACCTTAGGGGATAATGTAAGGCTTCGTTTCATATTCTCACCTGCCCGGGTGGCGGAATTGGTAGACGCAGGGGACTCAAAATCCCCCGCCGCAAGGTGTGCCGGTTCGAGTCCGGCCTCGGGCACCATCACAACAAACTGCATTGCTGTTTGATTGACCGGGCAATACCTCCACGCTTGCGCTGTTGATGCCAAAATGATTAAGTAATCCCCTTAAATAATAGGGTTCGGTGCATTCGCCCTCGCAAACCAACAAGGCAGAACCAGTTTCGCGGCGTCCGGCTTTCTTCCGCTCTGCCTTTGCGCGTTCTTTCACTAGCCGTCCGCGTTTTGCGTTTTTATCCTGCATACCGGCCTTTCAGAAAAGAAAGTCGCTGAGGAAAGGAATGGCGCCGTAACGACCCTGAAGGTAGCCACGCTCAATTGCTTCGTTTTTCCGTGGGCTGAATTCCATCAGCGCGTATAACTCTGTGCTTTGGTCCTTCTTTTTCTCGACAAACCAAACCTGGTCGCGCCGCAAAAGATGGGGATCTAGCAGAGAAGTATCATGAGTGGTCATCCACATCTGCGCCCCCTTCATTGAAAGTAACGGGCTGTGCAACATTCGCAGAATGTAGCGGGTCAGAAGTGGGTGCAGGCTGGTATCAAATTCGTCGACTACGATGAGCTTTCCATTTTCAAGCGCATCGAGCAGCGGTGCTGCGTAACCCAGCAGTCGTAGAGTTCCAAAAGACTCAAACCGAGCATCAAACCACTGTTCTTGCCCATCACTGGTTTTGTGTCCAAATTCAATAACCGGCATTTCACCATCGAATGATTGAAATTCGGGGCTTTTGCCTGGTTCCAGCCTGAATTCAATCTGTTGTCCTTTTCGTTTTTCAACCCGAATGTCACTGATGTGGATGTCAGCAGCGTTAATCAGGCGAAGAACCCATTCTTTGTAATGTGGCTCCTCCAAGCGCTGCAACGTGGGCATGAGGTTAAAAGGTGCTTGAGCAGGAAAAACGATCAGGTCATTGGCAAACCAATTGAAGAGAGGCTGCAATTGAAGACTGTTGGACTGCGAAGCCTGGGTGAGAAAGAGTGAACGAGCACTTGTATTTGCCTTCCATAGTTCTCGCTGTCCCTTCTTTAAGCCTTTGAAGTGCACCGAGAACGGCTGCCAGTCGTTTTCACGGGTTTCTGGGTTGTAGTGGTATTCGAACCATCGCTGGGCTTTACTCGACTCATATACTAGTAGCCATTCGCTTTGGATCCGATCAAGGTCAAAACTGAATCCGTACTGATAACGCAGGTCACCGATGACAACTGTGATCTCGAACTGGGTTGGTGCCTGGCGGGAATCGCTGTCAAGCAGAAAGGGTGTGAACTGCTCCCTGAATTGGGACTCAAGCAACCGCGTTGAGTTGAGGACGAGCTGTTGCATCGTCATCAAGGCAAAAATCATGTTGCTCTTGCCGCTGGCATTGGCACCATAGATCACCGCCGATCGCAGAAGCCCAGAAAGTCCCGATCTGCCGGTCTCCAGACAGTGGGTGTCTTCGTGCGATTTATCGTTCGATGCAGCGAAGCTCAGGCACTGCTCCTCGCGGATCGAGCGGAAGTTGGTAACCCGAAATTCGACCAGCATTCTTTGCTCTAATCAAAAAATAAAAGCTATTCTTGCGTAAAAAACGCAAAAACTCAAGTTATTTTCATTATATCTCATAGCATGCCTGGAGTCCCCACAGGCTGTGCATGATCCAGTAGTCTTTTTCGACCAGCATGGGGTCGAGCGCGCGCTCGTTTGCGACAACCGCAAGCAATTGATCGAAGTCACGTCGTTCGTGAAGAAAGTCAGCCACCGACCCAATCCCGAACTCGTTTGCGAGTGGCCATGTTGCCGTAGTTGTCCAATGCCTGTTGGAGTCGGGGTTGATTAAAAGACATCAGCTTGGTGCGGGCCTGGCTGAGCACAGCGTCGCGGTCTTCGGCCAATTCCTCCAAGTTGTTCAGCAGGTCCACATACAGGAATTCGGAAGTTAGTTTTTTGGGGAAGCGAGGCTTTACTCGGAAATTAAACTG
>CAIPTD010000035.1 GCA_903867885.1 uncultured Ferrovum sp. | reverse complement strand
ATGCCTTGGATTGCTAAGAACAAATTAGTTGACCAGACAAAGAACTAAGCATCTACTAATAGCAGTTCAATAAAAGGCTCAGAACAAAGATGATGTATCCACACCCCATTATTGCGAAAGAAGGTTGGCCGTACTTAGCGTTAGTGGGGGCAGTGACTTTGCTGGTTCACTATTTAGGTGGCATAGCTTGGTCATGGCCTCTTTGGATCATTTTTTTCTTTGTTCTGCAGTTCTTTCGTGACCCACAGCGTATCCCTGCTTTAGGTCGTGATCTTGTTTTATCTCCAGCTGATGGCCGCATTGTTGTTGTTGAAAAAACCAATGATCCTTATGCTGGTCGTGAAGCGCTCAAAATCAGCGTATTCATGAACGTATTCAACGTGCACTCTAATCGTAGCGCGGTAAATGGCTTGGTTAAGGAGATTCAATACTTCCCAGGTAAATTTGTGAATGCAGATTTGGATAAGGCATCTACCGAGAACGAGCGAAATGCCGTTGTTATCGATGCTAATGGCCAAGTAGTCACTTTGGTCCAGGTTGCTGGTTTAATTGCGCGCCGTATTCTTTGCTACATTCATGTTGGCGATCGCCTCAAGGCAGGTGAGCGCTATGGATTTATTCGTTTTGGATCACGTGTTGATGTGTATTTACCCCTAACTGCTGAACCATTAGTCAGCGTTGGTGATAAAGTATTTGCTACAAATACAGCCTTGGCTCGTTTGCCTGGTTTGGATTGATTCGAAATATTATTCACTGGGATATTCTTTGACTACATTTCGCCGTCGTGGTCGTATTGACCGAAGCCGTCTCTCTCAAAGACGTGTTACTTCTTCAGAAGATCAATGGGCTGAAGACTTAGGTGATGGTATTGATTACGAAGTAGAGGAGTTACATCCTCAAAAGCCCCGCTTACGCAGCAAGGGTATCTACCTTCTTCCAAATGCCTTTACAACCGCAGCTTTGTTTTGCGGCTTCTATGCCATTGTGAACGCAATGAACCACCAGTTTGAGATTGCGGCAATCGCTATCTTCGCTTCAATGGTATTGGATGGCATGGATGGCCGTGTGGCCCGTATGACCAACACTCAAAGCGCTTTTGGTGAGCAGTATGATTCTCTCGCTGACATGGTCTCCTTTGGGGTTGCGCCTGCATTGGTCGCTTATGAGTGGGCTTTAAAAGATTTAGGTAAGTGGGGGTGGTTAGCGGCATTCACATATTGTGCTGGCGCTGCCTTGCGTTTAGCGCGATTTAATGTGAATACTGGCGTAGTGGATAAGAAGTTTTTTCAAGGCCTGCCAAGTCCCGCTGCAGGTGCACTAATGGCTGGCTTTATTTGGTTGGCTGATGACAATAAGATTCCAGTTCGAGATACTGCAATTCCTTGGATTACCTTCTTTATAGCTGTTTATGCAGGACTTACCATGGTTTCAAATGCCCGTTTTTATAGTGGTAAGGCCTTGGATATTCGTTACCGCGTGCCATTTGGCGTGATGGTTTTAATGATCTTGACCTTTGTTTTGATTTCCTCAAATCCGCCTTTAACGCTGTTTGGTTTATTCGTGGTGTACTCCATCTCTGGCTATGTAATTTGGGCTTGGGAGCGTCTCAGCGGTAAACGTTTTAGCTAATTCCCTATTTTTGGGGTATATTATTTCCATGTTGATGAATTTATCACCTGTAACTGGCCTCCTTCTGCTAGCACTAAGCCTAAAGCTTGGGGCGGGTAAGGCCTGAGTTAATGAGATAAAGAAAATTCATTAGCCACCACATACCAGCCCCAGCACATTGCTGGGGTTTTTGTTTTATCAGATTGAATAAATTAATTAGTACAGAAGTATTTAAAACCGGAGAGTAGTGATGAGCGACAAAGTAATCATATTTGATACCACCTTGCGTGATGGTGAGCAATCACCGGGTGCATCCATGACTAAAGACGAAAAAGTACGCATTGCGCGTCAGTTAGAGCGTCTTAAAGTGGATGTGATCGAGGCAGGCTTTGCTGCTAGCTCGGAGGGTGACTTCCAGGCTATATCTGCGGTGGCAGCTGCTGTTAAGGATTCTATTGTTTGTTCGTTGGCTAGAGCTAACGACAAGGACATTACACGAGCTGCCGATGCATTACAAGCAGCAAACGCAAAACGTATACATGCATTCTTGGCAACAAGTCCATTACACATGGCCGTGAAATTACGCATGTCTCCAGAAGAGGTTTTAGAACAGGCTAAACGCTCCATCCGTTTTGCGCGTAACTTAGCTGAAGATATTGAGTTTTCTGCTGAAGATGGTTACCGCTCAGAAATGGATTTCTTGTGCAGAGTGGTTGAGGCGGTTATTAACGAAGGTGCATCTACT
>CAIPTD010000034.1 GCA_903867885.1 uncultured Ferrovum sp. | reverse complement strand
TACTGTGCATCCACTGCTGTGTCAGTATAGGTATCAATATAACCTGGGGCATCAACGCGACTCACGCTAGCTCGCATACCGAAGGTACCAACCATTAATGAATTAGCGCCCCACTCTTGATTCCATGCAAGTCGCCAATAAGGATTATTGTGACCCACTAAACTGAGATTAGGGTCTAAGCGAGTTCCTGCACTTAAAAACCCAAGCGTCCTATTAGCATTGCCATACATAGAGAGTTCCGCATAGAGGTGTCTATCCCACCAAACATATGCCCCTAAGCCTGCTGAGGTCTGACCAAACATTCCGTCTATCGCTGTACTTGCAGACGGGCCTGGTGTACCAATAATACCCGGGGAATAGAAAGGGAATCCCCATGCTGGTGTTGTATTCCAAACATCCTGAACTGATGGATTATTATTTAAAGTCAAACCTACCAATAAATTCTTATCTGCCAAAGTAAAGTTCTGAATAATACGTAGATCCGTATTATCTAAAGCGCTATGGTGTTGTGGGTCACCTGACGCACCTGGATAGTTTGCGTAGGTGATTTGCATGAAGCCCCCCGCATGATCATTCACCTTGCCTCCAATAAAGAGGCTAAGCTGATCTATTTCAACTGCATTTTGTTTAGGCATAAGCTTACCGCCTGCGCCATTGTCGTTGTTCTTAATTCTGGTACTTGAAATCATACCCATACCTGAGAACGGAAACCATTTTGCCTCCCCAAGGGTATATCCGTTCAACTTAAATTCACGACCAAATGGCGTTAGCTCTGGAAAACTAGTATGACAGGCCACACAGTTCTCACCAGTCTGCCTTGCAAAACTTGGAACAGCTTGCACTTCATTACTGATTCCAAATAAGACTAACAGGCTTAATAAACCTGGTTGAATAAGTCGTATTAATTTTTCTTGGATTTTAAACATGATGGCAACCGAGCGCTTTCAACAAAACATATACACACCCTCTTATATGTTTTAATAGGCCACGTCGAGTTGATTTAAATCAAGTAAAAGCTAAAGAAGAAGATTCTGATTAAGAAGAGTTAATAATGTTGCAACAAAACTACAACTATATAGTCGGAACTAAGGCACTTTTATTTTGCTCCGGGGGTGTAAATAATTTTGTGTAAACGTCATTTTGCAGGAAACTGCTATTTTCAGAAATGGAATCAAAATGACGACAAAGAAAGCACTCCCCGACGATTTAATTGATAGCCTGCTATCGAATTACAAGAAGCCAGAAGACCTCATTGGTGAGAACGGTCTTCTCAAGCAACTCACCAAAGCCTTGGTTGAACGGGCACTCCAGGCTGAGATGTCAAATCATCTCGGGCACGATAAAAATGAAAGCATCAACAATCTCACAGGCAATGCCCGTAACGGTAAAAGCCATAAGACGCTTAAAGGTGAGTTTGGTGAACTGCCCATTGAAATCCCTCGTGACCGAGAAGGAAGTTTCGAGCCACAGTTAATTCCCAAGCATCAAACGCGATGGACGGGCTTTGATGACAAGATTATCTCACTGTACTCACGCGGGATGACCGTCCGTGAGATACAAGCCCATCTGACAGATATGTACGGCACAGAAGTATCACCCACACTCATTTCTAACGTTACCGATGCGGTGAGTGATGAGGTCAAACAATGGCAGTCTCGTCCGCTGGATGCGGTTTACCCTGTGGTCTATCTTGACTGCATTCATGTCAAAGTACGCGATGCTGGCGCGGTTCGCGCTAAAGCTATCTACCTTGCCATCGGCATTAACATGGAAGGCGAGAAGGAAGTGCTGGGCTTATGGATTGCACAAACC
Organism: uncultured Ferrovum sp.; assembly: GCA_903867885.1. Lineage (GTDB taxonomy): Bacteria > Pseudomonadota > Gammaproteobacteria > Burkholderiales > Ferrovaceae > CAIVHB01. The sequence continues at coordinate 626 of CAIPTD010000034.1, read as the reverse complement.
GAGGGCGCTAAGTTCTGGCTTGGCGTCGTGACCGAGCTCAAGAACAGAGGTGTGCAAGACATCTTCATCGCTTGCGTGGATGGCCTAAAAGGTTTCCCTGAAGCCATTGAGGCTGTTTATCCTAAAGCCACTGTACAGCTTTGTATTGTGCATATGGTGCGCAATAGCCTGAACTATGTGGGCTGGAATAAGCGCAAACTCGTTGCAGCTGATTTAAAGCGGGTGTACTCAGCGGCAACCATTGATGAAGCTGAGCAATATCTCACTGAGTTTGAAGAGAAGTGGGAGGATGCTTATCCACCCATTGCAGTCTCTTGGCGAAATAACTGGGCACGCATCACCCCGTTCTTTGATTATCCACCAGAAATTCGCAAGGTGATTTACACCACCAATGCGATTGAGTCTGTGAACATGAGTTTGCGTAAAGTAACGAAGAGCCGTGGTTCATTTCCCAACGATGATGCTGTCATGAAATTGTTCTACTTGGCACTACAAAACATTAGCCAGAAATGGACAATGCCACTGCGTGATTGGAAACCTGCGCTTAATAGGTTTACTATTCAGTTTGAGGAGAGGATGCCTCAGCAGTAATTAACCGACGTTTACACAAAATTCAGGACACCCTC
>CAIPTD010000033.1 GCA_903867885.1 uncultured Ferrovum sp. | reverse complement strand
TGCTTTGTGCCATCAGAGTATTCGAAACGTTCATCCAAGGTTCCGACTTTTTTACCTTCAACTACCGTCCAATTTCCTTTGATCAGCACGGTAAAACGCTTTTTCACTTCACCGCTACGATCAGTAAAGATGCCATAGGCATCAATCGTTCCAGAAAAGTATTCACTCAGGTCTAAAGCTGGTTTCTCAGCCGCATATTGAGACACCTGAGGTGAAGAGCATGAGACTAAAAGCGCTCCACAAAATATTGTGAATGCAAGGCGCGTAAAAAAAGATTTCATAACTTAACAAGCCTCATTAAAAAGTGGTGGTGGACAGGTTTGTCCCAATAGTTCTGTCCTGAGTTTAGGGGCACTTGTTTTAGGATCTAACCAAATTCCAAAAAATGCTTTTGAAAACTCTGACCCAGGTATTTGTGCGATTTGCTTGCCATCGTGATAGAAAATAGTCCCTTGCTTTGGGGAGTAGATAGCCGTCAAGGTTTGTCCCGACTCAACATTAGGCAAGAATGACGCCAACTCCTTGCCCCAAAGGGCAGCCTGATCATCAGGTACGCCAGTGCGCTTCATTTCCTCTGCGCTCCGATTGGCAATTGATTTACCGGAGAAGGATTTTTGATAGCGCATATCTAAGGCAAACTCAGAGGAAGACAATGAGCCTACCCTATAAAAGGAAGCATCGTAAATATGTAGGCCCCACCAAGTCAGTCGCCCGCTTCCTTGCAGTTTTGCAGTGCTTAAATATGCTGGCACTTCCAAAGGATCGCGCGCAAAACTGGTCGGCACCAAGAAACTCAGTAGAGTAGCGATGAGAAGTAGGTGAATTTTCTTCATTGCTTTACAGACCTTGAACGGGCCTTGACTAATCGTAATGCTGCTGGCCCAAAAAGATTAGATATCGCATGCCGATTCTTGGCAAAAAAAAGATAAGCCAATTTCAAGAATGGTTGGAGCGGCTTTCTTGAAAAAAACCAGGCCATACGAGGTAAGTTTGCACGACGATAGGCCTCAGGAAAAACTGAGACGCCTTGAGTCAATTTGCCACTAGCATACTGACCATACATCGCCGCCAATGCAGCCTCACAAGAGACGCCCACCTTTTGAGGATCATACTGATCTGAGTTAATGTCGACAAAGCCCAATAGATTGTCTTGATTGCGTCCCGATAAAAAGAGAATCTCCTCCTGGCATAACGGGCAAGCGCCATCGTAAAACAAGGTAAGCTTTTCTAATTGAGTCATTGTTCAGCAAGTTTACGGCTTATTCAATAAACTGGCTGACACGGATATTTTTAAGGTTGCTATGCAAAAAGAAGTTGCGCTAAATGTTTTTGGTGAGCCCCTCATTCCCTGCTCTTTCGATCCCCTAACAGGGTTTTTTAGGGATGGTTGCTGCAAAACCAATGAAGAGGATGTGGGCAGTCACTTAGTTTGTGCGATTGTGACAAATGAATTTTTGCAATTTAGCCTGCAAAAAGGAAATGACCTCATCACCCCAAGACCAGAGTATCAATTTCCAGGGTTAGTGGCTGGTGCCCAATGGTGCCTATGCATCAATCGCTGGGTGGAGGCATTCAATGCCCAATGCGCGCCCTCTATCAAACTAGAAAGTACTCACATCAAAGCACTAGAGACTGTCCCTTTGAATATCCTGAAAGAATATTCCAGAGAAATGTAAAAGTGTGAAAGCGTTTTATACCGACCATTTTGTATTACCACTTCCAGAGGGTCATCGCTTTCCGATGGAAAAGTATTCTCGCTTACGTGATTTGGTGAGTGGAGAAAGAAATATTGAACTTGTAGAAGCACCACCTGTAACAGATACCCAAATTCTGTATGCTCACGACCCAAGCTATCTCATAAAAGTCATTGAGGGCAAGCTTTCTCCACAAGAACAAAGAGAGATTGGATTTCCGTGGAGCAAGCAGATGGTGGAACGTTCACGTCGCTCAGCAGGCGCCACGGTTGCTGCAGCCAAAACTGCTTTACGAGAAGGTATTGCCGCCAATCTTGCGGGCGGTACCCATCATGCATATCGAGATGCTGGTAGTGGGTTTTGTGTTTTCAACGACTCAGCTATTGCTGCCCGCGCTTTACAAAAAGAGATTAGCTCATCCCTCAAAGTTGCAGTGATTGATTTGGATGTGCACCAAGGAAATGGCACTGCGTCTATTTTGCAAAATGACGATTCTATTTTTACCCTTTCTATTCATGGAGAAAATAACTTTCCATTTAAAAAGGAAAAGGGCGATCTTGATTTGGGCTTAGAGGACGGTTGCGATGATGCCACCTATTTACATGCCCTATGCCAATCCCTAGATCAACTGGATTCACGCTTTAAGCCAGACTTTCTCATTTTTTTAGCTGGTGCCGACCCCCATGAAGGTGATCGCCTAGGAAGGCTGAATGTCAGTACAGCAGGAATGCGCTTGCGCGATGAGACTGTATTTCAGTATGCCTTGGATAGACAACTACCCATCGCGTTTTCAATGGCGGGCGGTTACGGAAAGGAAGTGACATCTACAGTGGATATTCACTTTCAGACCATTAAGACCGCCCTGCAATTTCAGAAGCAATATTAAATCTTTAGCTCTTCTTTTTTGAGACGCTTTTTGGGCTAGCGAGACTACTGACATTCTCAACGCTGCTCTCAAAATTCGTAAATGAGTCTGCCATTGCGGCACGAATCAACTCAAAATTTTGCAGGGCATTATTAAATGAGGTTTTAAAAACTGAGACATAAGCCTCGCTACCAAGCGGAGCATTATCTGTAGCATCATTTACAAAGTGAATTAAATCCGCCTTAGATTCTTGAATCATGGTTTCGGCAATATCGGCGAGCTCTTGATTACCGCTTTTAAGCACCTGAAGTAATTGGTTGTGATATTGGGAGATCTCTTTGGCAGCATCCTGCAATACCTCTGCATGAACATACTCAAATGCAGATCGAGGATCCTGAGTTTTCATTAGCTCAGATACTCTCTTCTGAATCATGCCGGCTAATTCCTGCGTCGCCCGCTGATTAATCTGTGCGATTGCCTGAGCACTTTCAATCGCCACGCGCCCAGCTGCCTTGGTTGCATCAATAGCTCTTTGTTGTCCTGGCATTGCATTCATATCAAGTGATTTCTTGGTCATATCAGCCTTTCAGATGGGAAATGTCAGATACCAATCTACTCTCGTTCAGGCGGGTTTCTATAGAGAAATACCAGTAGATCTACCCGATACAGGCAAAAGAAAAGCCCCAGACATTGCTAGCTGGGGCTCTAAGACTGCTGAGACATGGATAGACTCTGGTTTTAGCTTTACTCCAAACTTACTTT
>CAIPTD010000032.1 GCA_903867885.1 uncultured Ferrovum sp. | reverse complement strand
TCTGCTCAAGTAATTCCGATAGGACACCTACTTCAGAGTAGGCTCACTTCACAAAGTGAAGTGACGCCGGAACTAAAGTAGGTCACCGCCAAACTCCCAACATAGAGCAGAGTGCACATCAACGCACTCTGCACTCCTTATAAAGCAAAAAACCCCAATGCAAACTCATCATGCATTGGGGTTTTTTACTTTGGCCTCTGATATACCAAAGCCTCATCAAACTTTCGTGCTTCAAATTGACTCTGAATGCGTGAAAGAGATTCTGAGTGCCCTAGGCATAAAAAACCCCCAGGCTTGAGTGCCTCAAAAAGCTTATGAATAGCTTTTTCACGCGATGCATCATCAAAGTAGATCAATAGATTTCTACAGAAAATCACATCGAAATCGCGGAACTTTTCTATCAAATCAATATGATGAATATTTGCCCTAGCGAATTTCACCATGCCCCTAATCTCTTTGTTGACCTCATAGCCACCGTAGGGACGTTCGGTAAAATATTTCTTGATTAGGCTCGGATGGATTGCCTGCAGCGCTGGCGCTGCATATTGACCTTGCCGAGCAACTTCTAGAATACGTTCATCAAGATCTGATCCCAGAATAGTTGCTCCATAGCGATTCAAATCTCGCCAGTATTCTTTCAAATAGATTGCTATGGAGTATGGCTCATCTCCTGAACTACTTGGTATAGACCAAATGCGCAGGGAGTTTTGTTCAATTCGATTGTTAATGTACTCAGGCAATATTGAGTGCACCAAACACTCAAACTGATATTTCTCACGAAAAAAATAGGTCTGCTTGACGGTCATTACGTGAATTAACTCGTGCATTTCAGACCCCGAAGGGTCGAGCTTAAGTTTGTTCAAATATGAACTGACAGAGCTCTCTCCGTTGACCTTCATTCTTGCAAGCAGACGCTTATCCACAAAGTAGCGTTGAGATTCAGAGAATTGAATACCGCTTACTTGATAGAAATAAGTTTTAAATAATAAGAAGTCTTCGTTTGATAAGTGCGGGGCAGTGAACAAACCAGGGGAAACACCTTTGGTTAAAACGGTAGCGGCAGTCAATTAATGTAATCCACTAGGGGTTCGCATGAGCCATCTACACAGTTGAATGGCAATGTCCTCGGCAGGTGCAACGACTGTTGCACCACCGCGCCGAATCAGTTCTCTTGGCATTCCAAAGACCACGCAACTTTCTTCAGACTCAGCGATGGTTCTACCCCCCGCTTGTTTAAGTTCAAACATTTCCTGAGCGCCGTCATTTCCCATGCCCGTTAACATCACCCCAATCAGTTGCTTTGGCTCAAATAATGACATCGCACTTTTAACCATCACTGATACCGACGGGTGCCAGTAATACCCTGCATCCTCGTTAACGGATTGCATGCAAATACGACCCTGGTGTTTGATGAGAATAGAGTCAGCGCTTCCGTGCGCAATATAGATATTTCCTGAAATAATAGGGGTGGCCTCAACGACTTCCTGAACATTGAGATCGCAATATTTGTCCACACGGCTTGCAAAAGCTTCCGTAAATTTCTTTGGCATGTGTTGAATAACCACAACAGGCCAAGGGAAATCGCCCGGAAGACTAGGCAAAAGTTTCTCTAAAAGACGCGGGCCTCCGGTTGATACGCCAATTAGAACAACGCCAGGTGGATTTCCAATCAGTGAGGATGGACCTGGCACAGCGGTTTTAAAACTGCTACCGTTAATAAATTCCGGGCCACTTGATAGCGCTGAGCCTGAGGATCGTGAGGTGTTTCCCCCTAAACTGGTTGAAGGCTTAGATGCAGGGTAAGAGGTGCTTCTTACTGTAGGTTTAGTAGTTTGTATTTGTCGCGTACCAAATTGCCCTAATCTGGATCGACTGATCACTGCAATTTGAACCTTGCGTTTTACCTCCTCAGCAAAGGCGCCAGGAGTTAAAGCTCCCATACCCGTTGGCTTCGCTACGCAATCCAAAGCACCAATTGCAAGGGCGTCTAAGGAGGTGGAGGCATCTCTGCTGGTTAAGGCACTCAACATAATGACAGGCGTTGGGCGCTCAGCCATGATCTTTGATAGAGCTTCCAATCCATCCATCTCGGGCATATTGACGTCAAGTGTGATGACATCTGGTTGAAAGCGATGAAGAAACTCAATCGCTTCCTTACCATTTTTTGCAAATTCCATCACATAACTAGAATCACCAACGAAGATATCTTTTACAAATTTACGAATCAGGGCCGAATCATCGACAACCAAGAGTTTAGGCATGGGACTTCATACTCAAAATCGAAACAGATCAAAAAAGCCAAACCCGAAGTACACCAGAATCTAGTGTGCTTGAGCAAACTCTTTTGTAAAACAAGAGAAGGATGCGTTCATCTAAAGGCAAAGGGGTTCAAAAGAAAGCGCTAAGGTATAATGTCAAAGGTTAAACATTGAGTCAGAGTGATGATTTTAGTAACCGGTGGGGCTGGGTTTATCGGCGCAAATTTTGTATTAGATTGGCTTAAGGAACAGAATGAACCCATAGTGAATCTGGACAAATTAACCTATGCAGGTAATTTGGCCAGTTTGGCTGTGTTGGCAGATGATCCCAGACATATTTTTATTCAAGGGGATATTGCCGATGGAGAACTCATCACCTCTTTGCTAAAGCAATATCAACCCCGGGCAATCGTTCATTTTGCAGCAGAGTCGCACGTAGATCGTTCTATTCACGGGCCCGAAGCTTTTTTACAAACCAATATCATTGGAACATTTCAGCTTCTTCAAGCTGCACGACAACACTATGCAGCCCTTACAGGGGATGCCGCGGCCAGATTCAGGTTTCTTCATGTCTCGACGGATGAGGTCTATGGGTCACTGGCACCTGATGCGCCTGCGTTCACTGAACAACATCCCTATGAACCCAACAGTCCTTATTCAGCAAGCAAAGCGGCCTCGGATCACCTGGTCAGGGCTTGGCACCATACCTATGGCCTTCCAGTTCTAACAACCAATTGCTCTAACAACTATGGCCCATTTCAGTTTCCCGAAAAACTGATTCCTCTGATGATCCATCGGGCAGTGAACGGAGAAGGTTTACCGGTTTATGGTGACGGGAAAAATGTGCGGGATTGGCTTTATGTGGGAGACCATTGCGCAGCCATTCGGCGTGTCCTGGAAAAAGGCATCCTAGGAGAAACCTACAATATTGGTGGCCGGGCAGAAATGCGTAACATCGATGTCGTTCATTTACTCTGCGATTTGCTCGATGAACAAAAACCAAAAAAGCAAGGTGGGAGTTATCGTGAGCAGATTCAATTTGTAACAGACCGCCCAGGCCATGATCGGCGGTACGCAATAGATAGCTCAAGGATTGATTCAGAGCTTGATTGGAAACCCTCTCAAACTTTTGCCACAGGTTTAAGAAAAACAGTTCAGTGGTATCTGGATAATGAATCTTGGGTTGATAACGTAACGAGTGGCGCTTACCGTCAGTGGACAAAACTTAATTATCAAGCAAGAAAAGATGTCTGAGAGGATTAAAAAATAATGATGTCACGGAAAGGAATCATTCTTGCCGGAGGGAGCGGAACTAGACTACATCCTGTTACAAGAGTTGTCTCTAAACAGCTACTTCCTATATTTGATAAACCTATGATCTATTATCCGCTAGCGACATTAATGCTCGCAGGTATAAAAGAGATCTTGATTATCTCTACACCCCAAGATCTTCCAAGGTTTGAACAACTTCTAGGCGATGGGAGTGATTGGGGTGTTCAATTTACTTACGTGGTTCAGCCCTCGCCGGATGGCTTAGCGCAGGCATTTATCCTAGGCAAAAACTTTTTGAACGGTGCGCCTTCAGCCTTGGTTTTAGGAGATAACATCTTTTACGGCCATGATCTTCAAGGAATGGTAAAAACTGCTGATGCTGAAACCCAAGGGGCTACTGTCTTTGCTTACCACGTTCAAGATCCAGAACGGTATGGGGTAGTGGAGTTTGATGCGAATGGACATGCCGTTTCATTAGAAGAAAAGCCCCAGTATCCTAAATCTGATTTTGCAGTAACTGGGCTCTATTTTTATGATCATCAAGTGGTGGATGTCGCTGCACACTTAAAGCCATCCGCGCGCGGTGAATTAGAAATTACCGATGTGAATCGTTGGTACCTTGAGCGTCATCAACTTAAGGTACAAACCATGGGGCGCGGGTATGCATGGCTCGATACGGGGACGCATGAATCTTTAATTGATGCGTCCAATTTCATTCAAACCATTGAGCAGCGCCAAGGCTTAAAAGTGGCAGCACCCGAAGAGATTGCATGGCGCCAAGGTTTCATTAATGATCAGCAACTTGAAAAATTAGCTCAGGGTTTAATTAAAACCGATTACGGTCGATACCTCAAAAAACTATTGGATGATGGTGCAAAAGGGAGAAGTCATGCAGGTGCATGAAACCGGATTAGCAGGCGTTCTGATTCTTGAACCAAAGTGTTTTGGCGATGACCGAGGCTTTTTCTTTGAAAGCTTTAATGCAAGAGTATTTCAAGCAGCAACAGGGGTTTGGGCTAACTTTGTGCAAGATAACCATTCGTATTCAAAAAAAGGAATTTTGCGCGGTTTGCATTATCAATTACCCCGACCCCAAGGTAAGCTGGTTCGAGTGGCAACTGGCTCTGTTTTAGATGTGGTCGTGGATCTGCGTGCGGGTTCTCCCACCTTAGGCCGTTCGGTTTGTGTTGAGCTTTCTGCACAAAATCGCCTTCAGATGTGGGTGCCGCCGGGCTTTGCGCACGGCTTTCAGGTGCTCTCAGAAGAAGGTGCAGACTTTATTTATAAAACAACTGAGTACTGGGTTCCGGAGCATGAACATTGCATTCGTTGGGATGACCCTGATCTTGATGTGAAGTGGGCTTCAGGTATCGCACCTATTGTTTCCGATAAAGATGCGCGCGGGATAGCCTTTCGTGATGCGGTGAAGTTTCCTCGTAGCAAAGACTAAAAGTCACACGGATTAAACTTGAAGTTTAATGCCATTCTAAGTCTTCTAGTGCGGCGTGAACCCCTAGTCGAGTTGCATCCCAAGTCAAAAGTTCACTCAATAAAACTGCGCTATTCTGTAAATGCACCTGAACGGATTGATCCTTTTCCCCCAAGAAATTTCTAAATCCAACGCGAAGAGTGCTTTCTGTTAGCTCATGAGATGGGCTTTCTTGTAAAAAGGCTGCAATGCGTCGATAGAGCCTTGGCAGGATCAGCGTGTCATGGGCAAGACGCGAAGCTTGAGATAAAAAAATGCCACGTCTTGTTTGATCAGCGTACCAAATACCTAGGCATCTTGTTTGGGCGTGCTTCACACCAGAACGCAAGCGAGCAATTCGATTCTGACCAAGATTACAATGAAAGTCAGGATAAGCGGCACCATCAGCGAGTAGAAAAAAATTAACGCTCGATTCCAGTTGAAATGAGGAAGTAAAAAAACTGAGTGGCAGAAAGTTAAAGTTTTGAACGTGTTCTTGCAGATCAGCATGTATTTTCCAAACAAAGGCGAGCAGGCGCCCAAATCGATCTACCCCCTGATGTTCGGCCAAAAGATAAGCTAATGGTTGGAGTTTGTTATGTCGGCGGGATGGATGAGCGGGGAAGAGTTGTACCGCCCCATCATCTAAACTTGCTGCTATACCTAATGCTTGGTTGAGGCATGCTGTAGCGTACAGGCCATGTGATGCGGGTTGATGGCGCAGAAAATTGGGGCTACCTGGGAAATGAGTTTCGGGCGCATCTAGCCCTAATAATCGAACCCAGACCTCTCCATGCTGCGATCGTCGCGCATGTCCGAGTGAGTTCTCCCATTGTTTGGGTTCGATGATTTCTACCCGTAAAGTGTCACCATCAATCACAGAATTGGCATGAACCGCGAGAAGCAGAAAAGGGGACGCCTCGCTAAAATCGAATGAATCTGTACCGAACATGGAAGAATTTTGTATGCTTGGTCATGGATTAATGTTTTATCCTGCCAAGGGAACCCTTAGCGGGCAAGGGATCACCAAGGTTTATTTGCTAACTTTTCAAGGAAGGGCACGTGCGGCACTTTGACGTCATTATCGTAGGGAGTGGTTTGGCTGGCCTGTCCGCAGCGCTAGAATTATCTAAAAGCCTAAAAGTTGCTGTTATCACTAAACGTGCATTGCTTGGTGGGGCGAGTGATTGGGCGCAGGGAGGCATTGCTGCGGTCATCAACCCAGAAGATTCAGTCCAATCTCATGTTGACGATACGATGATTGCAGGAGGGTTTCTCAATGACCCTCAAGCAGTAGAGTTTGTCGTTGAACGTGCCGCCGATGCAATTGATTGGCTTGTGAATGCAGGTGTTCCTTTTACCCGAAAGCGTGATGATCTTGTTTCAGAGTTACAACTGCATCGGGAAGGCGGTCATAGCCAAGCTAGAATTGTGCATGCCGCCGATGCGACTGGTCACGCTATTCAAGAAACTTTGATTCGTCTTGTGAGGGCAAACCCCAACATCACAGTTTTAGAGTGGCACACCGCCATTGATTTGATTACAGGACGACGCTTGGTTTCGGCGGGCATACCCCTAAACAATCATGATATTCGCCGTTGTTTTGGAGTCTATGCACTAGACCAAGAGAAAGATGAAGTGGTGACCTTGTCAGCGGGGCATGTGATTTTGGCAACAGGGGGGGCGGGAAAAGTATATCTGTATACCACTAACCCTGATACCGCCTCAGGGGATGGGGTAGCCATGGCTTGGAGAGCCGGTTGTCGTGTAGCGAATATGGAATTTGTTCAGTTTCATCCAACTTGTCTCTTTCATCCTGAGGCCAAATCTTTTCTGATTAGTGAAGCGTTGCGCGGAGAAGGAGGCATTTTGCGCATTCCCGCAGAATCAGGTGAACCTCCCGCATCAGGTTACCGATTTATGTTGGATCACGATGAGCGCGCAGAATTGGCTCCCCGAGATGTAGTTGCTCGCGCTATTGATTACGAGTTGAAACGCCGAGGTTTAGATCATGTTGTTTTGGATATGACCCATAAGCCTAAGGCATTTTTGGAATCGCACTTCCCCACAATTTATGAGCGTTGCCTGGCCTTAGGAATTGATATCGCCACCACCCCTATTCCTGTTGTACCAGCGGCTCATTATCTCTGCGGTGGAGTGGTGACAGATCTTTCTGGGTGTACCGATCTGCCTCATCTGTATTCGGTGGGGGAGACCGCTTATACCGGTTTACATGGTGCGAATCGCTTGGCTTCAAACTCTTTGTTGGAATGTATTGTCTTTGGGCATGCTGCCGCCCTCAATATTCTTCAACAAGCGCTGGTCGAACCTTCCTTTCTGCCCCAGTGGGACGACAGCAGAGTCACGGATTCGGCAGAACAAGTGGTGATTGCCCACAATTGGGATGAACTGCGACGCGCGATGTGGAACTACGTTGGAATTGTTAGGACAACCAAGCGATTAGAACGCGCTGCCCACCGAATCGATTTGTTAAAACGCGAGATAGACGAGTATTACGCAAATTTTCATGTCAATAACGATCTTCTGGAATTACGCAACCTGGTTGTATGCGCTGATCTTATTGTCAAGAGCGCCTTATTCCGCCATGAGAGCCGGGGCTTACATTACAGTTTAGATTTTCCTAACACTGTCCCGCGTGCCCTACCTACTGTGTTGATGCCCGCAAAAGAGTCTTTGTAATCATCAAGAGCACATAAACTCAGGACTACGCGGGACCAATCCCCTGGGTAATCTTGCTGTCTAACGCTTGGTTAGCCGTTCGTGCGGCTGTAATTCCATGTTGTGCAGCAAAGCTTAGCATGCGATCAATCGGAAATCGTGCGCGCTCTGCAATGGCTGGATCAATGAAAATTTCATTGGCACCGGTGGCCAGAACCTGACGGACTGCCGCCAATCCATTCATGGCCATCCAAGGGCAATGTGCGCAACTTTTACAGCTTGCGGAGTGACCCGCAGTTGGGGCCTCAATGAATGTCTTGGTAGGATTTTGTTGCCGCAACTTATGCATCATTCCGTTATCGGTGGCCACTATAAAAGTTGGCGCAGACATTTCTCGTGCCGCTTTTAAGATTTGTCCGGTTGAGCCTACAGCATCGGCCAGCGCAATCACTGATGCAGGCGATTCGGGGTGAACCAGAACTTTCGCTTCTGGATGTGCGAATTTTAGAGCAGCCAACTCATCAGATTTAAATTCATCATGCACAATACAAGAACCTTGCCATAACAGCATTTCCGCCCCAGTTTCGCGACGAATATAGTCTCCAAGATGTCGATCAGGTGCCCATAGGATCTTTTTGCCCTGCTCAGAAAGATGGCGCACGATGGGTAAGGCAATTGCCGAAGTAACCATCCAATCGGCGCGGGCCTTTACTGCCGCGCTAGTATTGGCATAGACCACGACTTCGTGATCAGGATGTTGATCGCAAAACCTTGAAAACTCTTCCACCGGACAACCCAGATCCAAAGAACAGTTCGCATCCATTTCAGGAACCAATATGGTTTTTTCTGGGGATAACAGTTTTGCACTTTCGCCCATGAAGCGCACGCCAGCTACGACAAGAGTTTGAGCTGGATGGTCTCGGCCAAACCTTGCCATTTCTAAAGAATCCGCAACTATCCCTCCGGTTTCTTCTGCCAAGTCTTGTAAGTCTGGATGCACGTAATAATGGGATACCAAAACGGCGTTTTTTTCTTGAAGAAGAGTTTTGATGTCCTGGCGCAATTGTTCTCGTTGAATTGCAGAGGGTTCAACAGGTACCTTAGCCCAAGCTGAGGCCGTGCCACAAGAAGGTTGTTCGTAACTCACTTCAAAGGAGGTGCCGGGTGCATTCATAGACCTTGTCCTTAGTATTATTTATTTCGGGCTTGATCAAACCATGATTGTAGGGTGATTGTAGATGTCACTTAAAACAGGGATTAGTCTCGGCTCTCCCCTTTCAGGCAATGATTCAGGGTCTCTTCCCAAGAAGGCATAGACGCGCCCAGTAAGTGCTCCAATTTGGAAATATCAAGCCTACTATTGTAGGGACGTTGAGCAGGCATGGGATAGGAGATAGAAGGGATTTCTTCAATCTGCACATTACGATCAGCTAAACGGAAAATTTCTGCAGCAAATCCCGCCCAGCTAGTTGCGCCACTGGGAGTGAGATGAATCACGCCTGGACCGCAGCTTAGGGTGGTTTTTCCTTCATGTAGATGAATGTAACGAGTAATCAAATCTGCCGTGCGCTCAGCAATAAACCGACTCCATGTTGGCGCACCTATTTGATCATTGACGATCCGCAAGTGCTCTCTTTCTTGTGAGAGCTTCAACATTGTTAATAAAAAGTTGGTCCCGCGCAGGCTATAAACCCAAGAGGTTCTCAAGATGAGATGCTGAGGGCAATAGCGCGCCAGTGCCTGTTCTCCCGCGAGTTTGGATGCGCCATATACATTTAAAGGGCCTGTAGGATCATTTTCAAGGTGGGGCTGATCCCCCGAACCATCAAAAACATAATCTGTCGAAAAAAGAATCATTGCTGCACCCAGCTTAGCCGCTTCATCGGCCATTACAGCTACACTGGCTGCATTGATCTGTTGGCAAAGTTCTGGTTCTTGCTCTGCTCGGTCTACGGCTGTATAGGCCGCTGGATGAACAATAAGATTGGGTTTGTGGTGTTGAATAAAAGCCCTGATCGTATGCGGTGCGGCAAGATCAAGAGCAGAACGATCGGCTAGAACAAGCGTTCCTAAGTGCTCTAAGCTTCTTAGGAGCTCAAATCCCACCTGGCCGTGAATACCTGTTACTAGTATTTTCATGTTCTTATTGTAACGCTTGCTGTCAGGTGAGATCACGATCTAAGACATTTCCGGTAAACTTATAACCTTTATTTGCGGATGCTGCTTATGTTGCAAGGCTGCTTGGTGGCGATTGCCACCCCCATGCGTGCTGATGGTGAATTGGATATACCCGCCCTACATAGCCTAATTGATTGGCATATTGCGGAAGGCACAGAAGCGATCGTTATTGTGGGAACCACAGGCGAGTCACCCACCGTCAATGTAGAAGAACATCAACTGCTCATTGCTGAAGCGGTGAAACACGCAGCAGGACGCATACATATTATGGCCGGAACAGGGGCCAATTCAACGACGGAAGCAATCGAACTGGCTCGCTTTGCTCAATCTGTTGGGGCAAACTCGCATCTTTCTGTGGTTCCTTATTACAACAAACCGACTCAAGAAGGTTTGTATCGTCACTTCAAAGCTATTGCAGAAGCCGTTGATTTGCCCTTGGTACTCTACAACGTGCCAGGTCGAACGGTAGCAGATATGCAAAATGATACGATCGTTCGTCTTTCTGGGGTCCCTAATATCATCGGCGTAAAAGAGGCTTCAGGGGATATTGGGCGGGCTCAAGATTTGTTTGCGCGCCTACCTGCCCATTTTGCATGCTACTCAGGAGACGATGCCACGGGTGCCGCGTTTGTTTTGCTGGGTGGACATGGGGTGATTTCAGTCACGGCAAATGTTGCTCCAGGTTCGATGGCGCGTATGATTGCGGCTGCACGTGCAGGTAAAATCTCGGAAATGAAATCAATCAATGCACGCCTTATTCCTTTACACAAAGATTTATTTGTTGAAGCCAATCCTATCCCGGTGAAATGGGCCTTGGCTGAAATGGGACGGATTCCATCTGGTATCCGACTCCCGCTTACCCCTCTTTCACCTCAGTACCATGATCTCTTGCGAGCTGCACTTCAGCACGCAGGGGTTCTATAAATGATCCAAAGGCATTGTTAGCAGATGATTGAAGCTCTAAAGAAACAAGATGCACTTTCAAGTCGAAATTTGAAATGGGCTGTTTTACTTGCAATCGCTGTGACGGGTTGTAGTGCGATTGATGCCAAGAATGACGACTATAAGCGTTCTAACCGCCTGCCTCCGCTAGAAATCCCCCCTTCACTTACTGTGCCTCAGGCGGATGACCGTTACTCTATTCCTGATCCCAAAGACGTTGCCGCCTCAGCAACGTATAGCGAGTACGCCAAAAGCCGTGGTTTGCCTACAGCACAACCTGGATTTGTTCCTGGAATCGGCATTGATCCCAAAATTGCGCAAGCACACATTGAGCGGGCTGGAGCTGAGCGCTGGTTAGTGGTCAATGGAACAGAGGTTCAAGTCTTCAATACCCTCAAAACTTTCTTAACAGAAAACGGCTATGACATCGCTGAAGAAAATCCAACGCTTGAAACATTAGAAACCAAATGGGTCACCAGTCATCCCCATGTAGAAGATGATGGAATCCTTCGCAATTTATTGAATAGCGTTTTGAGTAGCGATAGCTCAACCTCTATACGCGATCGCTATCACTTCAGAGTTGATCCCGGTCGAACAGCAGGAACTGTTGAGGTTTTTGTGTCTCATTCAGGACTGGAAGAAGTGCAGGTGGACATGAGTTCTTTTAAGTGGCAGCCGCGCCCTTCGGAGCCAGCAAAAGAAGCAGAAATGCTAAAACGCTTATTAGTAAAATTTGGTGTAGATGAACCCAAAGCTGCTGAGGTGATCGCTGCGGCTTCGCCAGACATTAAAGCTCCCTTGAGTAATTCAAAAGCAGGCGCTGTAGATGAAAAAATAGCGATAAAACCAAAAAACGCACTCGCTGTTGAGCTCCGCGGAGATGGTCAGCCTGCCCTTAAGATTCAAGATTCATTTGATCGGGCCTGGAGGCGTATTGCCCTTGCGGTGGATAAGTCTGGTTTGGTGACACAGGATCAAAATCGTGACCAAGGTATATTCTTTGTGCAATATGCGTCCGCAAAACTAAAAGGTCCAGATCAGTTCAATCCGGGTGGTGGGGGAGTGTCAGGGTTCTTCAGTAGTCTAGGAAATATGTTTTCAAGCGACAAGGCGGCTGAAACACCTAAGGTCAAGTTTGAAGATAACAGTTCTTACCGCGTCATTGTGGCAAAACAAGGTGAAGCCCTGAATGAAGTCACCGTGATGGATAAAGACGGTAAAAAGCTATCCGTTGATATGGCCAGACGCTTCCTCGAAATCCTCGCAAACCAACCCTACTAATAGTTGTAATGGGAGTTCGCTTCGGTTCGATTGCGAGTGGGAGCGCGGGAAATGCTCTGCTGGTTGAGGTGGGAGGTACGCGAGTGATGGTGGATTGTGGGCTTGGTCTTGCCATTGCCCGCGAACGTATTGCTCAGCGTGGCTGGGAACCAGAGAGCATAGATGCCATTTTGGTGACGCACGAGCATGGCGACCACATTTCGGGAGTGGGTAAATTTGCGCGCAAACATGGCACTAAGGTGATAGCAAGCTATGGTACGCTGAGTTTTTTGGGGGACATCATCAATGTGGAACAATGCGTTGAAATAGACGGCCATCATGCCTTTGCTATTAACGATGTATGGGTAGAACCCTATTGCGTGCCTCACGATGCGCGAGAACCGCTTCAATATGTGCTGGGAGATGGAAGCGTAAGACTTGGTATCCTTACGGATGTAGGGCGTTCTACGCCTCATATAGAGTCCACGCTTTCTAACTGTGATGCGCTCGTATTAGAGTGCAATCATGATGAAGAAATGCTGTTAGGCGGCCCCTATCAGTATGCCTTGAAGCAAAGGGTGATAGGCCCATTTGGCCATTTATCCAATTCAACTGCGGCCGCATTATTGGGCCGATTAGAACGCAAGCGCTTGAAGCATCTTATTGCAGCGCATCTCAGCCAGCAAAATAACACAGAAGATTTAGCGCGATCGTCACTTGCAGAAGTGATGGGGTGTACGTCAGACTGGATTGGTGTGGCGACGCAGAACGAGGGGTTTAACTGGCGCGATATTTGATTAACAAATGAGCAAGTGACAGAAATGACAAGCCATAAAATTAAAAAGCCGACCTAGGTCGGCTTTTTAATTGGTACTAAAGAAGAATTACTTCTTCATTTCGCCAGCAGGAGCAGGAGCAGCAGCATCAGCGGGCTTAGCAGCATCAGCAGCAGGTGCGGCGGGAGCAGCATCAGCGGGCTTAGCAGCATCAGCAGCAGGTGCGGCGGGAGCAGCAGGAGCAGCTTCAGCAGGCTTAGGAGCGTCAGTCTTGCTGCAAGCGGCGAGTGAGGCAGCCACGAGGGCGGCAATCAGGAGAGAGTGCTTCATGAGTATCCCTTGGTAAGTTGATCATTCAAAATGGTTTTGTCGGGTGTAGTTACACTTTCGACAACCAGTCAAGTTTAACAGAATTTTTCTAAATTTAATTAAATCTAGACAAACTCTTATTCAACTAGACTAATGACTATCATTTTAGCGCATTTCGCTGCAACGCAACAAGACCCCTAAACGTCAATTTTTAACCAGCCATCTTCGTGCCATTCCAGCCACCATTGCCAAATTTGTTTTTTAGTTGCTGAGTCAACAGATTTATCTAAGGTAAGTTTGAGTTGTTCTGGGCCAATGTAGCGCTTATCGGCGAGTTGAATAAGGGCAGGGGACACGCCATGCTTTGTCTCTAACGGCTCACCATTGCACCACGCAGCTTCTTTTGAGTACATCAGGCGAGTTCTTGGGTCTAAGCGAAGTCCATGCTGAGTAGCTTGCTGTTGAAAATCTAGCATGTTTATGCTCTTTTCAGGCGGATTAAAAAACACATGAGGTTTTGGATTGGTAAGAAAACGTCCATTAAAATCAGCAATTAAGCGAGAGGTAAAATGCAGTTTCTTTAATTCTTTTGCAAGGAACTGATTCATGGCTTGAGGGAGTTCACCTGGGTGATCTGAGAACTTTAAAGAAGGATCCTTGAAGTGCCCCGGCCACTCAAGACGCTCGGCAAAATCACTTAAAAACTCTGCTACCCATTCTTGCGATGAAGGAGCACGAAAACCTATTGAATAAGTAAAGCATTCATCTATTGCCACGCCCTCATGAGAATAGTGAGGAGGCAAATACAGCATGTCTCCAGGCTCTAAAATCCATTCTTGTTCATGCTTAAATGATTTAAGAATTTTAAGAGGTAGGCCTGTCCGCAAAGTAAGGTCTTGCTGGCCGCTAATACGCCAACGTCTGCGCCCGGGCCCCTGGAGCAAAAACACATCGTAAGAATCTACATGTGGTCCAACTCCCCCGCCCACACAAGCGTGGCTGACCATGATGTCATCAACCCTTGCGTGCGGAATAAAATGAAAACGTTCAAGTAATTGCTCTGCAGCAGGTAAATGAAAATTCAGTTCCTGAACAAGCAATGTCCAAGGCGATTGTGGCTTTAATTTGCGCCAAAAGTTTTTCGCAAAAGGGCCATGTTGAAGTTCCCATTTCTTTCCATCTCGAACAATGAGTCGTGATTGAATATCCTCAGAGGCGGCCAGGGAGCGAAGCTGTTCAGTGCTTACTAGGCCTCTAAAACCTGGTATGGCTTGACGTATGAGTAAAGGCTTTTTCTGCCAATAATCCCGAAGAAATGCCGCCGGATCACTCCCTCCTAGAAGAGTAGATAGTGAAGAAGTAGATTTGGTAGATGGTTTCATTATGCAATCACGAATAACTTTAAAAAGTGTCATCCTGCCATGAATAGAGTATGCAAGAATTCAGTTAGAATCTCTGGAAGTTCAAGCAGGAGTTGAATCGTATGCTTAAAGTTGGTGATACGGCACCTGAGTTTGAGTTACCCGATGCATCAATGGAAATGCTCAACATCGCATCCTTTCGCGGGACACACAAGGTGGTGCTGTTTTTTTACACCCGAGATCATTCTCCTCCTTGTACAACGCAAGCGATCGAGTTTAGCGATATGGAAGATTATTTCAATCGCTTTCAAACTGTAGTGCTTGGGGTGTCGATGGATGATTTTTTGAGCCATGCTGATTTTCGTGAAAAACACGGATTATCTGCACAACTGCTCTCAGATGAAGACGGTGAAATTTGTAGAACTTTTGGTGTATTAAGTGAAACCGAGGTCAATGGTATTGCGCGATGTATGGTTGAGCGCGTAACGTTTGTTATCGATCGTGATGGAATAGTTCGTCATGTGATTCCGGTGCTGCAAGCCAAAGGGCATGCAGCAGAAGTTTTAAAACTCGTGAAGGAGATGGAGTAATGCAAATTGGCAAGAATGCGGTAGTAACCCTTAACTATCGGCTCTCCGACACGGAAGGCAAGGTATTGGAAGAAAGCGAACAATCTGTCAGCTATTTACACGGTGGTTATGACGGCATTTTCCCTGGGGTAGAAGTGGCTCTAGAAGGAAAAGAAAAAGGTTACGAATGTAAAGTACGTCTGGAGCCCGAAGATGCTTTTGGTGAGTACGATCCCACCTTAATGCGTGTAGAGCCCCGCAATCTCTTCCCTGACAACGTGGCTGTTGGGATGCAATTTGAAGGTCAGGCTGACGATGACGGCGATGACGAGTTCACACTTTATACTGTGACTGAAATTACCGACGACACCATTATTGTGGATGGTAATCATCCTCTGGCAGATCGAACCCTAGACTTTCACTGCACGGTATTAGATGTCCGCTCCGCAACAACAGAAGAACTTACGCACGGACACGTTCATGGCGAGGGTGGTCATCACCATTGAGCTATGCGAGCAAGCAGGAGATGTAACCCTGCTTGCCGCCTACTGATCTGCGAGGGCTTTCAAATCAAATAAAACTTGCAATGCCTCGCGGGGACTGAGTTCGTTGGGATCAATGCTGGATAGCCGAGCATGTAGGGGGTGCGTTTGTGGTACCAAGCCATTTCCTTCAGGCGCATTGCTGGCTTCTATTCCCCCTGCAAATAAATCAATCTGTGGCCCTGATTGCATGGGCTGCTGTTCTAATTCCTGCAAGCGCTTACGGGCGAGTTGGATAACAGAACGCGGAACACCCGCTAAGGCAGCCACCTGTAAACCATAACTTTCGTTGGCAGGCCCTTCTCTGACTTGATGTAGGAAAATAATTTTGTCTTTGTGTTCTGTGGCGCCCAAATGCACGTTGGCTACTTGGCCATGTTCAGATGCAAGTCGTGTCAGTTCAAAATAATGTGTAGCAAACAGGGTATAGCTGCGATTGACCTCAGAGAGATGATGGGCAATGGCGTAGGCGAGTGAAAGGCCGTCAAAAGTTGAGGTCCCTCTTCCTATTTCATCAACCAACACCAAACTCCTGGGCGTTGCAGCATGCAGAATTGAGGCAGCTTCTGACATCTCTACTAAAAACGTAGATCGTCCAGAAGCAAGGTCATCGCCTGCGCCGATTCTTGTAAATATTCTATCGATAGGGCCAAGCTTTGCGCCTTGAGCTGGGATCCAACTGCCTGCATGAGCCAACAAGACAATTAAGGCTGTTTGTCGCATGAAGGTTGATTTACCGCCCATATTAGGGCCTGTAATGAGTAACATGCTTCGGGAAGGATGAAGCTTTACATTATTTGGTATAAACCGATCTACTTGAGCTTCTACAACGGGATGACGCCCCGCAAGAATCTCAATACCAGGTTCGTCGCTAAATTGAGGGGGCTGAAAATCCAGTGCTATCGCGCGTTCAGCTAGGCATGCGCAGACATCTATTTCTGCTAAGGCCGCTCCAATTTTTTGTAGAAGCGGAATGCTAGGGAGCAAAGCATCCAAAAGCGCTTCATAGAGTATTTTTTCTTTAGCTAAGGCACGCTCAGATGCAGAAAGTGCTTTGTCTTCGAAGGCTTTAAGCTCTGGGGTAATATAACGCTCTGCGTTTTTTACGGTTTGTCGGCGGCGATAATTGTCAGGGATTTTGTCAACGTGAGTATGTGTGACCTCGATAAAAAAACCGTGTACACGATTAAACTCTACCTTAAGCGTTGGAATTCCAGTGCGCTCACGCTCTCTGGCTTCAAGTTCCAGTAAATATTCCCCTGTGGTGTGTTTGAGTCCTCTGAGGTCATCTAGGTCAGCATCGAATCCATCGGCAATGACGCCACCGTCTCTTACTTGTGCAGAAGGTTCTTCTGCAAGAGCTTTACTCAGTGTGGTTAGAGCCGAAGGACCCGCATGGAGTGTCTCTGATTGCATGGCTGCGCGCCAAACAGAGATTAAAGGGTGCTCTTGTTCGGGTAATACGGAAATGAGATCAGGCAGAAGAACAAGTGTGTCGCGCAGTGCCGCAAGCTCGCGTGGCCGTGCACTTCGTAAAGCAATTCGCCCACAGATGCGCTCAAGGTCTGCGGTGCCGCGAAGACGATCTAGCAGGCGGCGGGCGGGACCAGCATTGCCTTCCCCAATCAACTGAGCAATGGCGCTGGTGCGCTGATTAAGAAGGCCATGATCGCGAATGGGGGCATGGAGGCGTTGATTGAGTAAGCGTTTTCCTGCACTAGTTGCACAGGTATCCATGATTGAAAGCAGCGTTGGGGACCGCTCACCTCTGAGGGTTTCGGAAATTTCTAGATTACGTCGACTCACAGGGTCTAGCATCAATAAATCCCCCGGGTCTTGAACAATGAGCGAGTGTAAATGTTGTAAGCCCACTTTTTGAGTATGGTGTGCATACCCTAGCAAAGCTCCTGCAGCGCCTAAGGCTATAGGCGAAGCTTCGCAGCCATAGGCGTGTAAATCGTGAACTTGAAATTGTTCACATAAGGATTGCGTGGCCCGTTGCGCGTCAAATGACCAAGAGGACAATCGCTGAATCGAAATGAAGGCATGCTGATCTAATAGTTTGTCGTATTGTGTGCGATGTAAGTCTTCAACATCATCAGGAATCAATAGCTCAGCGGGGCGAAGTCGCTCTAGTTCTGCGCTTAATCCCGCTAGGGTGGTGTCTAATAAAGTCATTTTTCCGCCCACCACATCCAGTGTAGCTAGCCCACCATGATTGCCGCGGATCATTAATCCTGCAAGCAAGGTGTCCCTGCTCTCATCCAACAGGTTGGCATCAGTTAGAGTGCCTGGCGTCACAATCCTAACCACCGCGCGCTCTACCGGTCCCTTGCTCAAAGAGGGATCACCAATCTGCTCGCAAATAGCAATGGACTCGCCCAATTTGACGAGCTTAGCGAGATATTGATCGACAGCATGAAAAGGAACGCCAGCCATGCGGATGGGTTGCCCATTAGACTGGCCTCGCTGAGTGAGGGTGATATTCAAAAGCAAGGCAGCCTTTTCGGCGTCTTCAAAAAAAAGCTCGTAAAAGTCACCCATACGATAAAACAATAAACGATCAGGATGATCAGCCTTAATGCGCAAGTACTGCTGCATCATTGGAGTATGCTTTAAGGACGCGCCATCGTGAGCCGGCTGAACTGCGCCTGAATCTTTAGATTGTTTTTTTTTCAATGTATCCGCCGCTCAATTCTTAACGGGCTTGTCAGGAATAAGGTTTGCCGCACTTCCGTACTGATAAGTGTAGCCCTGACATGCTACTATTTTTGCCTTGTATGCCTTTTGAAAAATCAATATATCCTAGGAGTTTGATACATGAAACGTATCGCCTTTGCTTTAATCGCGTTGATCGCGCTTCCCGTCTTGGCTGCTTCTGAGACCTACATGGTCGAACCAGGCCACTCCTTTGCACGCTTTGGATACAGCCACTTGGGTTATTCCACCCAAATCAGCCGTTTTAATAAAACCAGCGGCACCTTTTCATTTGATGCAGAAGCAGGAACGGGCTCGGTCGACATAACGATTGATACCACCTCCGTCGATACGGGTTCAGATATTTTTAATAAGCACATTCAAGCAGAAGATTATCTGGCCACAGAAAAATTTCCTACTGCGAATTATAAAGCTGCAAAAGTTGTCTTTAAGGAAGGGAAGCCTGTCTCGATTGAAGGCCAGTTAACTCTAAAAGGGGTGACAAAGCCAGTGACGTTGACTGTCACTCACTTCTATTGCATGCCTCACCCTATGCTGAAAAAACAAGCCTGTGGTGCCGATGCCACTGCGATGGTGAAAAGAACTGACTTTAATATGGGAAAGAGTGCACCCTATGTAGGCGATGAGGTCACGCTGAGTATCGCAGTAGAAGCCCTTAAGCAATAAAATCGGAAAGCGAGAAACCGCATGCGTGTCCTAGTGGTAGAAGATGATCCAACCATTGCAGGGGCAGTGACTGAAGCCTTGCGATTGGCAGGCCATGAAGTTGACCATACGGAGCGTGGTGGGCCTGTCGTTCGCTCAGTTGAGAAAGACCACTATGACTTAGCCATCCTTGATCTGGGTTTGCCGGACATGGATGGCTTGGTTGTATTGCGTGAACTCAGGGCGATGAAGCTCCCTATTCCGGTGCTGGTTATCACAGCCCGAGATGCAATAGAAGATCGAGTGAGAGGTTTGGAAGAAGGGGCTGATGATTACATGATCAAGCCTTTTGCCTTGCCGGAGATGTTGGCGCGGGTCAATGCGCTCCATCGCAGATGGCTCTCAACCCGAGGTGATCGCTTAGTCAATGGCGCTTTGATTTTAGAATTGGCATCACGACGAGCAACCTTATCTGGAGAGAGTCTTGAATTACCCACCCGGGAATGGCAAGTGCTGGAGTGCTTGATTCGCCGCGTAGAAAAAGTAGTCAGTAAGGAAGAGATCAACACTGCCCTCTCTCAAGATGGTGAGGCGCTCTCCGATAACGCGGTAGAAGTATATGTTTCTCGCCTTCGGGCCAAATTAGAACATTCTGGAATTGAGATCCGAACAGTGCGTGGGTTCGGTTATATGCTTGAAGCCGCTGACTAATTCCCAAACTTCTGCAGGCAGTCTCCGTGGGCGTTTGCTGAAAGGTTTGTTACCACCTGCAGCGTTCATTCTTCTTGCCTCTGCTTTAGTCCCATTCTTTTTGATTATGCGTCCTGCCGAAGACGCTTTTGATCGTGCGCTTGGTGATGGAGCGTATGCAATCGAAACCATGATTCGCTCCACTCCAGCCAATGAGATCAAGATCAACAAACAAGCTGAAAAGGCCATTCGGGCGGATTCTGTTGATTCGATTTACTTTGCCTTAGTAGACCCTATAGGTAACCTGATTTCAGGCGATGATTTCCTCCTTTCTAAACAACGACCTGTTGGGGCAACCAATCCTTGGGTGTATGACGATGCGCATGCGGGAGAGAAAATTCGTGTTTTTGTGCTTCGCGATGCATGTGGCAATGATGAGTGTGAGATCAGAATTGCAGAAACGCTAAGAGCACGGCACGCTTTGATACAAAATGCGCTGCTTGCCGGGGTTTTACCGCAATTGGTGTTGGGATCGTTTGCGCTACTTTTTGTTTTTATTGCGGTTAAGCGCGCTCTCATTCCTTTTCAAACCTTTGCTTCACGACTCAGAAAATTAGGAAACAATGATTGGGAACCGATCAATCCAGAGGAAGTGGTAGAGGAAGTGCGCCCACTCGTGACTGCATTGAATCGGGCAGCGTCAGAATTAAATTCTGCTGTTGACAGTCAGCAGCGCTTTTTATCCACTGCCGCACACCAACTCAGAACGCCTTTGGCCGGACTTAAAGCAAATGCAGACTTGGCGCGATTAACAAATAACCCCGCGCAACTGGATGCACAATTAGAAAAAGTGAGTGCTTCAGCGGATCGTGTTGCTCGACTGGCAACGCAATTGCTCGCTTTGGCTCGAGCCGAACCTCAGTTGCAGCATCCGGAGGAATCACGGGCGTGTGATCTGCGAACATTGACATCTGATCTGATGGACGATTATTTGCGTTTGGCGGAAAATAAAAAAATTGACCTGGGTTTTGAGCTCTCGTCCGCTCCCTTAGTAGGGCATCCTTTACTGCTGCGTGAATTGATGGCGAATCTGCTCGATAACGCCATTCGCTATACCCCTGCTGGAGGAAGCGTAACGCTCCGAACGGGATTGAGTTATGGCCCAGTCGATGCTGCTTGGCTTGAAGTAGAAGATAACGGTCCGGGTATTTCTATGGAATTAAGAGAGTTGGCAACGGTGCGATTTGCGCGCTTGCCAGGCGTAAGCGAAGCAGGGAGCGGGTTGGGTTTGGCCATTGTTAAGGAAATCGTTGAGGCGCATGATGCCCTGATGACAATGAGTGATGCTTTTGATCACCTGGAAGGCCGCCCGGGGCTGATTGTACGTGTTGACTTTCCAAAGCCTGCTTAGGCATAACACTCAACAGCGAGCGCGGTTAAACAGTAAAACTTTCCCCACAGCCGCAACTGTCTTTAACGTTGGGGTTATTGAAATGAAAAGTCGCATTTAAACCTTGGCGTCGGTAGTCGATTTCTGTACCGTCTACAAAGGGAAGACTCTCTGGATCGATTAAAACAGTCACGCCATCAGCATTGAATTGTAAGTCAGAGGCTTTGGCCTCGTCGGCATAGTCAATTTGGTAGGCCCAGCCTGAGCAGCCTGCTTTGCGAACTCCAAAACGTAAGCCTACCCCTTTGCCCCTTTGCGTAAGCGATTTGCGGATATGTTCTGCAGCAGTTGTGGTAAGTGTGACAGCCATCAATTACTCCTCATCAATTCTTGCTCTATTATCCGCCCGTTTGGCACGAGGTGCTATCGTGCGTTCAAATGACTTTAATAAGCCGCGCAACATACTGACTTCTTCTTGCTCTAAACGCGTCCGGGTGAGCAGGCGTCGCAAGCGTTCCATCAATTTCTTGGGGTTTTTAGGATTAAGGAATTGCGTGATAGATAGAGCACGTTCTAGATGAATAAATAGGGCTTCTACGTCTTCATGAGCCGCCAAGGGTTGAGGGTAGGGTTGAATAGGAATGTCTCCCAGAAACGCCTGGCGTAACTCATAACAAGTGACTTGCACGGCAGAGCCCAAATTCAATGAACCAAAATCAGGATCGGTAGGGATATTTGCGAGTAAATGGCATAGATCTAGTTCACTATTGCTTAAGCCTGACATTTCGGTACCAAAAACAAAGGCGGCTCTTAGTGGGATTGAGCGGTCATGATGCGCTGACGACTGGCTAGTGATCTCACGTGCAGCGCGCAATGTAGATTCTCGCAACGACACCATATCGTGAGAAAGATCGCGCCGGCGAGAGGTTAAACCCACCACAAAATGGCATCCTTTTAGTGCGTCTTCTAATGTGCTAAAAACTTGAGCACGTTCCAAAATATCTACCGCACTGGTTGCCCTGGTATTGGCTTCTTCGTCCGGAAAAAATCGCGGGGTGACAAGCGCTAAATCAGAGACCCCCATCGTTTTCATGGCGCGCGCTGCAGCACCAATATTACCCGGGTGCGTAGTGGTGCAAAGCACGATACGAATGGCGTGAAGTGATGTGATCTGGGAAGAAGAATGACTCATGTTAAACTGTAGGGCTTTTTAAATTGCGAGGAACGCTATGCATCCAATGATCAATACCGCTGTGAAAGCGGCCCGCCGTGCGGGGGCCTTGATCAATCGTGGCGCCCTCGATATTGATCGCATTGCTGTAGTACGTAAACAACCTATGGACTTTGTCACAGAGGTAGATCGTGCTGCTGAGCAAGCCATTATTGATATTCTGAAAGAGGCATACCCCGATCACGCCATCTTAGCAGAGGAAAGTGGTGCATCAGAGCCCAAAGATATTCAGGCTGAATATACGTGGATTATTGACCCTTTGGATGGTACGACCAATTTCATTCATGGGTTCCCGCAATATGCGGTCAGTATAGGTTGCACATTCCGCGGTCAATTGCAGCACGGAGTGATCTACGATCCAGTTCACAACGACCTCTATACAGCAACCCGGGGTATGGGGGCTTATTTGAATGATCGCCGCTTGCGCGTAAGCAAGGCGCTCAAGCTAGAGGACGGTTTGATTGGTACGGGTTTACCTTTTGGGGAATCTAAACATATGACTCGATATTTACGGATTCTGCGTGAAATTATGGTGCGTGCGCCAGGCGTACGACGCGCTGGAGCAGCGAGCTTGGATCTGGCTTACGTGGCAGCGGGTCGCTTGGATGGGTTTTGGGAAATGGGTCTTAAGCCCTGGGATATGGCTGCAGGAGCACTCATGATTTTAGAGGCGGGTGGATTAGTTGCTGATTTTGAGGGGGGAGAAAATTTCTTAGAATCAGGAACGATCGTTGCAGGTACACCCAAAGTCTTTGCCCCGTTAATGTCAGTTGTTCAAAAAAGTGCTAATACAACTGCGTTATCGGCCGACCCAGAATACTAATTATCAAACCGACCCCTGATCTATTTCAACGCCCGATTACAACTGACGCAGGCGGGTGCTCAGTTCTTTAATAATGCCCTTGGTCTGTCCTGCACGAACCAAGGCTGCCTCACCCGCAATCAATACTTTGATTCTATCCTGCCCGTCTAATCTCCAGTTGGGGTGGGTGCTCAACATCATAATGAGATCTTCAGGTTCCAGAGAAGTGGTCTTGTCGAACTGCAAACGAATACTTTCACCATTGGCATCCACTTTACGAATGCCCAATCGACGTGCCGATAGACGAATACGATGGCATTCGAGTAACAGCTGAGTGGATTCGGGAACTAAACCGAAGCGATCAATCAACTCTTCGCGCATATCTTCCAATTGATGTTCTTCTTCGCAGTTTGCTAAACGTTTATAGATGACCAGTCGTTCATGCACATCGCCACAGTAATCTAATGGCAACAAGGCGGGGGCATGTAAATTGATTTCAGTCGTTACGCCAAGGGGTTCTTCTTCATTCCAGATCTTGCCTTTCTTCATGGCCCGTACGGCGTTGTTGAGCATCTCT
>CAIPTD010000031.1 GCA_903867885.1 uncultured Ferrovum sp. | reverse complement strand
GCCTTTCACATATTCAGCTTGAACCTGAGGGGGTTCTGCCCCGGGGTAAACCACCCTGCCCTTATTGGCTAATTCGGGGTGGCGCTGTTTGGCACTGGTAAGCGCGCCTTCAGTAAACCACCATACCAGGTCTGCCTCTCGGCAAATCATGCCTTCTAACTTCAATTGAAATTGCAAGTTGCGGGTCGCGGGGGTTGTTCCGGGAAACAGCATGGGATCATGAATTTCGGCGATCCATTTCACCCCTGTGAGTTTTTTGATCCAGTATCCGGCCCAATGCGCGGAGTACGCTCCGCCGGTGGTATAGATGAGTTCTGGGCGCGCTCGTTTGATTTCGATCAGCGCTCTAAAGACCGCTGCGGGCATCCAAGACCATTGGCTTTGCAAGCCGATAATTGATCGCTCGATAAGATTGAATGGAGCCAGTAGAAGTGATATCAACCCCGTGCTGAGCTTGTAGCGCAGATCCCTTCCCCACCGCAGGGCGATCATATGGCGCAGATCAAAGCGTAACCCTGAAGGGCCCCAAGGCAAAATTCTGAGATGTCGAAAGCGTTGATCTTGCTGCCCGGTAACAGCACTCAACACAGTGAGTGTGATTCCCGCATCCAGCAAATGCGGAATTTTGTCCGTGATCGTAAGACTAGCTGCACGACCATCCATATTAAAGCCGTGCGAGAGAATGATCCAATGGCGCGCTGCGGTGCTTGAAGTCAATTCAATTCCCAAGGATTGATGACATCAACACCAGCATTGTTGAAGTCACGGGCGTTACGTGTCACCACTGAACAGGCATGTGCCTTTGCTGTAGCTGCAATGATTGAATCAAATGCGGGAATGGTTTTACCTTTTTTTTCTGCATCAACAACCATCTGCACCCAAAACTTGGCAACATTCTTATCATAGGGTAAAACGCGATCCTCAAAACTTTGCTCTAAACGTACTAACCACAATTCAAGTTCAGATTTGCGCTTAGACTTTTTAAGTCTCACTACACCGCGCTCAAGTTCAGCCCAAGTCATAGCACTGATAAAAATCTCAGAAGATTTCCTATTTACCAACCATCGTTGAATGTGGGAATCCGATTCTCCGTTCACTAACTCTGAGATAACGCAACTATCTAGTAGATATTTCAAAGAACACTATCCCTTATCACTTCTTTGGATCGATCCATTAAAAGTGCCTCACCCATTGGAGCATTCATAAGGCAATCAATGAGATTCAAAGTTTGTCCATTCAGACGGCGATATTCATCAACAGCGAGGATCACCACTGCCTCCTCTCCACGCCTAGTGACCATTTGCGGTCCATCTCTTAATGTGAGTTCTACAACTTCGCTAAAACGACTTTTAGCTTCCTGTAGTTGCCAAGTATGCACAAGACCCTCCATAACTAGTCTGACTAGTCTTTATTGTTTATTGACCTCCCAATGCCTGTCAAGTGAAAGAAGTGAATCTCATCATTTTGTGCAGCACCAACCAAACCCAAGCGGGGAGGGAGAGCACGGCAAAGGCAATCAGCCAAGGCTCTCCGAAGCAGAATGAGATGACTGACCACCAGAAAGAAAGTCGGGTATTTCTGCGCCAAAGTGATGGAATGGGCCGGACAGGCGCACCAGAGCGGTTACGCAAGCGCACGATCAAGCGAAACAACCTGCGTCGCTCTAAAAGACTAGGCCAGAGATTCATCACCCCGCCCGCTTAAAACGTAAACACATCATCTTGTTGTCTGTCATCAGATAGCTTTAGCCTGATTGCTTAGCGCCCGAGAAACAATCCATTCATAACGTGCAGCCATTAATACTCTTCCCTGCCCCAGTTGCGGCGCCCTTTTTTGGGAGAAACATACTCTTTTACTTGATGCATACCGCTTGCCACTTTGTTCATGAGGCCGATATCGATCTTGGCATGGCCGATCATGGCGGAAGCCAGTTGCGGCACACGCACCATCATCCCGGCAGTGATAGAAGAGACAATCAACAAACCCACCATACTCATTAAGGTATCGAGAGGGTTGGTGCTTTGAGACGGATCCGTACCTGCCGTCAGCATGTTTTGCATGCTGGTAAAAATGGGTTTGGCTAAAATCATCAGCGTCACCGCAATCACCCGATAAAAGCAGGCGGTCAGCAAAAACCTTAGCCAAGATTCAAAGAGATTGCGGGTGGGGTTCCATAACAACCATGGAATAAAAAATGGCCCTAGGCTTAATGCCAGCCCTGCAAGTGCGGCCCCCATCACATGTACGGTAGCCACAAACACCAGACACACCACAAACGTCCCCAAGATCGCGATCAGTAGGAGCAAATTAGTCCCCAGAATCAGGAGAGTGCTCCAAAAACTCCAGATACCAGGATTACCGCCGGATAAGAAATGGCTCGGCATATCAACCATGGTGTGCCAACCCACCATAATCAGATCAATAAAGACCTGCCAAACCGTAGCAAATGACTGGGACTCTCCTTGGTCTCCCGCTAAGGCTTGAATCAAGGCGCTACAGCCGCCATAAATGGCGGTGTAAAAAACATCATCATAGGCAACGAGTAACCACGACACCAAACCGAACAACAAAATCAATCGCAGTAATCGGGCCAAGACATCGCCCAAGTGATCCCCTACCAGTGATTCGAGCAAAGCCTGAATACCAAACCAGCTCATCTGCAGCATCAGCAAACCACCCATGAGATTTTGAGCGAGAGGCTGAATACGTAATTGCAAGGTACGCCCACCCTCAATAAAGGCAGTGCTTAACCCATCGATCAGATCAGGAGCGGGGGTCTGCATTATTTTGGCTCAGGGGGTAAGGGCTGCATAATTCCCCAACCATTTTTGGCCTCGTTATCGCGCAGTTGCTGCCGAATTAAACGAATCTTGGCTTTATCGCTTTGGATGCGGGCAGCTTCTCTCGCGTTAAAATCAGCTGCATTACTGTCCTGTAGCTGCTGGCGACTGGTACTAGCGGATGCTTGAGAGGCTGTGAGCTGAAGCAATTGAGTAGATTGCCCCGCCAGCAAATCCAGATATTGATTGGTGGTTTGCATGCTCTGATGCACCCCACTACTGGCAGGGATTTGTGCTTGCAAGTTTTTTAAGCGTTCCATCGATCTTTGAATGCCTGTTAATACTTGTTGATCTTGATCCACCAATGCACTTTGGTTTTTGTTTTGAAGCTGAGCGAGTTGAACTTCAAATTTTAGATAATCTGAGGGTGATAAACCCATAGTAGCCATTTGTCTTAGGCGAGCAGAGTAGAGTTGTTTTATGCCATCCACTTCTGTGGTGATAGAAGACATCAAGGCATTGCCTTGTTGCAGAATCGTAATTTGCTGAAGGCTATCTTTGAGCGTTTGTTGAATGACTTCTTCTGGTAACGTTTTAAGTTGCTCTACCTCAGCAGCCAACTGCTGTAAGCGTTGAATTTCTGCGCGGACTTGCAAAGCCGTTTGTTTCACTGACTCCGCCGCAGATAAAGCAGTCTCGATGTGGTTGGTGGGGTCATAGACGATTCCACCAAATCCCCCACCCCCACCAAATAAACTAAAGGCAAAACAAGGTCTTGCGAACAGTGTTAAGACACTTAAGCTCGACAGCACGAACAGCAATAAAAGGCCCCTTTTTTTCATAGACATTCTCATGCCGCTTCCTCCGAATTCAAGTTTTTGGGCCGAATCTTCCCTTGCTTCAATTGCCCTTGCTTCACTTTCTCCTGCTTGATTTTTTCTTGATTGGTGTGGTCCATCGCTTTTACGCAGGCCAGATAACGATCAGCCCAATCACCCCCACCCTGCGAACGGCTTTCTTCAAATAATGCTTGCGCTTTCAGATCAGAGCGAAGAACCGCAATCATGTCTGGTGGAAATGAAAGGTCAATAAAACGAGAAGAACTGGGTTGCACGACTAAAAACTGGCGCTTGGGCTCGGCATACGCAATGCGTTGAATTTGCCCGTGATTCAAGCCAAATTGATCTCGATACAGCTGAGATTGTGAAACGGCATTTCTATTCGCCAAAAAAATACGAGTGGGAATGTTGTCTGCAATGGCGCTAAACACGCCGCTTCCAGACAAATCATCTAAAGACTGTGTGGCCATGACTAAATTGGCAAGTCGTTTAGGGAGCGTTTTTAGCCAATCTCGGATGCGCTCTCTAAAATAGGGGTTGGCCAACATAAACCACGCTTCTTCGATATAGATCACCGTGGGGGCAACGATCTCAGATAGCAAAAGGGCTTCAATACGTTCGAAGGCATACTCCATAAATAATCGGGCTACCCCTTCGTCATGCAGTAATTCGCCCATTTCGATGCAGATCAAACCTTCCAGACTAAAATGATCTTCTGCATGATCAAATAAGCCCCCCATGGCACCCCCTTTCACCCAAGGGGCTAATTCAGACGCTAAATGATGCGGGAGCAAAGATTGCAAAGTACTCAGATGACGATGATCTGTCGGAAGAATTTCAATTGAATCTAAAGCTTCATTCAAGAAAACATCATCGGCACTTGACCACACATAAGCCCGATGGGTGAGCAATCGCTCTAGCCAGCCGCGCAGCCATACTCTTCCGTTTTTACGATTCAACGCCACAAGTGGATTACAGAACACCGTTTCATCGCGAGCAGGATCAAGGTACCTTCCCCCTTGCAATAAGGTAGGGATTTTAGCTGACCGATCTTTATCAAAAATAAGTACGCGCGCCCCCGGGTATCTTAAAAACTGAGAAAGCAGAAAATTCACCAATACCGATTTACCAGCGCGCGAGGGACCCACCACAAAACAGTGGCCAAGATCCCCCACATGAAAGTTAAAGTGAAAAGCGGTTTGATCGCGACCGGGCAACACACTGAGCGCAGGGCATGGCATCCCCATTTGCTCAGAAAAATACTGATTGATCGATTGACCTGCGCTGGGGGTATTTAAAGGCAACAAGTCAGCTACATTACCTGCATGAATAAAATGCCAGCGCACCAACTGGGCCCATTGACCGGGTAAACTCCCGGTCCAGGCTGACAAAAGATGCATCCCTTCACGAATGACCTGGAAACCCGCTTCACGAACCACACCGGCGATAGATCGGACTGTTGGATCAAGATCCGGTAAATGCTCACAACACACCATCATAGACAGGTTGTAATAACCATAGATTTGGCGGTGCTGTGCCAGATCAGTCAGTGCTTCACGCGCAGCACTGGCGGATACCGTACGGGTGTTGTCTTGAACCTGATTACCTTCCCCAAAAATAGCTTCTCGCAAAAAACCCGAGGCTGATTTTTGTAGATTAAGGTGAAAACGCTGCACTGCCTGAATATGCCCCTTAGCAGCCTCTGTGCTCACAAATCGAAAAGTCTGAGAGATGCACACTTCAGCGGGGATCGCCAATACCACATCCATCAAACCTGGAATGGTGCTGTCGGGCCAGGCCTTAATACCCAGCGCTGCAACATGGCGTGTGCCCTCAACACGACTAAAACGCAAGCGCTCTGCACCCACTTCAAGGGCTGCATCGCCAAGTAGCGCATCGAGTAAAAGGTGGGGTGCCCCATCTTTCAAAGGTAAAGCGTTCGGTGAAAGCGAAGCACACTGATTTAAAAAACCAAGTAAGGTGGTTCCTCGTAAGCGCAAGAGTTGCACGTCGCCTAAGGTTCCTACAAAAGCTTCCAATAAAGGTTCGAGCGTGCGGATATGTTCTTTTAAAGAAAGCAAAATATCGGCAAACCGATCGGAACGATTTAAGTGACGCAAAACCATTCTGAGTGCCGATAACCATCGCATCTTTCTGAAGGCATCAAAGATACGAAGCAAGAGATAGTCTTCTAATTCCGGAGAAAATAGTAAAGAAATGACATGGCGGTTTTGGAACTGTCGCCCCGCTCTAAATCTTTCTGAATGTAAGAAATCTAGCCGCGCTGAAATGGGGTGCGGAAAAGAACTTTCAGCATAATCCTGCCTGCGTTGTCGCAGCATGGTGGACCATAAAGTAAAGCGGCTATCCAATACCTTCAAGGCTTGTTCCATCTTGTTAGCAGCCAAGCCAGCCATTTCCATATCGATACCATCGGCATCCAAGCCAGTGACTTCAAAGCAGACTAATAAGCTGCCGTCTTTGCAGAGGACAATGTCATTGTTATGTAGGGCTAGCCATGGTAATAACTCAGCCAACGATCGCTGTGAAAAATAACCAGAGGAACTCAACACAACACTCCTAACGCGGCATCAAAGGGCCGACGACCTTGTCGTAATCGGCTTTGAATCCAAGGCATGTAACGATCACCCTGAAGGTTGTAACGAATATAAATTTGCCGGGCAAAAGGATCGCGCCGGGTGATACGTCGAAGGGTGAGATGTACGGCAAGATTGATCAACAAAAAACCCCACAGATGCAGTTCCCCACCGATCACCATCGCCAAAGTAAAGTTCACAATTGCGAAGGGTTTTTCTACGCCAAGAATCAAACAAGGCTCTGTGAGAACGCGCGCGACGGCCGTTTCTCTTTTCACGATAGGCAACCAGGTAAAGACACACTGGGGAATAAGGCTGTGATGACACTTGCCACACTGAGCGCGCAGCACATACCCAGCAACCAGCCAGCAATTTTTGACACCGCACTCCCTGTTTCTGAATACATAAACATCACCCCAATCATGATGGTGGAGACCACAGCTAACATCACCGCCACTTGGCCCTTAAGACTATTGGCCACAGCACACATCGGCCCCTCCCAGGGCATGGCCGCCAGGCTCAAAACCGGACAACACAGCAAGACCGAAGCGAACACAGAAACAAAAAATAAGCGCTGATCTGCGCGCCTTAAACAATGATCCATCTGCATGAAAACCAAGCTCCTATTGAATAAAAGATGCGTCAATTAAGTGCATTCAAGATAAATACAGAGGCGACACCCGATACTTCCCGTTTTCTACCCCTTCAACCCACAAAGCCTCGCGTATAAACCTACCTCCCACATCGCGACTGAGATGCACCAACACCCTGATCCACTCCGCAAGTTGCGAGCGAATGGCCTCAATCGGCCAATCCAGCCCGGCAGTTAAGATCAATTGCTCCATACGAGAGAGCGCACCCAAGGCGCTTGCAGCATGGATCGTACCCATGCAAGCTGCATGCCCCGTAGACATGGCTTGTAGCATGTCAAATGCCTCGGCACCTCTCACCTCGCCAATCACAATTCGATCGGGCCGTAAGCGCAAAGCCAATCGGACAAGGCTACGTAACGAATGCCCTCGACGCGCCACTAGCCTTAATTGATGCGAACAAGCAATCGGCAATTCTGGGGTATCTTCTAAGCTAATCACTCTGGGTGAATCAGGAATCTGTGCCATCAAACTCCCCAGAAAAGTGGTTTTCCCTGAACCGGTACTGCCAGAGATCAAGACCCCATGGGCTTGATTGAGAATGGAGTGAAAACCATGGCATGCACTACTCTGCAAAGAATTAGAGCCCATAGACTGCTTTGGTGCATCGCTGCTTTTGTCATTGAATGAGAGCCGCATTGCCCATTGAGATAAATCTAAAACCTCAGCCCGATGTCTGCGCAAACAAAGACAGGGAGTGTCGCGCGATACAGGAGGCAACACCGCGGTCACGCGCCAACCGCGCCAATGACCTTCCAAGGTTCCATCTTTTTCTAGTGAAACCGTTTCAGACAGCGTGGCGAGTAAGCGCACTGCAGCAGTCACACCACGATCCGGCAAACGTGCACTTAGTCTGGTCAATTGCCCACCCTTTTCTATCCAAATTTGGTCAGGCGCATTCATCATGATCTCGGTGACTGAAGGATCAGATAAAACATCGCAGATCGGCGACATCAGATGATCGAGCACTTTTTCAGCAACACGATAACAACTAAGGGAACACGTGGATTCAGCAAAAGGCATTACACACTACTCATGCAAATAAATTTAAATAGGAAGCCACTTCAGCAAACGCGACCCTCTCAACCCAATCCAACAAAACGCCATCATAAAAGTGCCCCACCCATTTCGATGTATCGACAAAGACCATAAATTCACGCTTCTCGCGACCCAAAAAACGGCCACCACAATACAAATGAAAAACTCACCCAAATACCTGCAATAAGAGGAGCGAACAACAGCCCGGGTATGCAGGACCAGACTAAACTCAATAAAAAAATCACACCCAAGGAACGACGCCAAATCGGCCACTTTTGTGCTTGATTCCAAGGTTGTTGGTGCATGACTGCACCTCGCCGCATTGCCCCCATCAGGGGCCCAGACTGAACGACTTGCATAGCAAGCAGAACAATCCAAGTTAGGGTACTCAGTAAGCCCACCCAGGCCGTCAATGCGGTCCATTTCAACCAAAAGATAAATGGCCATGACACGATTCCCGCTTCTTCACACATCACGCGAAAAAGACGAAGATCTAGCCAGCTATGTAAACCGTGTAAACCGTGCAAAAAATAAGACTTTAAAAAAATATGATTGAATTGCATTGCCCCGCGCAGGACAGTCAATGCCATGGGGCTCCCCCAGTGCTGCACCATCCAGGTGAATTGCATCTTCAACTCATGCGCATCAGGGCTCAATGGCCAGAACACTTGAGCGAGTAAAATCACAACCCATCCCAATACAGCAAGTTGCCTAGGCCAGATCCATGTTTGCATTTCAAACAATCACTTGGTCAAAAATGAGCGTTCAAACGTAAATGAAACAGACTTCCGTCCGGCAAATGCGCAAAGCATTCCAAGTCTTCAAGACACGAGAACACCGCTTCTGGAATGCGGGGCACTGTCTCACGGGTAAACCCATCACTGACCGAATCAGACTCATAGTGATTCCCCATTCTTCGCATCGACGAAGTACCCAAAGAAGCAGAGCGACGAGCGATCGGCAAGGTACCCAATCGTCGCTCTGACTCGCGTCGGCTCACCGCATCTAATTGCCTGAACAGAAACCAGGCACCGGCATTTCCTTCTGCAACACGCGCTGCTGCAGCCCTGCCTAGGCGCCATTCCAAGTCCGACAAGGTTTGAATAGCAAACCAAGTTTGCACTCCGCATTCACGCCCCTTTCCCAGCAACTGAAGCATCGCTTCACATGCCACCTCACCCGCTTCATCAATCAGAAGTAATTGAGCAGGCCGATCTGAGGACTGGGCCAAGCCTCTAGCGGCATCTGCGGCAATGTCCTCTAAAACCAAAGCAGCAAGGGCTTTTGCGATAGGCGGATTCACTAAAGCGTCTAAACCAATATAAATCGTGGCTTGTTGTTGGCGCGCGATGGCAATATCTAGCCAAAGAGTGCCAGATAGGGCTGGCGCTGTTGAATGATTTTCAAGTGTTGCAATTCCACCCAAGACCTGACCGAGAGAGCCTCTGCATAACAGTTCAAAAACCGAACGCAGTGGAACCGTCATTTTTTGGTAGTGGGTGCGGTCATGCTCCACTAAGGCTTGCAACGCCTTTTTAGTAGAACGAGCTAATGAGGTGGACTCCCTTTGCAACAAGCGTTCCACACGAGGCAAGACACTTGCTCCGGCTTCGGGCAGCAGGACACTTAACAAAGCGATACTGGGCCGTTCGCCTAATAACAAGCAGGCCTCCGCCAATGTCACGACTACGCCCCAACAAAAATGTTTGAAGACATCATTATGATCTCCTGGCATCAAGGAAATTAAACGCGAAGCGATGTCTGTCCCGGTTAGGCAATAACGCAGAGGATCATAGTGAACAGAATCCGCTGCACGTTGCGGTATCAGTGCAAAAAAAGGACGCCCAGACTCTAGCGCACCCTCTCGCAGGCGTTGATACAACAGTGCTGAACCCTTCGGATCAATCAAGCAAACGGACTCGCCACGCGCTTGAGCCGCACGGGCAAGCAAAATCAACAGCTGGGTTTTACCTGAACCGGGGGAGCCTAAGGCCAGACCATTTCGAGATAACAGCGCGACAGGAAATCCCAATTTTTTGGGGCGTGCTTGTCGGGCGGGCGTGTGCACCAGAGCCTGCATCGCATCACTTGCTTCATGCACGCTGTAACTATGTTCAGCTAACCACGCGGCGCCATGACCTATCAGTACTGGGCTAAGCGCATGAGAATCGATTTTAGTTTGATTACCTAAATAAAACTTCAGAAACGCAAAGGGTTGTGCAAAAGAAGCGTAGAAATTCCCTGCAGCATGAAAGCGCCGAACCCTATTCGGCTGGATCTTATTCTGTAAAAACCAAGATAAAGCGCCTACTCCCACCATTACAGGCAACACAACTGGAATGGGAACATGAATAAAGCAATACAGGACGATCACACACAACAAAGTTAGAACGACAAGCAAAGCCAATCGAAAAAAATCGCCTGTTAAACTCATGCCCTCATGCCCTCATGCCCTCATGCCCTCATGCCCTCATGCCCTCACCCCTTGGAAGAGGCCGATCAACCTAGGAGATGCGCGGAGCCCAAAAAATGTTTTCTGGTCGGGACGCAGCCAAGGAAACAATTCTCCTGACAAGCAATCGGGGTTGGTATAGCCCCATTGCTTCAAGCTTCTTCGTAAATATTCGGTGGAATACTCGGGGTACCCCAAGTCGAGCAAGGTGTGCTGCAAATCCTTCCCCGCCAAGGGCCAAAGCAATAAAGGATAAGGCGCTGCAGGCAACCAACGACCCGATGGGCTTTGCCCCCAAATCTCTTTGTTGAGTAAGGCATGAATAGCCTCAATCCAAATATCCTCATTCACGCTCTCCCTTAAACGAAGTTCGGCGAACGGGTATCCATGTTGCTCAAACCAAGATTGAAGAATCGGGTCCCCCAATGTCCAGACCGACCCGTCATGCCCTTTAATCTCGACGCTTTGCAATAAACACCACATTCCATCAATGATGGCTTGATGCAGCTTCATTAACTTCGTGGCGGGCGAGATCGCAGAGAGCTGTGTTCCTTGGGATTGGGCAGGGAGGGCGCGCCAAGATTCCAAAAGACCCAGCCCCTGTTCAATCAGGTAATCAATGGCAGGGCGTAATACGGAATCTTTTGAGGACGGGCATTGAATCGTCACGGCGATCCCATACACATGCGCCGCCCAATAGCGAATATGCGGAATCACTACACGTTTAAACCAATCTGGCGATCCCCCCAAAGCATGGAATACCATCGCTTGAGTAGAAGCAGTCACAAGGGGCGCCATAGCCTGTGCTCTCCCAACTTGCCCTACTCCCTCTGACATCCTCCCCATTGGCATCAGACTTATCGGCATCAAACCCTTTACCCGCGTATCGGCCCAATCTACAGAATTCATCGCGCAATCCATCTCAATGCACTCTCAGCAAGGCCGCACAGCGATGACAGCGATGGATGGACACCAAATCGCCAATATGAACCAAATAATTCCCCTCGCAATCTAGGCATTGGGCACGTTTAAGTTGAGGAATCGTGAGGGATTTCATTAACCACCAAGCGCGATCGGGAGTTAAGATTTCGGGTAAACCCGCGGCTTCAACTACAGTTCGATATTGTTCAAATGATTTAATCAAAAGCTTTGCCGCGAGCAAGGGCTCCATCCCTTCACCCGCGCCTCTTTTAAGCGAAAAATACAAAGAAACAAACAAAGAGGCGTGCAAATTATTTCTCCCCCTGAGGTACCACAGTTCAGAGTTAGGAAGCTGCCCTTTCGGCGGGGCCTCGCCACATGCTTCAATGGCCAACTTGCGAATAAACCAATCTGATAGCCGTGTCATTTCACACACCAGAGGTACCCGCAGACCCAATTTGAGCAAGCGCACAGCATGCTCTAGCGAGTGCATTTGTCCGATCAAATCACGCCTGGTAGCCACAGGACATCTCTGCTTCAGCTGCAATGAGGGCTTGAGGTAAGGCCATGGCCGTGCCCTGCGCATATTCTTTTAAACAGTGCCATACTGAAAATCTTCTCCAGCGCAAGCCCACCAATAGGACTTTGGAATAGGCGATGCGCCGCAACTCCTCCGGGGTCAGCTCAAGTAATAAGTCTGCAAGTGAGGCATCAATATGAAAAGCACTTAAGGCTTCCAGTCGATCACGCAGCAGTGACTCGCGAACAAATTGCAAAATCATCCAATTTAATTCACTCACTGCGGAATAAGAATTAGACATTCTTTTAGCTCCAAAATAGCTTGGCGTAGGGTTGCGCCAATCCAGCTATTGTCCGCGCACTGGACTGCATGGAATATCGGCCTAATGGCCTAGACTGATAGTGGAGGAGAAAAGTACCGTACGATGATTGACCTTGATCATGGCTGCGCTAGATACTCTGCAAGATAAGCAGGAATTACAGAGCGAACTGCTCACACTTAAGGCGCTTTTTTCACAGGATTTGTTCACAACATGACCACACCGCATTCCGTTTTTTGCGACGACTACGACCCCAACTCGCTCTCTATCGCCGAAGCCAGCCAGCGTATTCTTCAAGCGATGACGCCTGCGGAAGGCGTGGAATGGGTTTCTGTTCGAAGCAGTTTGGGGCGGGTTCTGGCCACTGACCTTGTTGCCCCGCATGACGTGCCTGCGCATCGTAATTCAGCGATGGATGGATATGCCTTCCGCTGGCAAGATTGTGACGATCAGAAAAACACCCCAAACATCGCGCTTAAAATAGTTGGCATTTCGGCGGCGGGTCATCCGTATCAAGGACCGCTCCCTGAGAGAGCGGCGGTGCGCATCATGACTGGAGCAGTCGTCCCCAATGAGGCCGATACAGTGGTCATGCAAGAGCGCATCACGCTTGACGAAAGCAAAACGCATCTCACACTGAGCCCTGATGCCCTTCCCGCATTAGGTGCCAATATTCGCCACCCCGGTGAAGACCTCAAAGCGCAGGTAATGGCTCTGCCCGCTGGTCGGCTGATTCGCCCTGCCGACGTTGGACTGGCGGCCTCTCTGGGCTGCGCTGAAGTCCCTGTGCGTCCCAAATTACGTGTCGCCTTTTTTTCTACTGGCGATGAATTATGTTCTTTAGGGCATACCCCTCAAGTGGGTCAGGTATTTGATAGCAATCGCTACACTTTATTCGGAATGTTAGAGCAACTCAATGTGGAATGGCATGACCTGGGTGTTGTTAAAGATAGCCCAGAAGCCCTAGAGGAAGCGTTTCAACGCGCCAACCAATGTGCCGATGTGATTATTTCCAGCGGAGGGGTATCCGTTGGAGATGCCGATTTTGTGAGAGGGATTCTAGATAGCCTGGGGCGTACTGTTTTTTGGAAAATTGCGATTAAGCCCGGGCGCCCTTTTGCCTATGGTCAATTTACCGGGGGCAAACATTTTTTTGGACTTCCGGGTAACCCAGTTGCTGTGATGGTGACCTTTTATCAAATTGTGCGCCCAGCCATCATGCGCTTGCAGGGACGGCATCCGCTTCCTGACGCCCTCATACTCAAAGCCCAAACGCGCACCGCACTAAAAAAAATGCCGGGGCGCTTTGAGTTTCAGAGAGGCGTGTTATCGATGGATGAAAACGCAAATTGGCAAGTAAATGCTACGGGAGAGCAAGGCTCCGGTATGCTTTCGTCTATGAGCTTAGCAAATTGCTTCATCAGATTGCCAGAGTCTGCTGGGAAAATAGAGGCCGGCTCTTGGGTTGAAGTTGAACCATTCAACTACGGGCTTTAACTTGCGCGCGCATTGGTTTGCCGCGTGAATACAATATTTTAAAATTTACTGATCGCCCTTTAAAAAACAGGATATTCGCCATGCGACATGCTCACCTTACCCGTCTTACCGCCGCCTCGCTGACCTTGTCGCTTGCTGCTTGCGGCATCATGCCTGACATGCCTTCTTTCAAATTGACCAATACGGAAGGACTTACAGAAACCGCTGTGGCCACGATGCTGCCAACCGAGGGCAGTCAAGTCAGTGGGAGCGTGCGCTTTGTAGTAAAAGGAGAGGACACTTTGGTTGATATTTCCCTGAAGAACCTAAGTCCCGGTGCTCATGGCATTCACGTTCATGAGCGCGGCGATTGTAGCGCTCCCGACGCCCTCTCTGCCGGCGCACATTTCAACCCTACAGGCACGCCGCATGGTGGTTTGGATGCCCCGCATCATCTGGGCGATTTAGGAAATATTGTGGCGGGTGCAGATGGCACAGTCATACTCAATTTTCATGTGAAAGGCTTAAAACTGTCAGGTGAACCCAATATTTCAGGGCGTGCTGTGATCATCCACTCTGCTGCGGATGATTTGAAAACGCAACCTACAGGAAATTCCGGGAAACGCTTGGCATGCGGTGTCATCAATCGCACTTAAAGCCTCATGCCTTGCTGTAAAAGAATGGATACACAGTACAGAGGGTGAACACGGAGCTTGAATTGATCACTTGGCTTGAAACCGGTTCACCTTTTCCCCATCCTAGCGCGGCCTTGCATCAACCCAATGGCTTGTTGGCTGCGGGTGGGGATCTCAGTCCTGAGCGCCTTTTGTCTGCTTATCGGCAAGGTATTTTCCCTTGGTTTAGTGAAGGCGAACCCACGCTGTGGTGGTCGCCTAATCCTCGCATGGTGCTTTATCCTAAAGAGTTTCACCCCAGTCGCTCTTTGCTTAAAACACTGAGAAATGGCGATTATGAAGTGCGGATAGATCATGATTTCTCAGCTGTCATCGCATCCTGCGCGGCCCCGCGCGAAGGGCAAGCTAGCACTTGGATTAATGCTGAAATGGTTAAAGCCTATGAACGCTTACATCTTTTAGGCTATGCCCACTCCTTTGAAACTTGGAGTGCAGGAAAACTCGTGGGGGGTCTGTATGGCGTGGCGATGGGTGGATTATTT
Source organism: uncultured Ferrovum sp. (assembly GCA_903867885.1). Taxonomy (GTDB): domain Bacteria; phylum Pseudomonadota; class Gammaproteobacteria; order Burkholderiales; family Ferrovaceae; genus CAIVHB01. The sequence continues at coordinate 26,615 of CAIPTD010000031.1, read as the reverse complement.
TTTGGTGAGTCCATGTTTTCTCGTAGGACTGATGCGTCCAAAATTGCCTTCTCACATCTCGTCGCGCATTTACTTCTGAATAATTTTCATGTTCTGGATTGTCAGATGCATACCGATCATCTCTCGTACCTCAAAGCAAGAGAAATTCCCAGAAAAGAGTTTTTGCAAGAGGTAGCGCGTTATCGCGATCAGCCCTTCCATCTGGGCCCATGGACCATGCACAAGAACGGAGCAAGAGATCAACTATGGCGAATGAATACTGCCCCATCATCCTCTCTGGCCGAGTTAGAATCTTGCAATGACATCGATGAATGACCTGCCGCTCAATAAGCTGCAGTTTTACTCCACTGCTCCTTACCCCTGTAGCTATCTGCCAGAGCAAGATGCGCGCTCGCAGGTGGCCACGCCTGCGCACATCATCAACACGCAGGTATACAGTCGTTTAGTTGAATCCGGTTTTCGCCGCTCTGGCTCTTTCACCTACCGCCCACATTGCGAGCGCTGTAAAGCCTGTATCCCCGTTCGCATCGATGTAGCTTCGTTTTCACCCAACCGAACACAACGCAAAGTATGGCGAAATCATTCTTCGCTCGTCGCCACCGCCCTCCCGCTTAGATTTCTGCCAGACCATTATGAACTCTATAAGCGTTATCAGTCGGCAAGGCACAGCAGCGGAGGGATGGATGAAGACAGCCAAGAGCAGTTCAGCCATTTTTTACTTCACAGTAATGTACAAACTTACATGGTTGAATTTAGAGAACACGCTGTGCTTAAAATGGTTTCGATCATTGATGAACTGCAAGATGGCCTCTCCTCGGTGTACACCTTTTTTGAGCCTGAAGATCATCAGGCCAGCTATGGGGTTTACAACGTGCTCTGGCAGGTAGATCACTGCTTACGTGCGGGCTTAAAGCATTTGTATCTAGGCTACCTTATCCATGCCTGTCGCAAGATGTCTTATAAGTCGCAATTTAAAGCCTTAGAGGGATTTAAAGAGGGGCGTTGGCGTCAGATTGAGAAACCCACCCCCGCCCCCTCTCATCTGAACATAGCACCCACCACACAGAGTGAACCTAGCGAAAGTGTATAAATTAGCCCGCCGCTTTTTATTCGCGCTTGACCCTGAATATGCCCACGATCTCGCGCTCAACAGCCTGGGCTTGGCGGCAAAACTCGGAATACTTAAGCCCCCTCTGTCTAGCCAACAACTGACTCCCCGAACGGTCATGGGATTGAGTTTCCCTAACCCTGTGGGGCTTGCTGCAGGTCTTGATAAAAATGCTGCCCATATTCCTGGTCTGGCTGCCCTTGGATTCGGTTTTCTTGAGGTGGGTACGGTTACCCCACGCCCGCAATCGGGCAATCCCAAACCGCGCCTATTCCGTTTACCGGAGGCAGAAGCACTCATTAACCGGATGGGATTTAATAATCAAGGAGTCGATGCCCTTCTATCCAATATTCGCTCCTGTAAACATCAAGGTATTCTTGGAATCAATATTGGGAAGAACTTCGATACGCCCATAGAGCGCGCTGCAGAGGACTATCTCAGTGCCTTCAAGCGGGTGCAGGGTTTGGCCTCCTATGTCACGGTAAATATTTCTTCACCCAACACGCAAAACTTACGCAAATTGCAAGGGGCATCAGAGCTTAAAGCCTTGCTAGGCGCGCTCGCTTCACTCCGCGATGAATGTGGCCGCAGCCAAGGTCGGCACACGCCTATTGCCGTCAAAATTGCGCCCGATCTTTCAGAAGCAGAGTTAGATGATATTGCCGATATTCTGCTCAGCGAAAAAATGGATGCGGTCATCGCCACGAATACCACCTTGTCGCGTGATGAAGTCAAGGGCTTAGCGCATAGCCAAGAAACGGGGGGGCTAAGTGGCCGACCTGTGCGCGCGCGCGCGCTTGCCGTGATCCAAGCCCTGCATAAGCGATTAGGTGGAAAACTGCCTATCATTGGAGTGGGCGGAATTTCAGATGCAGATTCTGCTAAAGCAGCCCTTGATGCCGGCGCAAGTCTGATTCAAATCTATACCGGTTTGATTTATCGAGGCCCCACGCTCATTGATGAGATTTGCCGCGCCCTTGACTGAACTTCAGAATAAAAACCTGATTGATGCGATCGATGCATTGCTTCCTCAAACGCAATGCACGCGTTGTGCTTATCCCGCTTGCCGCCCTTATGCAGAGGCCGTCGCTCAAGGCGAAATACCAATCAACCGCTGCGAACCCGGTGGGCAAGAGGTCATCGATAAAATAGCCCAGCTACTCAAGCAGCCCCCCCTTCCCCTTTTTCATCCTCATCGTCCTATTCAAGTGGCCCACATCCGTGAAGAGGATTGCATAGGATGCGCTCGCTGCCTTCCAGCTTGTCCTGTCGATGCCATTTTAGGTGCACGCCGCTGGATGCATACCGTCATCACAGAAGACTGCACAGGCTGTGATCTGTGCTTAGCAAGCTGTCCCGTAGACTGCATTGAGATGTTGCCCCCTTCTGATCAATGGGTCCTGCCTGACCCAGCCCTCAGCAGAGCGCGCTATCAAGTGCATCTCTGGCGTCAAGAAATGCGCCGATCAAAACGAGTGCATGATCAGAACCGTGCCGAACGCCGGGCCGCCATGATCGCCAAGGCGCGCGCCGCCATGCAAGCCAGAAAAAGTAAAACCGCATGAACCCCTTAAAACGCCGAGAAATTTTTAGTCGTTTACGCGCGGTCAATCCCAAGCCTACAACCGAACTGAACTTCAGCTCGCCATTTGAATTACTGGCAGCGGTTTTGCTCTCGGCTCAAGCCACTGACATCAGCGTGAATGCCGCCACGCGTAAGCTGTTCCCCAAAGCCAATACCCCTAAAGCCATCTTCGCACTCGGTGAACAAGGGCTCATCCCTTTTATTCAAACCATCGGCTTATTTCGCTCTAAAGCCAAGCATTTGATTGAGACCTGTAGATTGCTGATTTCCCATCACGATAGCCAAGTCCCGCAAAACCGCGAAGCCCTCGAAGCCCTGCCTGGCGTGGGCAGAAAGACCGCCAACGTCGTATTAAATACCGCTTTCGGCGAGCCCACGATTGCGGTAGATACGCATATCTTCAGGGTCTCAAACCGTACGAATATTGCCCCAGGCAAAACGCCCTTAGAAGTCGAACTCAAACTACTTAAGCATGTACCCGATGACTTTAAGCGTGATGCTCATCATTGGCTGATTTTGCATGGGCGATATATTTGCAAGGCCCGTAAGCCCGATTGTCCCAACTGCCTGATTGCAGATTTATGTGAATTCAAAACAAAGACCCCAAGCCTGCTCGAACCCGATGTCCCCAAGCGCACTCAAGCTCGAGCCTCTGGCCCAGTTGCTGAAAAATCCAAGCGAGGGCGGCCATAATGTTTAATCCTTCACGAGAACAAGCACGCGATTTTTTCTTTGAGGTTTGGCGCAAGGAAAGCGAACGCCTTCCGCGCACCCCCCTTGAAGATCAGGCTTGGCAAATCATTGCCCGCCATCCTGAATATCATGCCGTTTTATCTAGCCCACAACGCTACCGCGATAAAGACTGGACACCCGAGCAGGGCGAAACCAATCCTTTTCTACATTTATCTTTGCATTTAGCAATTTTGGAACAACTGGGGATTGATCAGCCCCCGGGCTTACAGGCTGAATATAAAAAACTCATGCTGGATGGAATGGATTTGCATGAGGCAGATCATCGTGTCATCGATGCACTGGCAGAAACGATTTGGGAAAGCCAGAGAACGGGCTTACCACCAGACGGCGCTGCTTATTTACAGCGCGTCCGGGGCAGAGATAAACAGACTTAGTACTTGGTGTACAGACCGGCTTCTTGAGAAGAGAAGTATGCAGCCAAATCGGCCATGTCTTGCTCTGACAAACCTGCAGCCATACCCATCATGATGGCGTTCTTCCGACGCACCCCCCCTTTGTAATGCTTCAATGCATGCTCAAGGTAATCAGCAGGCTGACCCGCCAATTTAGGAAAGTCTGGGCCAGCGCTTTCCCCATGTGCGCCGTGGCAAGCAGCACAGACAGCTTTGGCTTTTTCTTCGCCTTTAGCAGCGTTTCCTGAAGCCTGAGCAGCAACTGCACCAAGCAAACCTAAAGTAAGAACGAGTGATGAGAAAGTACGAGACATGAGGGCAGGCTCCTAGATTATTTCTTTTCAGCGTAATACGCAGCGAGGTTGAGCATATCTTGATCTGTTAAACCAGCGGCGATCGCTTGCATAGTGGAGTTGGCACGCTCGCCACTCTTGTATTCTTTCAATGCGGCAACAATATAAATGGGATTTTGACCGCCCAACTTGGGAACGGAGTACACCTCAGGGAATGCTGTGCGCCAACCTGGCTGGCCATGACACCCCTGACACATTGCATTTTTAGCTTTACCGGCAGCAGCAGAAGCCGTGACACCCTCAGCGAAAGCACCACCAGACAAGACAGCAAGAATCCCCAGGGTCAGCAGTTGTTTTTTCATTGGCTCTAGTCTCTTTTGAATGCATCTGATCTCTTTGTTAAGAGAAATCATGGACGCTTAAATTTTACATGACCGAGATTATAGCAATTTCCCGGCACTTGGTAATCCATCTGTTACAAGCTTTTTTATCCCTGTGACTTTGAAGTGTACTGATGCAACCAAATACACTCCCCTTTGGATGCCTTGTCCAGTCCCGCCAATATCTTGGCGTGTTCATCTAATTCTTCAGCACTTGCAGGCACAATCAGCAAAGGAATCGCGCGCCGAACTCCCGATGCATCTTCGATCAGCGAAGCGGCTTGGGTAGGTTCTAAATCCATCACAAGGGATTCTTGTCCTCGCGTCATCGCGAGATACACATCGGCCAGCAATTCGGCATCCAGCAATGCGCCGTGATAAGTGCGGCGGGAATTGTCTACGCCATAACGTTCACACAAGGCATCTAAGGTATTTCGTTTTCCAGGATGTAATTCCCTTGCCATCAATAAGCTATCCATCGGGGGCGGACATACTTCAGACAATACAGGCCGATTACTCAGACGAAATTCATGATTTAGAAAACCCACATCAAAGGGTGCGTTATGAATAATCAATACGGCGCCACGGATGAATTCAATCAAATGATCTGCCACTTCAGTGAAAGTGGGTTTATCCGATAAAAACTCTGATGTGAGACCATGTTTTTCTAAAGCGCCGGGTTCGCTCTCTCTATTAGGATTGAGGTAAGCATGAAAGCTTTCACCGCTTAAGCGCCTGCCCAGAATTTCGACCCCTGCTACCTCAATAATACGGTTTCCCTGGCTGGGCTCCAGCCCAGTTGTTTCTGTATCCAACACCACAAATCGCTGAGGGGTATTTTGATCTTGATGATTAGGTAGCGACATCAATTCCCCTATTCGCCAAGGCATCGGCGCGTTCATTGCCCGGATGTCCTGCGTGTCCTTTTACCCAGTGCCAACTCACTTGATGCGGTTCAGCTGCACTTTCAAGTTCGTGCCACAGGTCAGCGTTCTTCACAGGCTTGCGATCCGCCGTTAGCCAACCCCGCGCCTTCCAAGCTTTAATCCACTCAGAGATTCCTTTTTGTACATATTGCGAGTCAGTAAACACCTGAACCAAACACGGTCGCTTCAGTGCCTTCAAGCCTTCAATCACCGCCCGCAATTCCATACGATTATTGGTGGTCATCGATTCTCCACCATAGAGCTCTCGCTCTTTGCTGCCATGTTGCAGCAAAGCCCCCCAACCCCCGGGGCCAGGGTTGCCGCGGCACGCGCCATCAGCATACAAAATGACGGCACCCTGCCCTGACTCTAGGGCACCAGAGGGCTCCGTTTTTGTGCCATCTTGAAGAAGAGTATCCTGGGGGGCATTCATGAGGGGGCATTCATGGGGGGTCACGATGGAAAGAAGATGAACGATGAGGAACAGTCAGACCCGGCATTCTAAATGCAGCAGCCTGTTTAAGAGAGAGTCTTTGCACCAATCGCATGCCTGCGACGCGTTTCACGGCCTCAAGCATATAGACTCCTCCTGCCACTCCCCACCAGCGATCTCCCATTTTTTCAAGAAATTCAAAACGTGTACGCCAGGCAGGGCTTTGAACCGGCAGACCATATCCCCATAAACGCCCCGCATTCACTTCTAAATTCAGTAAATTCAGCCAATCTTTCACGCGCGGCAAGGAAATAAAATGCCCATCCCAGGGATGATGATTTCGCCGTAAATCCAAAGATTGGCGCAGGCCCCATAAGCTCCAGGGGTTAAACCCAGTAATAATGACACGTCCCTCAGGGACTAAGATGCGCTCAACCTCTCGCAGAATGGCATGCGGGCTTTCGGCAAACTCCAAAACATGGGCTAACACCACCAGATCAATACTCTGACTGGCAATCGGCATTTCCTGAGGCAAGGCAATGAACTGAGCAGGTGAGATCTCAGCGAGCACCATATGATGGGACATGCGACTCGCCCGCAACAAAGGGAAATCAGGCAAGCCCACCTGTAGCGCATGAAAACCAAAAATATCTGCAAGAATACTGTCCAGAATGGCCTGCTCGCGCATCATCATGTCTGCGCCGAGTGGAGTTTGGAACCAATTTGTAAGCGTAGCTGAATACATTTTCGCAGTTTAACCGCTTCATGCTAGTGTGCGACAAGACAAGTCATTTTTACTGGTATTTCAAACCATGCATACACCCTCTGGTAATCAGCCATGGGCCGTTCTCACCGTACCCGCATTTCAGGATAATTACCTGTGGGTTATTCAAAACGGGGAGGAAGCCATTGTCGTCGACCCGGGTGACGCTGCCCCTATCCAAGCATGCCTAGACACCCATCGGCTCAGATTAACCGCCATACTCTGCACCCACCATCATGCCGATCATGTCGGGGGCGTTCAAGCCCTTCTAGCGGCTTATGGAGACATTGACGTTTACGGCCCTCCTGATGAAGCCATACCCGGCCGTACCCATGCCGTTTTTGATGGTAATACGCTCAGTCTTGCGGCAGGGGAATTCCGAGTGATGTCCGTAGCGGGCCATACCGCTGGGCATGTGGCCTATGTCTGGCAAAATCGCTTGTTCTGCGGGGATACGCTTTTTGCCATGGGATGCGGCCGATTATTTGAAGGGACGCCCGCTCAGATGCTAGATTCACTGCATAGAATTGCCCAGCTACCGGGAGAATTTTATGTGCATTGCGCCCATGAATACACCCTATCAAACTTGGCCTTTGCCATGACCGTTGACCCAGACAACACCGCACTCATTGAACGTGGAAAGCGAGAACACGCCCGACGTGCCAGAGGTGAAGCGACCATCCCCGCATTGCTCAGCGAAGAACGTGCCACCAATCCCTTTTTGCGCGCCCATCAACCCGGCCTCAAAGCCAGTGCAGAAATCTGGAAACAAAGCCCCCTACCCAACGAGCTTGCGGTATTCACCGCGCTGCGCGAATGGAAAAATCAATTCAAGGTTTGAGCACAGTCCCAACTCATCAGCCTCACAAAAAAAGCCCGTGAATTTCTGGTTCTTGGGCTTTTTTAGTGGGCTTGATGCACCCAAAAATGGTTGAGTTTCGGGAACAGTTTTAAGCGTCCGGGACTAACAATGCTGCATAATGCGCCCGCAACTTTGCAACTTTAGGCGCAATCACCCCTGCGCAATAGCCGGTATGGCCATGGGTTTCAAAGTAACGCTGATGATAGTCTTCAGCGGGATAAAAGGGTGCCATCGGCTCAAGACTTGTCACCCATTTATTGGGCCAAATCCCGGTGGCTTCAAGGCGATTCATGATCTCTTTGATCCGTGTTTTTTCTGCTTCATCACGATAAAAAATGACGGAGCGATACTGCGTTCCGATGTCATGGCCCTGGCGGTTAAGGGTAGTGGGATCATGAAAAGTAAAAAACACGCTCAAAACCGTATCTAAACTCAACACTTGAGGGTCAAAACGAAGCCTCAGCGCCTCAGCATGTCCAGTTGTTCCCTCGCAGACTTGCTGGTAAGTGGGGTGGATCACATGCCCACCACAATATCCCGACTCAGCCAACGCCAATCCTTTCAAACGATGAAAGATGGGGTCAAGACACCAAAAGCAGCCTCCGCCTAAAATCAACTCATAGTGAGACGCAACCTGCATTTAAATCAATTTACCTTTTTTTTTGCGGCAGAGGGGAGAGGTTTCACTGCTTTGACATCGGCAATAGATTTTTTGCTTTTTGCCGTTTGATTCACTCTAGTTGAAGGCACTATGGCGGGAGCCTTCGCTGGAGTGGAGTGTGAAGAGGACGGAGCCAGGGGCGATTTGAGGGGTGCGGGAGAAGAGCTGGAAATAATTGAAGCATCGGACAAGCCTTCTTTCAATGAGGGCTCTCCAATCTCAGCACTTCGGTGCATCACTAATAGCTGGCCCACACGGGCACCTTGGTTGGGACTGATTCGATTCCATGTCCTCAAGCTACCGATACTAATATTGTATCGACGCGCAATACTCGCCAAACTCTCACCCCGTTTCACCCGATGACTAAAGGTAATAGTTTCCATTAGTGGTGGGGTTTCGGCCTCCATCGGTGCGGCTGCATCTAAATCCCCTTCATCAGCGTGTGCGTCACGGACCAGAATTGCTCCGCCACCTGCTACCCGACGATGAGCAGCAATACCATTTACCCGCTTGAGCTCATCGATGCTCATACCAAACTGACTCGCTACGGTGGCAAAGTTTTCACCGCGCTTTAAGCGGTGCGTGCGCCAAGAAACCAGTTTTGCTTCTGGATCATTCAATCGTGCTCTAAAGGTTTCAGCGTTCGCAACGGGAACCAGAATTGTTTTTTCACCCTGCTCCAGAATTAAAGGGCGGTTGTACCCTGGGTTGAGCGCCAGAAAATCGGCTTCAGACAGGTTGGCAAAGCGCGCGGCTACTGCCAGATCAACATGCTTTGTCGTCGTAACCGCCGCAAAGTACGGGGAATCCGATACTGGCAACAAGCTCAAGCCATGTGCGATGGGATCAGCAACAATTTGCTTGGCCGCAATGAGTTTTGGCACATAGTTTCGGGTTTCCTCAGGCAAGTTTAAGCTTGCGTAAGAGGTAGGTTGGCCAAGGCGACGATTGTGCTCAATCGCTCTAGCCAATGCGCCTTCGCCGCAATTGTAAGCCGCTAATGCCAAATCCCATGCCCCAAATTGGCTATGCAGTTTTTCAAGATAATCGAGCGCACTGTTAGTGGCGGCAACAATATCTCTGCGACCGTCGTACCACCAGTTCTGCCTTAAACCAAAGGATTTGCCTGTAGAAGGAATAAATTGCCACATGCCAGAGGCACTGGCCGAAGATAAGGCCTGCGGATCAAACGCGCTTTCCACTATAGGAAGTAGGGCAATTTCACTGGGCATACCGCGCTTTTGAACTTCTTCTACAATAAAAAACAGATATTTTCTGCTGCGATCCACCACGCGATACATGTAGTCGGGATGCGCTTCAAACCATTCCACTTGGCGCACCACACGCGGGCCTTCCAGATCTTGCATCTGGAAACCATCACGAATTCGATCCCATAGGTCGGCATAAGGCCGTGATGGATCAGAACCCCGAACACTATCTATCAAATTGGACGGAATCGCGCCAGACATACTATTCACTGGCTGACGATCACCGCCTAAGCCTGGAATATCGCGGGAGATATCTAAGGGATAAGCTTCAGCGCGACTGCTGCTGGCGATCGCATCAGAAGGCCGAACAGAATTCACTTCACTCACCGCTATAGTGTGCTGATACTGTTCAACGTTGGATAGCGCCAACATAGAAGGCTGAGGAGACCACGATTCAGCGGCAGAAGCTGTAACCACAAACACAAACGGTAGCGCTAAGATCAGCGCTAAAAAATTAATGCATTTTCTCATGAAACTCCATGATTTTACTTAGGATTCTGCTTAGTCTACCTTTGTGATAAAGCGTGGGTCAAGGTTTGATCTTGTTACAGCCTGTACGCCCTATTCTAGCGATTGCCGCTGCGGCCTCAATTCACTGCACCCCCCTGGAATCGAGGCCAATAGGCGCTGGGTGTAGGGGTGATGCTGACCGCCATCAAACAATCCATCCGCGCTGACTTCTTCTACTACTTCGCCCGCATTCATGACTAAAACCCGGTCGGATAGGTAACGCACCACTGCTAAATCATGCGAAATGAAAAGATAGGCGATACCCAGTTTGATTTGAAGGTCTTTCAGCAAATTCAAAACTTGTGCTTGCACTGACACATCCAAGGCTGAAACAGATTCATCTAGAATCAGCAGTTCAGGATTCAACGCCAAACAACGGGCAATGGCGATGCGTTGGCGCTGCCCCCCCGAGAATGCATGAGGGTAACGATTCAGAGAATCTGCGGGCAAGCCCACTTGTTCCATCAGTTGTATGGCCCGATTTAAACGTTCGTTCTCATTCAAACCCATTTGATGAATGCGCAAGGGTTCCATCAGAATTTGGGCAACCGTAAAGCGCGGATTCAAGGAGGCGTAGGGATTTTGGAACACAATTTGAATTCGCTTTCTAAAGGGCTGCCATTGCGTATCACTGAGCGAAGAAAGATCCACCCCATCAAACAACACCTTTCCCGCAGTGGGGAGGTGCAAGCGCATTAAAGCCAATCCTAGGGTGGTTTTTCCACAGCCTGACTCGCCGACAATCCCTAATGTTTCCCCCCGATTCAAGGTAAAGCTCACGTTCTTCACTGCATCAAACGCCCTGACATTCCATAGCCCTTGGCGAAGCTGAAAGGTTTTACTTAGGCCAGTGACGTTCAATAAAACCGGGGGGGGCGTCTGATTTGTTGCAAGGCTTTGTAAGTTCACGTCAGGTGCTGCTTGCTGAACCAAAGGTTTGTTTTCGTGCTGATCTTCCTTATTTTCAGGACTTGTTTGGCCCCCAGATCGGATGACTAGTGGCGAAGCACCCATGAAGTCTTCCACTTGCGGCAAGCGCAATGGCCTGCCATGCAAAGGAGGGCGGCAAGCCAGCAGGGCCTGCGTATAAGCATCTTGAGGGAATTGAAGCACATTTGAGGCCGGCCCCTGCTCTCTCACCACACCTTCGCGCATCACCACCACATGTTCAGCAATATCGCTCACCACCCCCAAATCATGGGTAATAAACAGCAAAGCCATTTGATAACGGGATCTGAGATCAGCGAGCAGATCTAATATCTGCCTTTGAATCGTGACATCCAGCGCCGTAGTGGGCTCATCTGCAATCAGCAATTTAGGCTTACAGGCCAAAGCCATGGCAATCATGACCCTTTGTTGTTGCCCGCCAGAAAGCATGTGGGGATAGCACCTGAGTTTTTGTCCTGGTTCTGGTAAACCCACCTCAACAAATAACTCCTGGGTGCGTTCTAAGGCTTGGGATCGAGACATGCCTTCATGCAAGCGCAACATTTCAGCGACTTGATCTCCCGCTTTAAAAACCGGATTCAGGCTACTCATGGGTTCTTGAAACACCATCGCAATGTCTGTTCCACAGAGCTGGCGGCGCTCACTAGAAGACAAGGAGAGCAGATCTCGCCCAGAAAAACACACTGAACTTCCCGACTCAATGCGACTGCTACTAGCAGGCAAAAGACCCATGATTGCTAATGAGCTTACAGACTTACCACTACCCGATTCACCGACTAAAGCCACAACTCCAGATTCTGGAACCTGAAAAGAAACACCGTGCAAGGCTTCACGCCACTCCCCATTCTCTTGGCGGAAGCTCACGCGCAACTGAGAAATATCCAGCAGCATTTTCATGATTTCATTCTCGGATCCAGGGCATCGCGTAAGGCATCGGTAAACAGAGCAAAAGCGGTCACCAATATCGCCATGGCCAGCCCGCAGGTCATCAGCTGCCAACCGTAGCCCAAAATAAGCTCATTCGGTGTCTCGTTGAGTATGGACCCCCAGGACACGACATCCACAGGAACCCCAAAGCCTAAAAAGCTCAAAATCACCTCCGCTTTGATAAAGTTCACCACTTGCTGCGAGAGCTGTACCAAGATCACATGCGAAACATTGGGCAGGATATGCACAAACATTCTTCTTGCGTCAGAGGCCCCAATTGCCTGTGCAGCCTGAACATATTCCCTGACTTTATGTTTAAGGTACTCCGCACGGATCAGCCGATACACCCCCGTCCAACCAGTAAGCCCCAAAATCAAAATAATGGTGAAGACACCCTTTTGCTGCAGCACTGCTGCAATCGCAAATACCAGCAGCAAATAGGGAATGGCTGTGAAGACGCCATATAACCATTCAATGAATGCATCTACCCAGCTGCCCAAATAGCCTGCAAATGCGCCTAGTAGCGTTCCAATTAGCGTCGCTAACAATGCAGATGCCATGCCCACTAAAACTGAAGTTTCGGCGCCTTTGATGACTTTGAGTGCAACGCTGCGCCCCCATTTATCTGCCCCTAAAAAAAGGGTGGGAGAACGCGCCAGGATGGGTAGCTGCGCGCGAAGAGATGCATCTTGTAACTGTTGATCTTTTAACTGGTCCAGCACGGGTTGAAGCGGATCTTTAAGCCCATACATCTCTATGGGATCAAGCATTCCGGAATGCGGCGGGATGGTTCCAGAGATGACTTCATCTGGTATGGCTTCTTGCTGGGCCCCCATCAAGCCAGGGGGGGCAAAACTCACGGCGTATTGCGTATCCCAGTCTTGGGCAATCAAACCTGAAGCGGAAGCCAGAATGGTGATTAAAAAAAACCCCACCACGCCAAGAGAAAAAAGCCCAAGCGGATTACGGCATATCCTAGCCCAAGCAATGGAAGCCAGGCTTTTGGGTCCCTCATGGCGCGCTTTCGTAGAGTAGGCAATACGTTCACTCATGATAGTTTCACCCGAGGATCTACCCATTGATATGCGCAGTCTGCCAAGAGATTAAAAACCATTGTCGCCGTTGCCACAGAAACAGTGATTGCCTTGATGACCGGGAAATCGCTGCGCTCTACCGCCATAATGACTTCTCGACCAATTCCAGGGATCGAAAAAAAACGTTCTAATAAAAAAGCCCCAATCAACAGGCCAGGTAAGCTGCTCAGCACATTCGTGATGATGGGAATAGAAGCATTGCGCAGGACATGCACCAGCATCACGCGCGTTTCGCTCAAGCCTTTTGCGCGCGCGGTGCGCACATAATCCTGCCCCATTTCTTCCAGAATAAACGTGCGATACAAGCGAATAGCGGGGGCAAGACTCACTGCAAGCCCCAACAAAATGGGTAACACCGCATAGCGTAGCCAACTTTGGCCGTGATTCGCCCAGCCCTGAACGGGAAACCAACCCAAGACAAAAGCAAAAAAATATTGACCTACAATAATGTAAATCAGCAGGCTGATAGACATCGCAGCGGTGGTGGTCAGCGTGAGCGTGCGATCTATCCAAGAATCTCTTACATAAGCCACAGCCAACGCAATGGCTATACCGATGAAGGTTTCCAGGATCAGCATAGGCAGTAACAGGGCAATAGAAGGCCCCAAGCGCGTTAAAAAGATATGCGACACGGGCTCTTGAGTAGACCAACTCAATCCATAATCAAAGGTCAGCACCTGACGCAAAAAAATCCCAAACTGGATGTACAAAGGCTGATCTAGCCCAAGTTGCCGGCGAATGTTGGCGATATCTTCGGGGTTACTAAATTTACCCGCCAGCACATAGGCCGGGTCCCCTCCCACCCAATTAAAGAGCAAAAAAACCAATAGGATCACCCCAAACAAGGTGGGGATCATTTGCAAGAGGCGTTGAAAGAAATAGGCAGCCATCGTTGTTTATCTCAAATCCAAATAGGGCCATTCCGCCACGGACGCAATGGTTGAAATGTGAAAGCCCATGACCTTGGCTTGCAAAAGCTCATGATGCAATCGCGCATGTGATATTTTCATGACTCCATACATTTCCACCATCCGCGCCATTTTTTGATACAGCTGATCGCGCTTTTCTCCAGGACCTAAGGCAACGGATTCTTGATACAAACGATCCCATTCGGCATCCTGAAAACAAAATACATTATTCGCGTGAACATTGGGGCCATAGAACAACTGCATAAAGTCATCCCCATCAGGGTAGTCGGCAATCCATGCAAACTGCCGCATCATCACCTGACAACTGCGCTCTGCTTTCAGTAGATCGGGGAAAGGCACGGCATGACCCTCAAACCGAATATGCAACTGGTCTATCCCGCGCTTCGCCAGTTCCTCCATATCGCGGCTTTCCCCTTCATTGGTGCGCCAATAGCGCACGACCAAAGGGCTTCCATCGGGTTGCCTGCGTAAGCCATCCGCAGCGCGTTTAAACCCATATCCATCCAGCAGGGCATTGGCAGCAATGGGGTCATAAGGCAACATCGATTTATATTTGGAGTCATGTCCCAATACCCCGGGAGGAACCGGATAAGACAAGCGCACCGCCTGCCCTTTACGGATCACACGGATCATGGCCTCATCGTCTGACGACATTAAAATCGCCCGGCGCAAGGCAATGTGCGCAGGATCCATTCCGCCGACCATCGGGTCTTGCAGATTGAGGTAATTACCTATGATTTCGGGTTCAACTGCAATCTCATGTTGAATGCCCTGCTGCACCAGGTCTGCATTCAACTTCCCATGGCTTAAAGCAACCGGTGAGAGCTTGCTGGGCAGATCAATCAAATCCGTTTCTCCGCGACGAAAAGCCAACCAAGCCGATTGCGCCTCAGGAATAATTTTGATCTCAATGCGTGGAATGGCCGGAATCATTTTTCCTCGCATCTCTTCCACCACTTTTAGGCTAGCAGGATCACTGCCTGGATCAAAGGCCCAAGGGCGCTGACGATAATGGGGATTGCGATCCAAGGTCATAGCAGACCCACGTACCCAACGCTTTACAAAATAAGGCCCTGTTCCCACGGGGTGAGAACCGATTTGTTCACCATAAAACGCCACAACCTCTGGAGCAATCACACCTAAATTAGGTTGAGCCAAAGCGTGCCCAAAATTAGCATCGGGGGCATTCAATCTTAAGCGTAACGTCCACTCATCGATCACTTCTATACCGGGTATTTTTGCTTTGTAGTCATAGGGTTGTTTGCTATCACGCGCACGTTTTGCAAGATCATCTAAAC
Organism: uncultured Ferrovum sp.; assembly: GCA_903867885.1. Taxonomy (GTDB): domain Bacteria; phylum Pseudomonadota; class Gammaproteobacteria; order Burkholderiales; family Ferrovaceae; genus CAIVHB01. The sequence continues at coordinate 11,485 of CAIPTD010000031.1, read as the reverse complement.
CGACTAACTTGCCTTCCAATAAAAAGCTAAAGGGCGAATGCAAAGCCGGATCCAGCAAACGGAACAAGGTGAAAGCAAGGTCTGAGGCTTGAACAGTGCGTTCTTTGCCCTTAAACGCAGGATCAGGTGCAAAGCGAATATTTTTTTTAAGATGAATAATCCATGTTTTTCCGCCATCGGTTATGTCCGGCATGCCCTCTGCCAGGAGCGGAACAAGCTTAGCGGGGCGAGCCAAATAGTCATAGGTCAGCACCCCCTCAAACAACACGCTGGCCAGTTTGGCGGAGTACAAATCTTGAATACCTACCGGGTCTAGGGTGGTTTCTGCAGTAGAGGAAGAGATACGCAATACCCGATTAGCTGGGGGCTCTTGCTCATCTGCGCGAACCCCCGCACACAGGCATAAACCCATCAAAAATCCTAATAATATGAGATGGTTACGCAACCAATGACGAACAAGGGCAAGCACTAAAATAAGCTTGGGCCTCTGTGAAAAAGTGGGATCGGTTATCATGCGTGTTTTATTAGTTGCAAAAATGCTTTCAAGAGGGAGACAGGCCAATGACCATCATGCAGGGTAAAAAGATCCTGATCACAGGATTATTAAGCAATCGTTCTATAGCGTATGGCATTGCGCAAGCGATGCATAGAGCAGGCGCTGAACTTGCCTTCACTTATCAAGGTGATGCCGTAAAAGATCGCGTCATTAAACTCGGCGCCGAATTCGGTGATTGCCCTGTATTGCCTTGTGATGTATCCAAAGATGAAGAGATCGCGCAACTCTTTTCTGAATTAGGAAAGCACTGGGATGGGCTAGATGGAATCGTGCATTCCATCGCCTTTGCCCCTCGCGAGGCCTTGGCAGGGGATTATCTGGAATCGGTTAATCGCGAAGCCTTCCGTATTGCGCATGATGTCAGCTCTTATAGCTTAGCTGCACTCGCTAAGGGGGGACTACAGATGATGGAGGGTCGCAATGGTTCCCTGCTCACCCTTTCTTATCTTGGCGCAGAACGCTCTATCGTGAATTACAACGTGATGGGCTTAGCCAAAGCCAGCTTAGAAGCCAATGTACGATATCTGGCGCAAAGTCTGGGGCCAAAAGGCATTCGCATCAATGGTATTTCGGCCGGCCCCATTAAAACCCTAGCGGCAGCCGGTATTGGTGGCTTCGGAAAAATCTTGAACTTTGTGGAGCAAACCGCCCCGCTTCGCCGTAACGTGACCATTGAAGATGTAGGCAATGCCGCACTTTTCCTGATGAGCAACATGGCAGCCGGGGTGACGGGAGAAATACTGCATGTAGATTCTGGTTTCTCTAGCACCGTGGGCGGAATGGCGGGATAACCCAGCTTTATTCAGAACCTCTCCCATTCATGAGCAACAGGGATTAAAAAATCTAATCCTGCGATGCCCTTGTAGGCGCATCTAGCGCATTCTTAGTGATGGTGATGCTGGCTGAGCGGCGCAGGCTAGCAACCGTAGCCGCTGTCTCTTCTTGCTCAACCCGCGAACGTAAGGCAGCAGCAGCCTGTTTGCTCATGTCGCCCGTCAATGCCTCTCCATCTGCTACCTTACTCACTCTGACCACACCAAAGCCCTTTCCAGGCAAGGCCGCTCCCGCATAGCCCGGTAATTTAGCGGGATCAACCTTAAAAGCGGGGTCAACCAACTCTGTAGGCATTACGCCTGACACAGTCTGTCTGGTGAGGTTTGATGGAGAACTAAAGGTCAAAACCGTCTCAGGTGTCTTGCCAGCTAAGAAGGCCGCAAGCGTATCTTTTCCCGCTTGCTCAGCTAATTTTTCTGCCTCTGCACGGGTTCGCTCCTGGCGTATCACGGCACTCACTTCTTCAAAAGGTTTAGGTGTCGCAGCTTCATAAATCACCGCACGCGCGGCGACTAAAGTATTGGGCGCCACTTCAATCGCAGAGGTATTGCGCTTATCGCGCACCACTTCCTGAGCAAAAGCAGCTTGAATGAACTTTACATTATTCAATACTGTAGGGGCCCCCAAACCAGTGCGGCTGATCCAAGGGGTTTGTTGCAACTCCAGTTTCAGCGCATCGGCCGCTGGCTTCAATGACCCCGATTGTTCAAAGACTAAGTTGCTGAAATTATCAGCAGCTTCAGCAAACTTTTTGGCGGCACGTTGATTACGTAATTCGCGGGTTAGATCGGGTGTGGCTTCTGCCAATGTGCGACCTTTGGTGCCCTTCACTTCAATCAAACGAATGATGTGATATCCAAAATCAGTTTGCACAATGTCTGACAACTCTCCGACATTCAGCGCAAAGACCGCCTCTTCAAAAGGTTTGGCCATCACCCCTTTGCCAAAAAAGCCCAGGTCCCCCCCCTGCTTGGCTGAACCGGGGTCCTGTGAATATTTTTGGGCAAGCTGAGCAAATTGAGCGGGATGGGCTTTAACCTCCGCTAAGATCTGCTCCATTTTTTTTCGCGCAATCTGTCGTTCGGCTTCGGGAGCGGAAGGCTTAACCTGAATCAGAATATGCGCAGCTCTGCGCTCATCTGAGCCTGTCGTGGCCGGTTTTGAGTTTTGTTCATCAAATGCTTTCTTCACCTCATCCGGTGAGATCACAATATCTTTCGATATCGCGTCGGTGTTTAAAACCACATATTGAAGTTGCACACGCTCAGGATTGCGGTATTGGTCAATATGCGAGTCATACCAAGCGCGAATTGCGGCATCATCCAATTTAACCTTGCTGATAAAGGCATCAGGCGAGATCAAAGCTACACTCAATTCCCGTGTCTGAGCGGCCAGCTTCACCCATGCATCTTGGCTGACTTGCGACACCACAGAACTATTCAGCAGGCCCTCTTGAAACATTTGCAAGGTCATTTCATCCCGCAATTCTTGTTCAAAACGAACTGGAGTCATGCCCCGTGCTTTCAGCAATTGCTCATAATTAGATTGGGAAAACTTTCCATCTTGCTTAAACGCATCAATCGCAGCGATGCGTTGTGCAATCAATTGATCTGACACAAGAAGCCCAGAAGATTGTGCGCTCTTCTCTACGACCGTTTGATCAATCAATTTCTGCAATACTGCCATCCGCATCTGCGGATTATTCAACTGCGCAGGATCCGGGGCATTGGCACCCATTGACTCTTTCAATTCATTTAACTGTTGCTGCAAAACCTGATTAAAAACCTGTTGGGTGATGGACTTTCCCTCAACTTTTGCAATGGCGTCCGAACTCCCGCCCGATTTAAAGTAGTAATCCACTCCAAACAAGGCAAACGGAATGGTAATGAGAGCTAAGATAATTTTTGCGACGGTGCCCTGGGACATCTCGCGAAAGCGTTCAAGAATCATGTTGTTTTTTATTCAGAGGTCAATAGGTAAGCAGTCAAGAAGCCCTGATACAGCGCTTCTTGACATTGTTGATCCACTATTAAAGCATAAACCCGAGCCTAAAACCCGAGCAATCACTCGGTCATTTTGAGGTTTTAGGAACAAGCAAAGGATTTATTTGGAGAGTGTGATCGCTGAGGTTTGAAGCATTGACTGCGTTCACAGACACCGCATTCATTGCCGCTGAGGGTGAACCTGACACCTTGAACTGGGTCAATGCGCTGGAAACAGACGCCACTTGCGCAGATAAAGTTAGGTTCGCAGGACCGCCTTCCCCAGAAGACAACGAGGAAGCGCTTGTTGCTCCACTTGAACCCAATACACTCGCATTAAAACTAGAAATCGCCCCAGCCATACCCGAAACGTTGGCACTCAAAGCACTCGCCGATAGAACAGAACCGAAGGTCGTCACCACTGAAGAAGCCTTAGAATCAATCCCAGCAGTCTTGGTTGCAAACCAAACGTCAGCCATCTGCCCTGTCCCGCCTGAGGCTGTGTTAAAGCTCGAAACCAAGCCCACAATGTTTCCATTATTGGTTTGCGTCGAAGCTTGAGCGTTCAAATTGAGTTGGCTAATACCCAACTCGGTCAACGATTCCATGACGCCCGTGGCCACTCCATTCTGATTACTGGTGTCGATCCATACTTTGAGTTGATTGAACGCTGTATCGCTGGCGTTAATCACCCCATCCTTGTTGCTATCCAGTTCCGCTAGGGCTTGGTAACCATCCACCGCCTTCTGACCATTAGCCAGATTCGTCCCTTCACCAAACAGTTGCGTACCGCTGCTTAACTCACCCGACCCGGATGCATCCAACATTAATAAACCTTCGCCCTGAGCGACCCAACCGGTTTGTTGCGCGACACCCTTCCCTGCAATATCAAAATTGACCCCTTGATCGACGCTGGTGGTTTGAATGCCGTTTCCGTTGAGGTCTAGGACAATAGGGGAAACAAAGGTTTGATAATTAACTGAAATTGCACCATACAAGGAACTGTTATTCATAAACACTACTTGTTGCGCAGTGGTAAACGCAGATAACTGGCTGGAAGTCAGCGAAGGCGCTTGAAGTTGAGTCAGGTTTCCAACCTGCGAGGTGGTGAGCGCCGCAATTTGAGAAGTCGTTAAACCATTTTGAATTTGATTTGAGGTGAAGGATTGAAGATCAGCAGTCGTGAATGCTGCAATCTGTTGTGTAGTGAGCCCCAGAGAAATTTGCGCGGTTGAAAGCGCTTGAACTTGGTTAGAAGTCAATCCCACGATTTCTGAAGTTGTCAGCGCGCCTATAATATCGGTAGTCAGGATTGCAATATCCGCCGTAGTCAACGCACCAAACTGAGCAGACGAAAAGCTAGCCATCTCGGAGGATGTCAATTGGTTTGAAATCTGATTCGTAGTCAGAGCGCTAATTTGGGTATTGGTTAACGCTGTGACGTAACTCGTGTTGGTTGCCGAGAGCTGCGTAAAATCTATTGCTGAGATAGCCGATGTAGACAATGCAGCAAATTGGGAGGACGAAAGTGAATTGAATAAATCAACAGGCGATGTGGTCAAGCCCTGAACAGCAGAAGAAGTGAGTCCAATAATCGCAGAGGTGGAGATCGCCGCAACATCTGAAGTAGTGAGCCCCAGAGAAACCTGATCAGAGGTCAACGCAGCAATCTGAGTTGAAGTAAAAGCCGCAAAATCAGCAGAGGGGATCGCCGCAACCTGATCTGTGCTCAGAGCTGCAACGGCTGTGCTGGATAATCCTGGAATAGCTGAAGTTGAAAGTGAACCGAATTGATCGCTAGAGAGCGCCAGAATATCTGACGAAGAAAAATAAAAGACCTGTGAAGAAGTAAATTGCTGAAACTGATTAGTAGTAAAACTCGCAGTCAGTTGAGTGCTTGTCAGCGCAGAGATTTGTGAAGAGGTCAGTGCGGGAATCACAGAGGTATCCAGTGATCCAATCACCGCGATCTGATCTGAACTCAACACAGCAAGATCCGCAGTGGAAAGCGCAACAATTTGTGCAGAAGTCAAATATTGCAACTGATCTGTCGTTACACCCAAACTGATCTGGCTGGTTGTTAACGAAGCAATTTCTGAAGTAGTTAATGTCTCAAACACATCTAAGGCAGAGATTGCAGCAATTTGTGCGCTGGATAAGCTAGCAAACGCTGATGTATTGAAACCTACAATCTGCGCACTAGACAAAGATACTATTTCACTTGTAGTCAAGCCTGATACTTGGCCGCTGTTCAAACCACTAATTTGGGAAGACGTCAAACCCAGCTGACGAGAATAGTAATCAATATACAAAACGGATAATTGCGTGCTCGTCAAACCCGTGATCGCAGAAGTCGAAATCCCTGCAATGGTGCTTGCATACAACTCATGAATACTGGAGGAAGTGAATGCTGCAATTTGATTTGAAGAAAATGCAGCGATTTGTGTACTTGAAATTTGATGCAGAAATTGTGGCTCAATCAAAGCAGTATTAATTTGTTGACTGCTCAATGCACCAATTTGTTGAGTGGTCAGTGCTGGAACCAGATTACTCACACCGCCGATAGCGAGCAACTGAGAACTACTTAAGCCCGCCACCTGAGCAGTACTCAATGCAGTCAGGGTACTGGTGGAAAACTGAGAAATCTGACTTGCCGATAGCCCTTGAGCAATCTGCTTTGTTGTGAAAGCTTGAACTTGATTACTAGAGAGCGAGTTAAAGTCTCTTACCAACAAACCATTTTGAATTTGATTAGTTGTCAAGGCTGCCAGTTGAATGGTGGACAAACCCGCCATTTGACTTGTACCCAGTGCTGTCAAATCTGAATTAGAAAAACCTTGTGCAATCTGCGAAGTTGTCAGCGCCAGGAGTTGAGAAGTATTGAACGCCGCAATCTGTGAAGATGACAAACCATTTGCTATTTGGGAAGAACTGAGCGTACCCAACTGAGAAGACGTCAGAGCACTCACATTGGAACTTGATATGCTCGATAATTGACTCGTACTTAAAGCTGCAAAATCAGTGGAGGTCAGCGCAGCAATTTGGTTTGAAGAAAGCTGAGCAATATCAGAAGAAGATAAACCTGCATTGGTTTGTGCTGTGGTCAATGCACTAATCTGAGCGGTTGTTAAACCACTTATGCTGGACGTAGAAATAGCCGCAATTTGCGCAGTGTTTAACAGCGCAAATGAGGCGGCACTGATGGCTCCAATCTGAGAAGAACTGAATGCCGCAAAATCCGACGAGTTCAAGCCATTTATCACTTGAGCGGTACTTAAAGCCGCTAGCTGAGCGTAACCCAATCCTGATACTTGAGTGGTACTTAAACCGGCAATCGCAACCGTAGTGAGCGATTGAAACTGAGTTGTGGAAAGTGCAGCAAGCTGACTGGTACTCAACCCAGATGCAATCTGAGAAGAGGTGAGGGCCCCAAGCTGGGCTGTGCTGAGACTTGCAATGGTTGATGAACCCATCACCGCCAAATCACTGGTAGACAGACCAGAAAACCCTGCAGCCGCCAGGGAAAGTATTTGTGAAGAAGTCAATGCTTGAAACTGTGTTGTGCTCAAACCTGCATTAATTTGATTGCTGCTTAAGGCATTCAACTGAGAAGAGCCGAGGGAAGCGATCTGATTTGTACTCAAACCTGCAATATCGTTAGTGGTCAAACCCTGAGCAATTTGAGTTGTCGTGAAGGATCCGATTTGTGAAGTACTCAGAGCGGAAATTTGTGACGAGGACAAACCATTAAAAATCTGTGCGGTGGTTAAAGACCTTAATTGGTTCGTTGTTAGGCTGTTGAATTGGTTTGTTCCTAATAGGGCTAATTGTGCGGTACTAAACCCATTGGCTAATTGTGAGGTTGTAAAAGCTCTGAGTTGTGCGGTGGTGAAAGCGGCCACTGCCGCACTCGTTAAGCCTAGATTGAGTTTTGATGAATTCAATCCGCCCAACTGAGCATTAGTCAGCAGCGCCAAATTGCTGCCTAAACCAGCAATTTGTTGGGAGGATAAGGCAGAGATTTGGCTTGTAGTGAGCGCATCTAGCTTAGCGCTAGATAAAGCAGACAATTGCGCGGTGGTGAGCACACCTACTTGACTTGAGCTTAAAGCAAGAAGCTGTTTGGAAGAGAGGGCACTGATTTGCGCACTGTTTAAAATAGTACTTATTTGGGCGTTAGAAAAACTTTTCACCTGAGCGGTCGTCAAGCCCGAGATTGCGTTCGTTGAAATAGCAGAAAGCTGGCTCACACTTAAGTTTTGAATCAGAGCAGGATTAGAAGCCCCCATCGCTGCCAACTGGCTCGATGTAAGCACCGCTAATTGTTGGGCGGTGAATCCTCTTATTTGCGTTTGGCTAAGCGAAGAAAAAGATGCGGCCGTAATACCCTGAATTTGCGATGTACTCAGTGTACTGATGCTGTAAGCAGTTCGATTTAAAAAAGTAATCGCGGTCGACATGGTTTCAAGCTCAAAGTTAGCAGTGCAATATTTTATAAAGTGGGTGCAAAAGAACCGGGCACATCGTAATTACGGCTTATTTCTGAAATTCTTTAAAGAATATTCAAATTATTTCGTTAAGGTATCAGATACCCTGCATCCTTTAATCGAGAATAAGCCATCCCTATTTGTGCTTTTCTTTGCTTTAGGCCTGCTTGCAATCGCCTAGAATGGTTTAAATTCTCAGAGGCATAGATGAACCCGTTGAATATGACAACTTTAATGCAATCCCCTACTCAGCAAGTCGCATACAAATCTGTCTGCGTGAGAGCGTATTCGCTTAAAACGGGAATCTGTTCGGCACGGATTACAAGCCCTATTCTCAGCAAGTTCAAGATCATGGGTTTGTTCCTTGCAGCATTGATCAGCTTGATTGCTGAGGCCGCTGGACCCAGCGCAGCCACAAGCCCTCAAGGGGCGAAAGTGGTGCAAGGATCCGCTACGGTTTCAAGCTCCGCTAGCACGACAACCATCAACCAAATTTCACAAAATACATCCATTAATTGGGATAGTTTCAATATTGGTGTTGGGCAAAATGTTAATTTTATTCAGCCCAATTCCAGCGCTATTGCATTGAATCGGGTAGTCGGCGCGAGCCCCTCATCGATTTTCGGAAATTTAAATGCCAACGGAAAAGTTTTTCTGATTAATCCCAATGGCATTTTATTTGCCCCTTCGGCATCGGTGAATGTGGGTGGCCTTGTAGCCTCAACGCTGAGCCTCTCTGATCAAAACTTTTTGTCGGGAAAGTATTCCTTTTCTGGCAACGGGCTAGGGTCAGTGATCAACCAAGGGGCGATCACTGCAAGTGATGGGGCTTATGTGGCGCTTCTGGGTGCTCAGGTTAACAATACTGGCACCATCAATGCCAAACTTGGCTCTGTGGCCTTGGCTGCAGGCGAAGCGATGACGCTGACTCTGGGAGATGGCTTACTCAGCGTGAAAATTGATACTGGTGTTGCCAATGCGCTTGTTCAAAACGGTGGGGTGATTCAAGCTGATGGGGGCAATGTACTCCTTACCACCCAAGCGGCAGGCAACCTACTTCAAACTGCAGTGAACAATACCGGCACTATCCAAGCGCAGACCGTTGAAAACAGAAATGGCACCATTCGCCTATTAGGTGATATGCAATCAGGCACCCTGAATGTAGCGGGCAAATTGGATGCGAGCGCACCCAAGAGTGGCAATGGCGGTTTCATTGAAACCAGTGCAGCCCATGTCAAAGTAGCCAACGGTACTAAAATTACCACTGCCGCCCCTTATGGCAAACAAGGCACCTGGCTCATCGATCCGGATGACTACAATATAGCGGCAAGCGGCGGAGATATCAGTGGAGCGGAACTCTCCACTTTGCTTGGCTCCACCTCAGTAGAAATTTCAACTACAGGGTCGTGCATAACAACAGGATGTAATCAATCATCTGGTAGCAGTTTACCCAATACGGGAAACGGCAACATTAATGTCAATGATCTCGTTGCTTGGTCTGCAAATACTCTTACCCTAAACGCTTCGGGCGATATCAATGTCAACGCCCCTCTGGCAGGAAGCGGAGCAGCAAGCCTATTTCTGAAATATGGGCAAGGTGGAGTGGGAAACTACTATGTCAATGCGCCCATTACGCTTCCTAGCAACCTGAGTCCTTCTGCGGATTCTTTCTCTTTTGCAACTCAGGGATACAGCGATAGTTCACCTATCTATTACACTGTGATTACTACCCCGGCAGCACTTCTCAGCCAATTAAGCGCCAACCAAACGAGTACTTCGCTTGCTGGTTACTATGCCCTAGGCGCAAACATTAATGCTTCATCGCTGATTTCTTCTTCTCTGGGGGCGTTCATTCCAATCGGTACGAATAGTTTGCCTTTTACTGGCGTATTGGAAGGTTTGGGCAACAAGATTTCCAATCTTACGATCAATTCAGCTCTGCCCGATGTCGGCCTTTTTGGCTATAACAGTGGAACAATCCAAAATGTGGGCTTAGTTGCCCCAATTATTAGCAGTTCCAGTACAAATGTTTCTGCCTCGGTGGGTGCCATTGCTGGAACCAATGCAGGCTCCATCAACAACAGTTTTGTCGTTGCATGCACCTCATCTACCTGCACCAATAGCGCCTCTGTTTCTAGCTCTTCAGCTGTCAATATAGGGGGGTTGGTCGGAACCAATACTGGAACCATTACAAATAGTTTTACCTCAATACCCGTCACCTCAACCATTACCACTTCAGACAATGTGGGTGGTCTAGTGGGCTTCAACAACGATGGCATCATTGATTCAAGTTTTGCCAAGGGAACGGTGACCGGTTCGGATGTGGTGGGAGGATTAGTAGGACAAAACCTCAGTACTGATAGTGATGGAACTGCAGTTACAGGACTCATCAGTCACGCTTATGCAACCGGTGCAGTCACCGCCTCATCATCTGGCACTGCAGGCGGTTTAGTGGGGCAAAACTCAGGCTATATTTCTTATGCCTACGCGCAGGGAGCGGTAGGGGGAAATGTGGTGGGAGGCTTAGTTGGTAACAATCAACTCAACAATAATGGCTATGGCGGTTCAGTTCAGTATACCTATGCTGCAGGCGCAGTCACTGCAACCGATACCGGATACGCAGGCGGATTAGTTGGAATTAATGAGGGCGGCAAGATTGATTTAAGCTATGCAACTGGAAATGTAGCTGTGAATGAGACCACAAGCGATTCAGGTTATGCAGGAGGTTTAATTGGGTGGAATACCCAATCTTCTCATTATGTTGATCCAACATCTGGGTTAGGCATTGAAGGAACCTACACTAATTCCTATGCCAGCGGCACAGTTACGGCAGGAATTACTTACGGAACAAGCAAAAATTTAGTGGCGCTAGACGATACTACTTCTGGTTGTTTTGCATGCAGTGCCAGTTATTCCACCACTTCGATGTATGATCTGGGAGTAAGTAGCGGTTTCGTCAATATCAATTCAACAGATGTACTTTTACACATGCCCCTGCGCTTCTTCGCCAACTCCGATAGCAAAATCTACGATGGCTCCACCGCGGCATCAACCGGCGCCGCTCCCACAGTCATTGGGCTTCAAACAAGTTCGGAGGTCACCACCCAAACCCAACAATTCACAAGCAAAAATGCTGCGAGCAATCTAACTTCTGTAATCACTACATTCAACACTCTAGACTCTGACACCAGTTCTACAAGCTCAGCCGTTTACGCCACCGCGACCTCCAGCGATTCAACTGGAACAATCAATCCTAAAGTTCTGAATTTGACTGTTAGCAAAACATACGATCGCTCAACAACATTTACTAGCTCGAATTCACCCACATTGCTAGGCACAATCGGTACCGAATCAACGCCATCCATTAGCGGGGGAAGCGCCTCGGTATCCAGCGCTAACGTTGGCACATTTACCTCTTTTTCAACTAATACCCTAACCCTCGATAACGCAAACTACACCCTCACTGGGGGCACCGTATCGGCAAGCATTACCCCAAAAGTGCTCAGTCTGACTGTTAGCAAAACATACGATCGCTCAACAACATTTACTAGCTCGAATTCACCCACATTGCTAGGCACAATCGGTACCGAATCAACGCCATCCATTAGCGGGGGAAGCGCCTCGGT
>CAIPTD010000030.1 GCA_903867885.1 uncultured Ferrovum sp. | reverse complement strand
ACTCCAGTGCAAACACCCGATGTTGAGCATGCATCAAAAATTCACAGCCTCCCCCCAAGGCCATGCCTTGAACCGCTGCTACAGTTGGCACTTGGGCGTAGCGCAAAGCAAAAGAGGCCTGCTGAAAACGCACAATCATTTTATCCAGTTGCTCATAGGCACCAGCCTGGCACCCTGCAAGCACTTCTTTCAGATTGGCTCCCACAGAAAAGAGCCCGCCATCATTCCATAGCACCACGCCATCTAAATGGTTTTCAGCATATTCAATCGCTGCAATCAAGCCTTCTAGCACCAGCGCACTGGCGCTATGCATTTTGCTTTTGAAGGAAATAATTCCAATTTGCTTATCAAGATGCGGCAACATCCATACACGCACACCATCTTTCGCATCGCCGTTTTCCCAAAGTGTTTCACCATGACTAGGGAGCGTTTCTCCTAGCAAGCGTTCCGGCAAGAGTTGGCGAGCATACACAGGCAAGGTAGAGCGTGGCTTCCAGACTTTGTAATTGGGGGCCCAAGAGCCCGCAGCACTATGGGCCGCCTCCACTTCAAACACCCATGCGGGTAAAGGCGTTGTGCTCATCGCTTTGCCTGCTTGAATATCCTCCTGAATCGCTTGTGCAATTGTTTTCCATCCCGCTGCCTGCCAGATTTCAAACGGCCCCATCGTCCATGCAAACCCCCAACGCAAAGCGCAATCAATTTCCTGGGTGGAGTCGGCAATCGTGCCTAGGTGATAGGCGCAATAATGGAAAAGATCTCTAAAGATCGCCCAGAGAAACTGCGCTTGAGGATGACTGCTGGCACGCAATGCGGTAAATCTCGCATCCAGTGATTTGATCGCCAAAATCTCAGCGATCTCTGGTTCTAGGTCTGCTCTAGAGGGCCTGTATTCTTGCGTAGCAAGATCTAATACATGGATATCTTTTTCGACTTTCTTAAATACACCGGCCTTGGTTTTTTGTCCCAGCACACCTTTAGCGATCAAGTCACTGAGCCAGTGCGGCTGTCCAAAGTGGGCATGCCACGGATCACTCTCGGGCGTAAGGGTGGTGTCCATTGTTCTCACTACATGCGCCATGGTATCCAGGCCCACGACATCGGCTGTTCGATAGGTGGCACTTTTAGCACGGCCAATTTTTGGGCCTGTCAGTGCATCGACTACATCAAAACCTAACTGGAATTTTTCAGTGTGATGCATCACCGCCAGCAAAGAAAAAATCCCCACACGATTCGCAATGAAGTTGGGCGTATCTTTAGCGCGGAGCACATTCTTACCCAATCGAGTCGTACACCATGTTTCTAAGGCATCCATCAAATCAGGCGAAGTGAAATGTGTGGGAATCAATTCCAGCAGCGACATATAGCGCGGCGGATTAAAGAAATGCACTCCACAAAAATGGCTGCGCATCGCTTCAGGTAATTGCTCGGCCAATGTGGTGATTGACAGTCCCGATGTATTCGAAGCAAAAATAGTATCGGGCTTCAAATAGGGCGCTACTTTTGCATACAGATCGCGCTTCCAATCCATGCGCTCTGCAATAGCTTCAATAATCAAATCACATTCAGCGAGTCGTGAAAGATCATGATCGTAATTGGCGGCACTCAGCGCGCTGACTCGCGCAGGTTCAGTAAAAGGTGCGGGCTCTTGCTTTAGAAGGTTGGCTATGGCTTTATCAATCAGCGCATTTGGCTCGCCTTCCTTTGCCCCAAGATCAAAAAGGAGAACCGGTATATCTGCGTTGGCGCAATGCGCAGCGATTTGCGCTCCCATCACGCCTGCACCGAGCACGGCTACTTTGCGAATCACCAATTTATGCGAACTCATACGCCACCCTCTGATTAAAGACCTTGTTATCCCTATCTTAAATCAAAGCACAGCCTTGATGGTGCGGCGCATCAAAACCCCCTTAAGATATGGGCATTAGACGCGGCCTTCAATCCAAGCAGAGACGGAAGCCATCGCAGCAGGCAGAGCAGCCAAATCAGTGCCTCCAGCCTGCGCCATATCCGGGCGCCCACCGCCTTTACCGCCTACTTGAGTCGCCACATGATTCACCAGTTCTCCCGCCTTAATACGCGCGGTCAGATCTGCCGTCACGCCCGCAATCAGCGCCACCTTGCCATCGGCATCACTGGCTAACACAATCGCTGCACTGCCTAGTTTGGATTTCAAAGCATCCAGTGTTTCTCGCATCACGCGGTTGTCCGCGCCGGGAAGGGTGGCCACTAAAAGTTTCACGCCGTTCACATCAATCGCTTGGTTGACCAAATCAGCGCTATCACTGGCTGCCATTTTAGATTTCAAACGGGTGAGTTCTTTTTCCAAAGCACGCATATGCTCTAAGGTTTGGCCTAGCTTCAGGCGAATCTCATTGGGTTGGCTTTTTAATAGATCAGCCATGCCCAATAATTCCTCACGCTCATGCTGCATTAAGGTCAATGCACTCTCACCGGTGGTGGCTTCAATTCTGCGAATACCTGCGGCCACACCCGATTCGCCGATTACACGAAACACACCCATATCGCCCGAGCGATGCACGTGGGTACCACCACATAATTCAGTAGAAAATTCGCCCATCTTAATCACGCGCACTTCATCGCCATATTTCTCTCCAAATAAAGCCATAGCGCCTTTTTTGATGGCATCGTCGTAATGCATCACACTGACATCCACAGGATGATTGCGGCGAATTTCTTGATTCACCAACTGCTCAATGGCAGTGATCTCGCGCGCACTTAGGGGTTTGCCATGCGAGAAATCGAAACGTGTTCGCGTTGCATCCACGAGCGAACCTTTTTGGGCGACATGATCACCCAGCACCTTACGTAAAGCAGCATGCAAAAGGTGGGTTGCTGAATGGTTATAGGCTGCGCGCTCGCGCAGTGAAGCATTCACAGAGGATTCAACATGGTCACCCAGCGTGATGGTTCCAGTCTCGAGTACCCCATGATGACCAAACACATCTGCTTGAATTTTTAGGGTATCGCTCACTGTAAAGGTGCCCTGCGTCCCCACTAACTCACCCTGATCACCCACCTGCCCACCAGACTCAGCATAAAAGGGGGTGCGATCTAAAACAATGACGCCCGCCTCGCCCCGTGACAAATGATTCACCGCACTGCCATCTTTATAAATAGCCAAGACTTGCCCAGCAACCTGCAGCGAATCATAACCTTGGAAATCTGTTGCCTGACCTTCGTAGCTCACCTTACCTTGCGCGGTAAATTTACCCGCAGCCCGGGCACGATCGCGCTGCTGCTCCATGGCTTGCTCAAACCCTGCCAGATCCACATTGAAGCCCCGCTCGCGCGCGATATCGGCCGTCAGATCAATCGGGAAGCCAAAGGTGTCATACAGACGGAATACCGTCTCGCCATCAAGCATGCGATCTTCTTTTTTCATGGCGGCTTCAAGCACACCCATGCCGTGCTCAAGCGTTTCAGCAAAACGTTCTTCTTCTGTTTTCAATACATCCGCGATCTTGGCTTGGGCGGCTAAGAGCTCAGGATACGCAGCCCCCATCGCTTCAGCCAAGTCGGCCACTATTGAATAAAAGAAAGGTTTTGATTGACCAAGTTTGTAGCCATGGCGAATCGCCCTACGAATAATACGGCGCAGCACATAACCTCGCCCTTCATTGCTAGGGATCACCCCATCACATACCAAGAACGAACAGGCGCGAATGTGGTCGGCAATGACCTTCAATGAGTTGGATTCGAGATCTTGATTGCCTGTGGCCCGCGCAGCCGCTTTAATGAGCGCTTGAAAGAGATCGATCTCGTAGTTGCTGTGCACGCCCTGCATCACTGCAGAAATGCGTTCTAGACCCATTCCCGTATCGACAGAGGGCTTGGGCAAGGGATGCAATACTCCCGCTTCATCGCGGTTGTATTGCATGAACACGAGATTCCAAATTTCGATATAACGATCGCCATCCGCATCAGGGCTTCCTGGGGGCCCCCCGGGAATCTCAGGACCATGATCGTAAAAAATTTCAGTACAAGGGCCACAAGGACCGGTGTCACCCATTTGCCAGAAGTTGTCGCTGGTCGCGATGCGTATTAAACGATCAGGGGCTACGCCCACCTCTTTCAACCAAATATTCGCTGCCTCATCATCTTCGGCATACACCGTGACCCAGAGCTTCTCAACAGGAAGCTTTAACTCACCCGTCAAAAACTCCCAGCCGAAACGAATGGCATCGCGCTTAAAGTAGTCACCAAAACTAAAGTTACCCAACATCTCAAAGAAGGTGTGGTGGCGAGCGGTATACCCCACATTCTCTAAATCGTTGTGTTTACCGCCGGCACGCACACAGCGCTGCGAGCTCGTAGCCCGCACATAAGGGCGTTTATCCTGTCCCAGGAAGACGTCCTTAAACTGCACCATCCCTGCATTAGTGAACAACAGTGTGGGGTCATTGCCGGGAATCAATGCGCTAGAGCTCACAATGGTGTGGCCCTGACGTTCGAAGTATTTGAGGAAACGGTCGCGAATTTCAGAGGATTTCATGGGCGCAGGGCCTAGCCGGAATCTCCGAACCAGGTTTAATTAAAAGTTCAAAGCATGAAGGTTATCGCATCCGCGCTCTAGATGCTAAGGGTTGAGCCGAATTATCCCGTCATTCCTTAAAAACTTTTCCAAATTGTCACAACAGGTGGCGAAGATTTGGAGACTTTGCGAGCACGCTTAGCAAGGGTTGTATCCAACGTAGCAAAATCATCGCACCCTTCAGAGAGAGAGTGATGAAGAACCTGCCCCAGCCAACACATCGCGGATCACCTCAAAGCTGAAACCACGCGAGGCTAAAAAGCGGGTTTGTTTACCCCGCTCATTCGCATCTAAAGGGAGACCAGCAAATTT